>NZ_JBWCCN010000007.1:0-310787 GCF_056279485.1 Pseudomonas sp. TE12508 | reverse complement strand
TCACCTTCGATGAATCGCTTCATGATCGCCCCCCGATACGATCTCGACGATCAGAAGGTTAGACAATTACTGGCGTTTTCACACAGCCTGGGTCGATCTCGGTCAGTCGTAACCGGCAAAAATCGGCGAGAAGCCGACCCTGCGCACGACCATTTTCGTCCAACCTAGTTTGTTCGTACCTGCAAAATAGCAACCAGGTAAAATTTTACGCTTCACCAATCCATATTAGCTGCTTGATCGATCTGGTAGGTTAACTGATCTATCAACTCCTTCATTGACTCCAACGAAACCATTGCAGCCATATACGTCCCATCAGCAGCGAACGTCAATATCGTTGGCAGACCGCTTTCTTGCACATAAAGACGAGCTGGGGCACGATCTCCGGCCCACAGTAAACTTGTAAAGTCCTCGACTACATCGAATGCAGCATATGTGTCAAAATCCAGTTGTTCACTGAGGGAGAATTTCTTACTGCCTCGTTTATGCGGAAGAAGGACCGGTACAGCTCCTGCAGTAGAGTGAAAAGAAAATGCTTCTCCTTGCTTTCCAAACGCTCCATGAGCAATGAAATTCCTAAGATCCTGTCGTAGTGACAAAGCGCGGTCAAATAGAATTTTCTCTGTTGGATCCTTGAGGTTAAAAGCAGCCTTAAATTTTTTTGGCCAGTCATCCGCAGCAAGGTCTGCAACTTCTCTTGCAGAATTCACTGCTCCTCTGAGTACGGCGACGTGAATCATCACATGCTCTGTCCAACTAAAGAATGCTTCAATAGCTGAGATAGCCAACCAATTTGCTTCTTCTTTTTTGGCATAGGATGGGGAGAAAAGGTACATTCCAAATGGCAGTTTCCGTTGTTTTAGATCGAAAGCGTGCGCTTCATCCAAAAGCTTGATTTCGTCGAGCTTAGAATCGTATTCACTTCTTAAAAAATCATACCGATCGCGCAGTGGAATACTATTATTTTTAACATTAATCTTTGATTGTTCAACCGCCTGTAAAGCAAGAAAATCAAAATAGTTCCGAGCCGATTTCACGGCTTTGTTGATACGCACTACGATTTCTTTTGTTGCAACCTCCTCGATTTCAGGATCATGTGCAAAAAGACTTAATCCGAATTTACCATACTCAACTAGATATGCTTGTCCATTGAAGTCTATTGGTATTGACCAATCGATTTTTTCAAATCGTCCAAGATTCTTAAAGCCTAAAAGATCAACCAAAAGAAAATACACAAGATAGTATGGTTGCAGCTGCCTCCCTGCTTCTGTTTTCTTTCTATTCAGTAAAAAGCATTTGTCTGCTTTCGTGTTTGAGTCGGTGGGACGAATTGGTGCGAGAGCGCGTAACGCGGCTTGCCGCAACGATTCAAGCTCTTCAGAATTCATATGACTCATAATATTCTTGCCCAAGAAACCATGCGCTAAGTAGCAACCAATATAAATCGCGCAAGCCAGCTAAACAATCGACGGTATTTTTCACTTATGAGCTAATACGAGAAGTGGTTTATTTTTTTTCGGGTAGATCCAGCAGTTCAGAGTGAGCTCGCCCCCTCCAAAAAAATCAATTGACTGTAAATTGTAGCGATCAATATCTGCATCGTTGACCGACAGCTATGGTCGTTCTCTGCCGGTCGAGGCTAATTGCCCATCGGGTCCATCAAACGACTGCTCTGGACCGACGGACGACTGAATCGTAGCCAAGCACTTCACCTCTGCGGCTCCGAAGCTTCTCGGTATCGATGCGTTTCCGATACGAAATCGATAAATGCCACTGCTGCGGCAACCGCAAGCCGAGCATGTCTAGGCTGCAGCCCGCGATGTTGGCCGTCCTTGCCATGTCCGGTACCGTACAACCCTCTCAACTGCGTGAGATTGCTGGTCAACTGAGTGAGGTTGCGGAGGATATTTTTGATGTTTTCAGCACCCTTAGCTGCTTCACTGACTCCGTCAGGAACCAACTGCAATGCTTTGGTAACCTTTTTCGTCAGATTGCCTAGGTCATCAGCCTTGGTGAACGGAATTTCTCGTTTCGTGAGAATGGACTTGCAGCAGCTTTCCACCAGTTCTTTGGCGGTCCCGATCGCCAATTCTGGGTCTGAATCGATCGCATATTCCAGACGCTCGATTTGCTTCGCCATCCATCCAGCGCTCAACGCCTCGACAACTACTCTCGCTCGCATGACCGACCTGGCTGCGTTCGCCTCTGTCGAAGTGCTGCTTATCAACCGATAGGAAAAGCGTGGGCGGCCGGCGATTTGCTGCTCTTGGTACAACTCCCAGCCGGCGTTCTGGAGTTGATCGTTGAAATGCTCAACAAGCTTAAACGCTTCATCCCGTTGGGGGCGAACTACGGGGTGCACTGTTTCGCAGAGAAACCGGAGAAATGTCTCAGCACTCCCATCGAAGAGGTTGAATCGGGAGTCGCTAAAGATCCAGTCATCGTCCCAGTCGTCGTTGTTATAGCGATGCTGCCAAATGTCGCCGACGGCGTCTTTGTAGCGACTGTCCGTGGAAGGAAGGGTTTCAAGCTCATACAGCCGACTCAGGAACTCAACATCATTGAGCTCGCCATACCACTTTACATTCTCTAGACGTAGGCCGTCCGTGATGTTTTGCCGCACCGATTTCGGCAGGTTGGAAGACCTCCCGGAACGCCAATCCGCATGGAATTCACGTGCGGGTATGATCAGCGCCGAGTAGGCGTCGTTTTGCTCGTGCTCGGTTACCGTCTTCAGTGCAGTTGTGATCCTTTCCTGAAGCTGGGCCCGCTTGACCCCGAGCTTGGCATACTCCAACGCAGGAACGATGAATTGGATATCCCAATAGTTGGTTCCGCCATTCCAGTTGTCGTTGCCCGTCAGTTCCGCATTAGCAGGATGGCCGCGGACTATCTCAGCCGCCTCATCAGCACCCTCTGCACGCAGAACCGCGTACACCGTCGCCAAAAGCGGCTCAATTTCGGTTTGCTCCATACGGCCCCCATTCCAGATAACTGGGAGTCATCGTAGCTAGCAGGAAGGGATATCTGCTACCAAAATTGGATGCGTCGGTGAAAAAGCCAAACCCGAGGCCTGCATAGCAAACCGGGGCTATTCACCGGCCATTCACTTTTCAGTCTTTTCACTGCAGACCTTCCCGGTAGTCAATGCTTATGTAGTCGACTTCATCATTTAACATACAGCCGTGGTGCAAATACGCTCTGCCAATTATCTCGTTGATAACTGCGGAGAAAACTGGTTCGGGATGAAGATTTGCTTCAGTGAGTTCGATACACCTCTGCCGCTACAAGTAGAGAAGGTTAAATCGCCCTTAAGATCGTAGACACATCGAGCGACCGCTATTGGCCGAAAGCAGTCCCTCACTTTCTCCAATGATGGATTGGGCACAGCACTCCCCCAACGCCCCTGTTTGACGGGCTTACCTGCTGAAACTTCTGCGCTTTGTAGCAATTTCTAAGCAAGCCGCAATTACTGCCAGACAAGGGCACCACCGGACTCTGCTTGTACTTTTATCGAAAGGCTTCGACGCAGCCTATGCAGCCGGCGACGTGATCGTATGAATTTGGCTAGACCCAGCCACACTAAAGAGGCGCTGTCCAGGTGTTGAAACACCGGACGGCGGCAGGCTTTTCGAGTGGTTCAAGGAGGGCCGAGCAATTGTTGACATGCGCAACGGCTGATTCCCCTCCTGAGCGAAAAATCATTAATTTACTTCGTAGTTTCTTTCTGCGCAGTAATTGATTTCCAGTACCTTTCTATTACTCTGTCCCATCCACCAGGGCGATTATCACCAGTAGTGATTAGGAAAGAGTCATCATCTTTAAAAATGTTGAACCCCCCTTTAATTTTCCAATAAAACTTATCCTCTGCCATTTTTATTGGTTCGCCAAATGCTTTCTCTAGCTGGACCTGAAGATAATT
Source organism: Pseudomonas sp. TE12508 (assembly GCF_056279485.1). Lineage (NCBI taxonomy): Bacteria > Pseudomonadati > Pseudomonadota > Gammaproteobacteria > Pseudomonadales > Pseudomonadaceae > Pseudomonas > Pseudomonas sp. TE12508. The sequence continues at coordinate 306,868 of NZ_JBWCCN010000007.1, read as the reverse complement.
CTCACCAACTTCCATGCCGTACCTATATCGAGACATATACATAACTTGATAGATAGCTTGCGGCGCATCATCACTATAATAGTAAACAATATTCTCGAAGCACGGATGATCAACTTTCACAGTTATGAATCCATCTTCTTTTTTTATCAGAGAGCCCGCAAAGGCTTTTTCGACAATACCAATTGATTGTCCAATTTTTACCTTATCAAACGATGACGGATAAACCCCACCCTCAAAAAAAAGATTTCCCAGCTTGAAACTTGAAAATTCCAAATTTGTTTTTTTCAACATTGCCTTCACAGATGCCAGCTCACCCGACAGCTGTCGTTTTTCAGACAGACTAGAATCCTTAGTTTTCTCCGCGACTTGCTCTATTATCAGCTTCTGAGCGCTAATATCTTTAAGCTGCCTTTCTAGCTCGCCAACCTTATAATCACTTGCTGCCATTTGAGCCGGCAGCAAAACCTCTTTATACAATGCAATACATATAGCAATAGTTCCGGCCACCGAAACTCCTGCCACATAAACGGGATGATCTACCCAGCTCCCATTAGCCATAATTATCCTTAACAAATTTGGTCGATTACTCGTCACATTTCCGGCAACGCGAACTTGAGCCGATTACTTTAGCAGATGGGAAGGGCTGATAGACTACATCTAGATCAATTTTAGACCCATATCGTGCTACTCTCCGACTCTCGGAAGGCGCCCCCACTCCCCTGCAATTCCACCAATCTCAACAGCAGTAACTCAGCACTCCCAACCCTCTATCAATGATCGTGTTTGCAGCGGCGCACCGGTCACTTCTGGCATGCCAGCTGATGCGCGAAATAGAGGTCTTTAACCTGCACATACGCCAATTGTGTTGGAGTATTTCGCTCGTAAAGCCCCAAACCCACGTCTTTATTGAGGCTGAGCGCATATCACCACTCCATGCACAAGCGCATGTTTGGCATTGAATGGCATGGATTGGCGTACGGTTTGCCCCATTTTTGCCCCATGACAACTGGACGCTCCGCGAGCCTCAGAGCAGGCGACCCTCATCGGCGGATCTAACTTCTCGTCCTATTGCAGAACCGACGTTCTGGAATTAGCATCGATTCTATTCCAAGGTGCAAGCCCGCTGACCCTCACAAGGGCGATTCTGGGCAGATCTTCATCTTCTCCAGATCGATCTCTGGGTTGCTTTGAATCAACCGGGAACTCAACTTCAAAAACTGATTTGGGTACCGACTAATGTTAAAGCACCTCGCCGCTTGCTTAAGAATTGTTGCTACATCGCCTCAGCTACGACTTCTCTTATTCCCCATATCATTTTCAATTCCGGTCTTATCCTTTGCCTTGCTGATCTGGGTGTGTCACGCCACGTAGTCATGAGCAGAGAGCTGCTTTTCACCCATTGCTGAGAGCTTTGGGTAAAGGCAGCGATTGGATAATCAACGTAGGGATAGGGATTCGAACCCCTTCAGGTGTCTGTGCAGACCGCTCTAGGCCAACAAATACAGCGGCATCCTCCCTTGTGTCAGGCCTACTGCGGTCTATTGCGGTCCAGAATCTGCCCTAATTTTGCCCTAAGGCTCCAACACCATCCCGCCAGTGCAAAGCACCTTTAAAAACTACCAACACCCATCATGCTGCGCTTCCACCCAGATAATCCTCGGCAGTGTTCTTGGCACTAGAAGCAGCCGACTTAAACATCGTGTCGAAATGATTGAGGAACGTTTCGGTTAGATGTCCATGGTAGTACCCATAGACAGTGGTAGACATTACAGCTGCCTTAGTGCCAAGGATGTTAAATACGAGAGCCCCATCAATCACCCTTGGCCGAAACCAGGCCTTTCCTGACACTCCTTGGCAGCATGGGTGTAATCACCGTCCTTATCCCTGATCCAGGTCGTAATTTTCCCTTTAGGCTCATCCTGATCTATGCACGCATTGAACTCTGCTAGCAGTCCCTTCGGGGCAGTAGTAAAAAATTGTAGTGCCATTGATTGCTAATCCCTGCTTGTCATGGAGTCATTTTGATAGCACGAGCCAGCCGTCTTATCAAGCACACGCCGATTGTGCTGGGGTATGTGGGAGATATTGAGGCATAGCCCCGTGGCTGCTGACTATGACCCGCCCTCCCACACCTGGTTGCATAAATGCATAGTGGGCATTGAATGGCATAGATTGGCGTATGGTTTGCCCCATTTTTGCCCCATGCCTATTCTGTCGTTCTACGGAAAAACCCCAGAACCAGGCACCAGGCAACCCTCTGATAGGCTTCTAGCGGTCTGAAGCTGTCGGTCACTAAAGGCCGAATACGGCAAGAAGCGGATATCGGGTGCCTATCAAATTGGCGAAGTACAGTGTACATCTTCAGTCAGTCACCACTTGTGATGAGACGGCATTATGATTCCCGCCGAATAGACTCGATATTGTCATCAGGGAGGAGCAGGTATGAGCCAGTACCTGTTGAGCTTCGCCAGAGAAAATCTTGAGGATAAGCCGGATGCCTATCTGGCTTTGCTGTGGTGCATCTACAAAGTCAATGGTTCCAAGGGCCGGTATTCAGACCATATCAAATCACACCTGAGTGCCGCGTCCGAGCGCTTGCTTTCCACCGACTATCAAAAACTCGCCCGTCGTATAAAGACCATCCTTGATGCAAAGCCCGAACTAAATTGGGTTGCGCCTTCGGGCCTTACGGCATTGGCGAGCTTGCAGGTCAAAAATTTCAGGGGGTTTGGCGACCTTGGGCGCGATGACGAAGGAACGCTCCTGCGATTTAGTAAGAGCAAAAATATCTACTACGCTCCGAATGGAGGTGGTAAGTCGTCCCTGTGCGAGGCGCTGGAGTTCGGCACAACGGGACATATCAAAGAGGCGGATCGTCGCAAGACGAAGATACGTGCATACATTGCGCGAGGTTCTGCCAAAACGACCCTGATTCTAACGGGCACGAACAAGTCGAGTGTCGTAAAAAGCATCACCTGGTCTAGCTGCTTCATTGATCGCAACCGCTTACAGGAATTTTCCTTGCTGGGCTCCAAGGATACCGGTAGCGCGGAGGGCGATGTCCTGGCCACTTTGTTCGGACTGGAAGAGTTTCAGGAGGTCATCTCTCGCTTCGTCAGACCTGAAAGCTTCAATTTAAATACATATCTGCGGCCCGACAATACGGTAGGGATGGCCGCATTGACGCAGCGACGGGGCGCACTTATGGAAACACGCCGGGCGCTCTTCGAGACAGTCGATGCGCTCAATTCTAGAGTCTGTCAGATACTTGGTTTGACATCCGAGCACCACCACGCGGTTAAAGCCAGATTTGCGCGCCTTGAAACACTCAGGGAACTGAAAGTCAACGCAGCCGAGAAGCTCAAGAGTTCGGAGTTCCCCGTCCAGTTTTTGTTGAAGCAGTTGGCCCGCGCGGCATCCGTTTCAACACGCCTGCTGGAACGCAAAGCCAAAATTGACTCGGCACTCCTTCGAGATGCCTCAGCACTGAATTTTCGGGCGGTGTTCGAGGCCATACAGGCAATAGAACACGCTGATACCAGAGATACCTGCCCCGCCTGCGCAACGCCACTGCGCAGTGTTACCGAGAATCCATTCGACAAGGCTAGACGAGAGCTCCAGGCTCTCAACGGACTAACGAGGCTGCAAGAGGCTGATCGACAGAATAAGGATCGTATCGTCCAACTGGCCAACAAGATTTCGGCCGGCGTGCTCGGAGTGGACTCCAATATCAAGCGGGGTGTGCCATGCGCGCTCTCTCTTGAAGAGATACGAGCTGCGGCTGCAGTCTTTCAAAACTCTACCGCGAGGACGGATGAAGCGGTACTGGTCTTGGAGTCGTTCAATCAACTCATGGCAGGCAGCGAAGAGGAGCTGGGACGGTATGTCAGTGCGTGCGACCGTAAGTTCACCGAAGTCTCCCAGTCGGATGCCGTTGTGGCTAAGCTCGATGCCGAGGTCAAAGCGATCAAGCTAACTGAGGAGTCTCTTCGATTGCTTTTCGATGAAAAGAGAGTAGCGCAACGAGACTTGACTCCGACAGGAGCTCAAATGGCAGATCTCGCCCGCCAACGATCTGAGCTTGTTGCCAGTGATACGGATAATGTGCGTTTCAATTCATTCATCCAGGCACTTAAAATCGAGTACGGAAACCTCCATCAAGATCTGATCAGTTACAAGCTGTCCCTTGAGAGAGCTCGTCTCTCAGGTATCGAGGCGAAAGCTGCCGAGTACTACAAAGCGATCAACAACCACGATGGCGAACACGAACGCATTGACACTCTTTACTTTGAAAAGGCCAACGATAGCTACAGGATAAAGATCTCCAACGGTGACGGTACTTCAATAGACGCCTTCTCTGTTCTGAGTGAAGGCCATTTACGAGCGCTCGGCCTTTCGCTTCTTTTGGCTGTTGCCGAAAAGAACAAATTTCCGCTGATTGTTTTCGACGATGTGGTCAATGCCATCGATAGTGACCATAGGTCAAACATCATCGACCTGATCTTTTCAGACCCCTATCTGTGCAGTACTCAGATGGTCGTGACGACGCATGATCGCCTTTTTTGGGAGCGTTTTTGCATCATCGCAGACAGGCACCGGCAGGCTGATCAACACGCCAGTAGCGTAATGAGTTACACGAATAAGGGGATTGTCTTGGTGGATCATGCCGGAGGCTTCCAGGAAAAGGTCTACCGGGCGCTGGCTGTGTTCGATATTAGGCAAGCCTTGGTGTACTGTCGCATTTGGTTTGAGTCGATGGTGCTGGAATACTGTGTGGAAAGCGGTTTGTCTGTAACTGCCAGATTTGGAAAGGCACAGCTCAAGCAGAATACGTACCTACAGCTCAGCCTAGAAGAAACTTTCAGACTTGTTGAACAGCGTATCTCCTACGACCTTACTCACTTCGGTTTGATCAAAAGCGATTTGGTGAATTGGCGCGGGCAGAATCAGGAGCATCATGCATTTGAAGAGGGCAGTCTGAACTTCGTCCATTCAAAAACCAGCAAAGAGGTCGTCAGGATCTACGACGCGCTCCGACTGCTCCAGTGCCAGCTTTTTCCTGGTGCGAAGAAGGATTCTGGTGAGAAGCTTCTCATCAGCCTGAATCAGCGCATAGAGCGTGGAACTCGGAAAATTGCGGGGCTTGGTGGTGCCCCGCCTGAAGTACAACAGCAACACGCACGTCTCCTGCAGGAGCTGAAAGACCTTGCTGCGGAGGTCACTCAGGAATTGCTGTACATTGAGCAATGCATTGCAGCCACTCAGGCGCAGGATCCTGCTTCAGGTGCCGCGAATATGGAGTTTGAAGTGCCTGCAGCAGTCGAGCAGGGCAGCTAGATTAAGTTACTTCAATTTTGTTATCAGTGCTAAATAATGGTGATGAATAGTGAAAGAAGCTCTCGGCAGGTTATATTTGTGGCAAATAGCCCTCAATAGAATCATTGATCTTTTAGCACTTAGGCAGCGAGTTGATCGCTTCTGCAATACTGGAAGGCCGCAGCAAATTACCAAATTATATGATATTGAGCGAAGAAGATTAAAAACTGGCCTGCGACTTGATGGGGAGGCATTGAATAGCTTTGAAGAAGAACATGGATCCTTATTTCCTGATATTCATGATGTCCAGCTTGTTGATGAGCTAATAACTGATGAAATAATAATTAAATTCTGCACTATTTTTAACGACGGCTATGGGAAAGCAGGGGTTATTGCCCCCAACAAGAGACCATTTAGGGAACCGATTCTCGATGAGATAATTTTAGAGGCGTTTTCTGGTGATGTTAAAGTCAAGTTTAATGAATTTATAGAAGCTGCCAGAGCATACCGCGACAAGCATGGCGCTCACTTTGATCAAGAAAGCTTTATACTGAAGCATGGTGATAAAAAACTCGAAGAAGACGGGATTATTTATAGCGTGGGCTGGAGTAGTGCCTTATTATCTTTTGATTGGGGGTTTGTAAGTGACACCATCCCTGCTTTTAATAAATCTTTAAATAATTATATTAAAAAACTACAAAAAGAAGCTGGCATAATTTAGAAGTGGCTTTGACACATAACAATTGGTTCAAATCGTTTGCTCAGCTCACTGGGTCGGGCTAAAGCCCGTCCCGCGTCCGTTAGCCTAATCAGCGACCAAATCCATGAAAACGGAAATGATCTTAGACTGTTCCGACCAAAACACAGCATGGTCAACTGTCTGTAAAATATTGAATACAGACAAAACGACTCTTATCTTACTGCTAAAGCCACTAAATCCTTATCAGTACCACCGACCGGAAGAATATATTTACAAGAAGATTTGCGATGCACTTGGAAGCTCTAGGCCAGAGTTTAAAGCGATGTGGTTTCATGGTACAAGAACTAATGATATAGCCTCCTTCCACATAAGAGGGATTCTTCCTAAGAGCACCATAAAGAAAGAGATAGAGTTAGCTCTAATTTCTCTATCTTCTGGAATAGAGAGGAAAGGAAATAATCAATTCAGCATGTCAATCCAAGGGAAACAAACCCCTGCTGACGAAGGGCCTTTTGCTGTCCTTTTTAAAGAGGTAGCGGTTCATGCTCCTGGACTCAATCACAGCTACATAGATGTTCCAGAAATGATTGAAGATATAGCAGGAACCTTACTTGGTGAAAACTATGACAAACTTGTCATGCGATACAGGTCAATAACAAAGCCATATGTTGTCACGTTCGTAGGAGAGGCCGGGCAACATGAGTTGTCACTGGCGCTTTGGTATCTTCATTCAATTGTCGATGGTGATGAGCCCGTAGAAGCGGCGGACAGGGCGAATACTTGTTTTAATTCTCACGGCCTAACGATAGACCCCTTGAGGATTATTAGAGCTGAACTAATAGATAATGTATAACAATCGGTTAAAATCGCCAACTTCGTTCGCTGGGATTGGCTGAAGTTCGCCCCTTAGTTTAATTGTTAGTTGCTTGTGCCCATTTTCTCCGGACTGGTTTCCGCTGCACTCCAATCCAGCCACGAATGCGGGCATTAGTCCGCTATTGGCCGTTCTCTGCCAGTCGCGTGAGACAGAAAGCGACCCAATATAGATAGTCCGTGTCGAACCGTCGGGATGAATTACTCCCCGGATTGCAAGCGCTCGATAGCTTCGAGAAGCTGGCCGTCGAAGTACTCGGTTTCATCTCGTTCCTGGTCTTTCATGCGGCGCGATGAGCAGGTGTGGTCGCGATGTTCTGATTCAAAAAAGTAGCGACCATAAGATCATTCAAACTCTCTAGAGGTGTGTCCCATGCCTCTCTGCAACGCTGAATTAGTCCTGTGGGGGCATCCCCACTCCATGGACTTAAAATATCCGAGACTGCCAGGGTGGAGGTCATGAGCCTGCCTTTGAGAGAAATTGAAGGGCTGGTAATTTCGCACGCTCGGGAGATTGATGAATAGCGAAAATCGAATGCCCACTTTTGGCTGTGGATTCAACCGGTCACCGCAGGCAGAAACGGCCAAGAGCAGACGCTTTCCCTAAGTGCTTGTTGTTCGGGAGTGGTACGCGGACGGATAAACAATGGACGGCCTAACGATTCCCCTCGTCTCCGAAGAAATCGTCCCTTGCGACCAAGCCAAAATCATCAGGGGCGTCAGCAGCTGTGTCGCTGAACAAATTCTCGGTCCGCCGTTCCTGCTTGAGGTAAGCAATAGTCTTGAAGAAGCAGTCCTCACAGAGATGCAGCTCATACCGCTCGCCGTCATGTCTGGTGCCATAACCCCAGTGAGCGTGGAGGCTGGCGTATTGAAGTCCGCCATTCTCAGAACGCGTGGAACTGCTGCATGCATCACACAAGACGTCAATGACTGTCTCGATCTCGACTCTTCCCGTGATCTTCATTGCTGCCCTCTACCTATGTCTTGAATCAACACGTCAGCATACAGCTTGCGAGCCGACCTATTGAACCGTTCGATGCAGCAACATTGACGCCACAGTGTTTGCTTGGGGCGGTTGCAGCCTTCCTGACAGGCACCTTTCGACCCAGTGATAGCAGTGGCGACAGGCAAAAATTAGCCAATTTCTGCCTTTCTCGAATGTCTGTTTGGGTTGTGGTCCTTCGATTATGGAGGCTCCCCCTGAAGGAAAGTCTCGGGAGCGGCAAGTCGCGCTGATATGAACACGTCAAAAGTTACGTGTGCTATCCGTCGCCTCAGTCAGCAGTGGTTCGGCCTCACGTAGCCGTATCGATAAATGGCGAACCTAAATCCTCCAGCCGTGGTTGCAAGGGATTAGACCTGAGCAGACGGGACTCTCGACTGTATAAATTCGCCATGCTGATAGAATCGCACTAGCAACTCATAACACCCCTCTGAGAATTGGCATGAATCCAGATTTAACTGAAGAAGAAATGCGCCGGGCGCTGTTCGGTGGTAGCGAGCAAGCTCCGCAATGCAGTGAGCCTCCAGTGCAAAAGCCTGTCTCGGATATCGTGATCACGCAGCCGGCGAAAGTGGCAGAGAAAAAGAAAGTCGCGAAAACATTTACACCCAGGCTGAGAGTCACGCTTCGAGTGGGCAATGAATTTGAAGGCGAGACCCGCGAGATGGTCCATGAGGCCGATACGCTAAGTACCCTCCTAGCCGAGCAAGAAGCTACTAGGGCGGCCAAGAAAAAATTCCGATTTGTGAAAGTGGTTTCGATCAAGTCGATGTAAGAGAATTTTCACGAGGCTTGCGGGCTGGGCGTGGAACGCCTTTCATTTGGTGGCCGACCCGAACGATCTCTCTAGGATGGGGGATCCAGGCCTGACGTCACTGGCGGAAATCGCCCCAGTACGGCCTGTCGCCGTCGCAATTTATGCCCAATTGCCATCACTGATATGTGATGGTCGCTTACAGTTACAGCGCTGTGCAAGCGAACGCGGAATGTGTACTTAGTATGCAACTCAAAACAATACCTAGAAACTCACAGCGGCGTTTCTTTACCCTTATACGCATCAAGACTCCCCCTGCTCATTTTGGGCGCCACCTTCTTCGCTTGAGACTTGAGTCGCCCGGCGCGCTTCAGTGGCCCCGAACAATCGTCCGAAAAAACCATCTGACTTAGGCGCTCATGCGCATATTTGAGGTCAAGAGTGCTTGCAACCGAACCGCGGCACACCGCGTCAAATGTGATCAATTTAACTCTCCTCTGGCCTTATCTCGTGGAGCTTTCATTGTCAGTGTGCGGATGACCCGCGGCTTGTCGTAGCTGAGTGAGCTCCGCTGAATAGTGCAACGACAACCTCGTGGCTTCGACCAATTGCGCACTTGCCCGTGAAAGGCCCTCCTCTAACCGCTTGGATTCCGCGCGCGACATACCGAGCTGTTCCTGAAGCGCTTCTTTCGCACCGTCAGCCTTGGCGACTGCTGTCTTCATGGTGGCAATCTCACCGGCCAATCGAACCGCCGCATCTTCATGCGTCGCCGCCGCTTTGGCCAGCTGCCGAGCCTCACTCAGCAAGCGCTCGTTATCTCTGTTGAGTCGAGTCAGTTCGTCCTGCTTGACCATCAACGTCTGCTGGAGTTGGCGCAGCTCAACCTGAACTTGCTGCACCTGTCCTTCGTGTCGTTGCTGTTCCTGGTCACGCTGTTCCTTGACCGCATTGCGGTAATGCTCCAGCGCCTCGCGGGAGTGAAGGTGCTTTTCTTCCAGAGAACGGATCTGCTCATCCTTCTCCTGCACGCGAATTTCCAAGTCACCGCAATTTTGGCTCAGGCGTGCATTGCGGGTGAGCTCGGCTTGCAGGCTTGTCTGACAAATCTGCAACTCATCCGCTTGAAGCACTAACGCTCCTTTCTGACTATCCATTTCACGCTGCAATGAGGTGAGTTCGGCACTCAAGCCGTCGAGCTTTTGCTCCAGCTCGCTGCGCTGTTCGTCGAAGCGCGCCTGGGCGTACGCAAGAGCTTCGCCGCCCTCCTCTGTCATTCGCTCTAAGAGGCCGGCAACAAGCTCAGTCAATTCATCACTCAGCCGCTCTCTAGAGGCCCGCGGTCGAGGGTCAAAATCTTCTATTTCCTTCAAATAACGGTGAATAGTTGTCTTTGAGCCGGTATTTCCCAACTCGATGCGCACGGCGTCGATGCTCGGATTCTCTCCCCGAGCCAGCAGCGATTCCCGGGCTTTTTGGACAATCGCCTTATTAATTCCGCCGCGTGCCATTTTTCTCTCCTACGATTTCGTACTGCTTTACATACCACGTATATACATAGCACTTTACTGCCAAAAAAAGAACAATATGAGAGCTTTTCTTTGATAAAATAATTGAGCGTTATCGCATCATAGGGCTGATTTTCGCTTTTTCCATCGCGGGAAAAGGTACGTTTGGCGTAGAAACGAGATGAACAAGGCGGATCGCTATCTTCAAGCCGGCACCCGGGACAATACCCGGCGCAGCTACCGCGCGGCGGTGGAGCACTTCGAAGTAACCTGGGGCGGGTTTCTGCCGGCGACTGGGGATGGCATCGTGCGTTACCTTGCCGAGTACGCAGACAAACACACCATCAGCACGCTGAAGCAGCGCCTGGCCGCCTTGGCTCAGTGGCACATCACGCAGGGATTTCCTGATCCAACCAAGACACCCACCGTTAAGCAAATGATCAAGGGCATCCGCACCTTGCATCCGACCCAAGAGAAACAGGCCGCCCCTCTCCTTCTACTTCACCTCGAACAAGCCGTTGGTTGGCTTGAGCGCGAAGCGGCTCTGGCGGCTGAACGTGGCGATTACAGGAGTGTGATGAAGCACCGACGCGACATCGCCTTGGTGCTGATCGGATTCTGGAGGGGATTTCGCGGTGACGAGCTGGCACGCCTGCAGGTCGAGCACACCCAGGCAGAAGCGGGAGCCGGCATTACCTTTTATCTGCCCCACAGCAAAGGTGATCGACAACACTTGGGCGCGACATTCCACACCCCAGCCCTCAGGAAGCTGTGCCCCGTGCAGGCTTATATCAACTGGATCACCGTGGCCGGCATTGCTCGCGGACCAGTGTTCAGGAAGGTAGATCGTTGGGGAAATCTTGCTGAGGACGGCATCAACTCCAACAGTCTGATCCCGATGCTTCGTCGTATTTTTAAGCAGGCTGGTGTCGCGGCAGACCTGTACAGCAGCCACTCAATGCGTCGAGGGTTTGCAACCTGGGCCTCATCCAATGGCTGGGACATCAAATCGCTGATGAGTTACGTAGGCTGGAAAGACGTGAAGTCTGCCTTGCGGTATGTCGACGCTGGAGCATCGTTCGCGGGACTCGCCGTTCGAGCCCCGACATCCCAGGTAGAGAGCTTGTAGCCCGAACACTTCCCCCGCCGCCTGAGCACTGTCACGGGCATGTCAACTTGAATCCGGATTTCGATGTGCTTATTGATGTACGCAAAGTGCGTGGCTTGAGGTGGTTTTCGGTAAAAATCACTGGAACAAAAAAAAGGCCGAAGCGACAATTTTCAATGATCTACAGCTTCCGAGGAACTCTTTAGATCAGCATCTGGAGCGGGAAACGAGACTCGCATCTGGTGTCCGACCCATTGAAATCTAAGGGTTTTATTTAATTCATTAAGCAGGAATGGACTTGATTCTGGACTTGTTTTTTGGGTGCATCAAGAGCAAAAAAGGGAATCATTCCAAGGCACACTACTGGGGTCTGCCCATAGCCAGTTGGAGGAATGTCATCAAGCTGGCGGTATCAATTGCGCAGGATCGACTTGAGATAAGTCCTCATCGAGAGAATGGGGCCTTGAGTTCTCTGAGTGCATTAGCCAATCTTCTTTGCGCTTCTTTCATCGTGCCCCAACAGTTCGTGTGTGAGGGTAGATGTCCTCAGCACCCACGCGTTCAATTTAACTAATGCTAAAGCGCGTCCGAATCGTCGGAATAGGTCAAAGGTGGAAGGTGGGGAGCAAACTTTCTGGCCCCTCCCGCCACCCTCATCACTTCTTACCGTCGCCTACGAGGACAAATAGTCGACCTGATGCCGCGCGATGCGTGAGTTCCCCAACTCGCCCCTCACCCGCAAATGCTCAGGGTGGGAGGCATAGGCATCCAAAGCTTCCTGCGAATCAAACTCGCTGTAGAGCACCACGTCGCAGGCATAGTCGATTCGACTCAAATCCACGCCGACCTCAATCTTCAAAAGTCCAGGTATCAGCCCGGCCAGCCCTTCAAACTGCTCCTTGAGGAACAAGCATGCCTGCCTGTGCTGTTCAGGCGTTTCACCTTCCAGGTTCCACATCACAATGTGCTTGATCATCGCTGTCTCCCTGCGGTGCCAATCATGCCTGCCATATCAACCTTTGCTCTTCTGATATACGTCCACGAATACCGCCGCCAGCAACACAGCGCCTTTGATCATCTGCTGGTAGTCGATGCCAATTCCCATGATCGACATGCCGTTGTTCAACACCCCCATGATGAAAGCGCCAATCACCACGCCGACCACCTTGCCAACTCCCCCGGACGCCGAGGCACCACCGATGAACACCGCGGCGATAACATCCAGCTCAAACCCGGTGCCGCCCCGCGGTGTCGCGCTGTTAAGGCGAGCAACGAAAATCAGCCCGGCCACCGCCGCCAGCACGCCCATGTTGACGAAGGCGAAGAACGTCACCCGCGAAGTGTTGATCCCCGACAGCTTGGCGGCCTTGAGATTGCCACCCACCGCGTAGATCCAACGGCCGATCACGGTGCGGTTCATGATGAAGGTGTACACGCCGATCAACACACTCATGATTACCAGCACCGTAGGGATGCCGCGGTAGGTCGAGAGCAGGTAGCAGAAGTACACGATGAGCGCCGCGACCAGGCCATTCTTCAGCGCGAACAGGGTCATGGGGGCGACATTGCCTCCACTCTTGAGGGTGCGTTTACGACTCCGATACTCGACCACCCAGAACGCTGCTGCGACGGCGATCCCCAGCAGCAACGAGGTAATGCGCAGGTTTTCGTTGGCAAAGACATCCGGGATGAAGCCCGAACTGATCGCGGAAAAGGCTGGCGGAAACGGCCCGATCGACTGTCCTTGGGAAATCGCGATGGTCGCGCCTCGAAAGATCAACATGCCGGCCAGGGTGACGATGAACGACGGCATGCCCCACACCGCGACCCAGTAACCCTGCGCCGCGCCAATCAGCGCACCCGCCGCCATGCAGATCACCGTTACGGTAAAGAAGTCCAATCGATACTGGACCATCAGCACGGCGGCTAGCGCGCCGATCACGCCGACCACCGAACCGACCGAGAGGTCGATGTGGCCGCAGACGATCACCATCAGCATGCCCAGCGCCATGACCACGATGTAGCTGTTCTGCAACAACAGGTTGGTCAGGTTGAGCGGCTGCATCAGCGCCCCGCCGGTGGCCACCTGGAAGAACACCATGATGACGATCAACGATGCCAGCAGACCGTATTCGCGCGCGCCGCGCTTGAATGACGTGAGCGCCGTTGGTTTGGATGTGAGAGGTACGCTGACTTCGCTCACTGGATCACCTCATTTTTCATAATTGCGTGCATGATTTTTTCCTGCGATGCCTCTGCGATCGGAAACTCGCCGACAAAGCGCCCTTCATTCATCACATAGATTCGGTCACAGGTACCCAGCAGCTCAGGCATTTCCGAGGAGATCATGACGACGCCCCTGCCCTCGCTGACGACCTGATTGACCACCGCGTAAATCTCGTACTTGGCCCCGACATCGATGCCGCGAGTGGGCTCGTCCAGGATCAAAACCTTGGGGTCGGAAAATAGCCATTTACCCAGCACGACCTTCTGCTGGTTACCGCCGGAGAGCTTGTCCACCGCCTGCAGGACGTCCGGGCTACGAATGCGCAGACGCGTCTGGAAATCGACCGCCACCGCGGTCTCGGCCAGTTCGTTCATCACCCAGCGTTTGGACACGGCGGCCAGGTTGGCCATGCTGGTGTTGCGTGTGATGCTCTCGCCCAATACCAGGCCGGCGCCCTTGCGGTCTTCGGTGGCGTAGGCCAAACCGTGATCGATGGCCTTGCGCACGGTGCCAAGGTCAACGTCTCGCCCTTCGAGACGCGCCTTGCCACGGATGTTCGAGCCATAGGAGCGGCCAAATACACTCATGGCGAATTCGGTACGGCCAGCGCCCATCAGCCCGGCGATGCCCACCACCTCGCCCCGACGCACGTGGAAATTGATGTTGCGGATGCGGTCACGTCCAGAGTGCTCCGGGTCGCCGACCGACCAGCCTTCAACCTCGAACAGCTTTTCGCCAATGTCAGGAACGCGCTTCGGATAGCGGTCCGAGAGTTCGCGACCGACCATGGAGCGAATCACCCGGACTTCATCGATAGGTTCGGCACGACAGTCGATGACATCGACGGTACTGCCGTCACGGATCACGGTGATCTCGTCCGCCACCCGTCCAATCTCATTGAGCTTGTGCGAGATGATGATCGAGGTGATGCCACGCCCCTTGAGTTCGAGCATCAGCTTGAGCAAGGTGTCGCTGTCTTTTTCGTTGAGGCTAGCGGTCGGCTCGTCAAGAATCAGCAGGCGCACATCCTTGGCCAGCGCCTTGGCGATTTCCACCATTTGCTGCTGGCCAATCCCGAGGTTGCCCACCAGGGTCTGCGGCCGGGCATCGAGGCCGACCCGCGCGAGTAACTCGCGGGCCCGCTGGTGCGCTTGATCCCAATCAATCACGCCATGACGGGCTATCTCGTTTCCGAGGAACAGGTTTTCGGTTATTGACAGCATGGGCACCAGGGCCAATTCCTGGTGGATGATGCAGATGCCCAGCGCCTCACTATCGCGCAACCCCTGGAACGTTCGCGGCGCGCCATCAAAGACAATTTCACCGGTGAAGCTGCCATGCGGATAGACGCCGCTGAGGATCTTCATCAGGGTCGATTTGCCAGCGCCATTCTCACCGCAGATCGCATGGATTTCGCCATCGCCGACCTTGAGGTTGACCCGGCTCAGCGCCTTCACCGGGCCGAAGCATTTCTGGATATCACGCATATCGAGAATTGTTTTTGTCATTTTTCTCTCCTGCCAGCACGCACCAATCGCGGGTTGCCTTAGCGCAACTGCTCAGGCGTGTAGAACTTGGTGTCATCGACGAGGACTTTCTGCCAGTTGTTGCCATCAACCAGTTGTGGGGTCAGCAACTGGGTCGGCACGATCATCGAGCCGTTGTCGTAGGACGTGGAGTCGTTGACCACGACGGTCTTGCCACTCAAGGTCGCATCCATCATTTGCGCGGCGGCATCGGCGAGGGCGCGGGTGTCCTTGAAAATGGTCGAGGTCTGGTCACCGCGAATGATCGACTTGATGCTGGAAATCTCGGCATCCTGGCCGGTCACGATCGGCATCGCTGCCTTACCCGTTCCATAGCCCACACCGCGCAATGAAGACACCACGCCAGTGGCGATCTGATCGTTCATGGCCAGGACCGCGTCCAGGTGGGCGGTGCCGTAGAAGGCGCTGAGCAGGTTATCCATACGCGCCTGGGCTTGGGCGCCGTCCCAGTTTGGAGTGGCTACTTTGTCTATGGATTGCTGGCCGCTGCGAATGACCAGCTTGCCGCTGTCGATGTAGGGTTTGAGCTGCGACATCACTCCCGCGTACACCACGTGGGCATTGTTGTCGTCCGTGGAGCCGGCGAAGATTTCCAGGTTGAACGGGCCCTTGCCCTGTTTGAGCTGCAACTTGTCGACGATGGACTGCCCCTGCAGTACGCCGGTGCGGTAGTTGTCGAAGGTGACGTAGTAGTCGAAGTCTTTGGTGTTGCGGATCAGGCGATCATAGGAAATGACCTTGATGCCTTTCTCCTTGGCCTGCTTGAGCACATCGGCCATGGTCGTACCGTCGATCGGCGCGACAATCAGGCCCTTGATGCCCTTGACCATCATGTTTTCGATTTGCGACAGCTGGGTCGGCGCTTCGTACTGCGCGTACTGCAAGTCGGTGTCGTAACCGAGTTTCTTCAATGAATCGACGATGCTGCTACCGTCTGAAACCCATCGCGCTTCGGTTTTCGAGGGCATGGCAATGCCAATCGTGCCCTTGGTGCTGGTCTCATTTTTCGAGCAGGCACTGACGGCCAGGCCCAACAATACTGCCGCGGCAACCTTGATGATCTTGTGCATAGTGTCCTCTTCTTTTTGTTGTTGGCATTTCTCGGGGATGCAACTGCCCTTCCGGCTCTGTTTACAGAGCCGGCGGGGGCGTTTCGCCTACGGATTACAAACTGCTATTTAGCCAGGATGACTTCCTGGCCGTTCAACTCAGCGGACTCGAACAACGCTTCGAGTATCACGTTGATGTTATGCGCCTGGCTGGCCGGCACCGTCGAAGGGCTTCCGGTGCGCAACGACTGGACGAAGGCAGCGGCTTCACGATCGAAATACACCGGGTTACCGATCTCGGCAATTTCCGGGGAATAGACGGTTTTACGCACCGCCCAGATCTCCGGAAAGCTGTTCTCGTTCCAGTGCGTCCAGCCTTGCTGATGGCCGTTCTTGCCATCGTGGTAAAGCTTGTATGACGCCGGCATCGGCGTGGAATGCATCACCCCGTGAGTACCGTAGGCGGTAATGTCCCAGCTCTCGGTCCAGGGCATCGGGTCCCAGGACATGAAATCGATGGTGATCAACTTATCGTCGTAGTTGAGCACCGCACCCACGGCGTCCTCGCGCGCCGAATCGCTCATCTGCCCGGCGAATTTGGTAATCCGCGCATTGACCGATTTGGGCATGCCGAAGTGCAGCAGCAAACGGTCGATGGTGTGGCAGCCGATCACATAAAAGGCACCGCCACGGTCGCCCGGTTGTTTCATGTGGTTGGTGTCGGCCTCGTCGTGGGAACAGCCCGCGTGCGCGCGAACCTGCAGTACCTTGCCGATTTCACCGCTTTGCAGAACCTGCTGCATTTTTTCCACCGACGGCGCATAGCGCCAGCAGTAGCCGACCTGGAACAACCCGCCGGTACGCTCGACCGCGTCGACGATGCGAGTGGTGTCGATGGTACCGCGGCCCGCCGGCTTCTCGCAGAGAACAGCCTTGCCCGCCTCCAGCGCTTCAATGGCCCAGTCGGCCATCAGGTAGCTCTTGGGGTGCACCAACACGACGTGCACGTTCGGGTCAGCGAGGATTTCTTCCTTGCTGCGGGCCTGCAAATCCAGCGCATCGCAGAACGGCTCCAGCAAAGGGCTGTCGTCGTAGGCGCCAAGAAACTGCATGCCGGGTATGCGCTTGAAGGCTTTGACGCGGCCCGACGTGTGTGGGTGGGTAATCCCCAGGCAGGCCACACCAATAGTGGCGCCACTCTCAAGCTTGTAAGACATGATGTTCTCCAGGTGTTCTTGTCCGAGATAGCCAATGACCGTTCAAGTTCAGAGCTTGACCGCACGCCCGGTCTTGACCGACTCCACGGCGGCATCAGCCAGCTTCAGGGCCTTGAGACCGTCCTGCACGGTGGTCGGCATCGGCGTGCCCTTCACCAGCGCTTCGATATAGGCATCGAGTTCGGCTTTGTAGGCTTGCTGATAACGCTCAAGGAAGAAGTTCAGCAGCGGTTCGCGCGCATCGGTGACGTCCTGGTTCCAGCGACGGATTGTCGTTGGACGCAGGTTATCCATCTGCAACATGCCTTTGGAGCCGAACACTTCGATGCGCTGGTCGTAGCCGTAGACCGCCTGGCGGCAGTTGTTGATATGGCACTGCTTGCCCGATGCCGTTTGCATCTGCACCATCGCGGTGTCGTAGTCGTCGTACTTTTCCATCATCTGCGGATCGATCAGGCGGCTGCCAATGGCGGTCAGTTCGACTGGCTCCTCGCCCAGCAACCAACGACCGATGTCCAGGTCATGGATGGTCATGTCGCGGAAGATACCGCCCGAATGCTGGATGTAGTCTTCAGGCGCCAGACCAGGATCACGGCTGCTGATGATCACCTGGCGTACTTCGCCGATATCGCCGGCATCGATGGCCGCGCGCATTTCGGCGAACGTGGACTCGAAGCGGCGGTTGAACGCCAGCATGACCCGTCCGTTGAGGCGCTCCACCTCTTCCACCGCGGCCAGGCTCTTGGCCATGTCCAGGTCGATCGGCTTCTCGCACAGCACCGCTTTGCCCTGGCGCACGGCGCGCAGCATCAGGTTGATATGGGTGTGGGTCGGGGTGCCGATAACGATGGCCTGGACATCGTCGCGATCGATGGCCGCTTCGCAGTCGAGCATGGCTTCGGTGCCGAAGGCATCGGCCAGGCTCTGAGCGGCATCGGCGAACGGATCCGCCACGACAACCAGCTTGGCGAACTTGCTGGCAGCCACGTTGGCTGCGTGAATCTTGCCGATACGACCGGCGCCGAGAACTGCGATACCTACCATTTGTTATCTCCTTGAAACGCTATTGTTCGATGTTGAAGATGGGCAAAACGTCAGCGTGCTTCGGCGCATCAATTCGGGAACTGGATGCCTTCGAATTGCGCGAGGGTTGTGTCAAAGGCTCTCTTTGCCACGACTTCCAGGGGCAGCTTGCGCAACTCGGCGGAAATCAGCTCGACACCCCAAGGCCCGCGATAGCCGACATTGACCACCTGCTGGATAAACGCCGGCACATCCAATACACCTTCGCCACAGAGTTTGCGGTAGTGCGTCGAGTCGTTGAACAGCGTTTCGACGATGGCGTGGTTGGCGTCATCCAGCTCGATGGACTTGATCAATTCAAGCGGGATCTTGGCGATTTCATCGAAGCTCATGCCGCCACGCGCTACATGCCAGGTGTCCACCAGAAGGCCACCGTTAGGGCGTACGTTCTCGGTCACTGCAATAGCGCGGTCGATGGTGCAGACGCTGGAAAACGGCAGGAACTCGATCACCACGTTGACGCCAAAGGGTTGAGCCCGATCGCATAACAGGGCGAAGGTTTCGCGCATGCGCGGCACATCCGGTGGCCCGTCTTCGAATAGTCCGCCGGCGACCTTGAGACTGCGCGCGCCCAGTTCGCCGGCAATTTCCAGCAGCTCGTCGCGCATTTTGTCCGACGCCGCGCGGCGCTCTCCGTCCAGGTGCCAGTCGGTCAGGAACTCGACTTCCACATGTTTGATGCCGTTGTCCTGGAGAATGTTGCGCACCGTTGAAATGCCCAACTTGTCGACGTTATGCAGCAGGTCGGCATGGACGAACCCCATGCCTCGCCAACCGGCTTTCGATGCGGTTTGCGCACGATCCTGTAAGGAGAACGGGCTGATTTCGCTGGGAGCGCCGGGATAAGTATCGCCAGCGAGGGTCCAATAGGCAGCAAGGAGTTCGATATTTTTAGTGGGCATGACGATCACTTATGAGTGGTTTGAGAACGGTCAAAGACAGTTGTCGGTTAATCAGAGCGGGGTCAGAACAAAATCCCAGTTGACCGCCAGGAACGGCACGGGCAAGTCGTAACGTTTGGCCACCGCCGGATCGCTTTGAGTGGTGAACTCGGCGATCAATTCTTTCTTCACGCCAAACACGGTGTCTTCGTGCAAGTACTGGCAGTCGGGCGTGAAGATGTGCGTGATGACCTGGTCGTAACCATTGGCGGTGACGATGAAATGCAGATGCGCTGCGCGGTTCGGGTGCCGGCCCAGATCACCCAGCAACTTGCCTACGGGACCGTCGGCAGGGATCGGGTAATGGCGCGGCTTGACCGTGCGGAACGCGTAATAACCATCGGCATCGGTGGTGAACAGCCCGCGCAAGTTGTAGTCCGGTTGCACACCTTTCTGCTGCACGTCGTAGAAGCCATCGTCGTTGGTCTGCCAGATATCCAGGGTCGCGCCGACAATCGGTTGGCCGTCTGTATCCAGCACCCGACCGCTGACCAGCGTCGGTTCACCCTTGCCGTCCAGGCAGATGTTCTCGCCGTTTTCGTAGTGCGGCGCATTGGCCACGTAGAACGGGCCGAGAATGGTATTGGGCGTGGCGCCCTTGGGCCGGCGATGGTTGATCGCATCGACCAACATGGTCGCACCCAGCACATCAGACAGCAGGATGTATTCCTGACGCCAGTCGGTGCAAATCTGGCCGGTCTGAGTCAGGAACTCGATGGCCTTGAACCACTCCTCGTGAGTCGGCTCGATTTCCTTGATGGCTGCATGCAAATGCCGGGTCAGTACCGCCATGACTTCTGCCAGGCGCGGGTTGGCGTCGGCAGAGATTCGGGCATTGACGATTTCGGCGGAATGTTCCTCTTCGAAAAGGCCGCCAATGGCGATGTCGGTGTCCAGGTGAGCAGTCATGATTCGAGATCCTTGATCGTTATTCTTGAAGGCCGGCCGGCTTTTAAGGTTGGGCGCCGGCCTCCGCAATGGCAGTTCTCAATACGCTTTGACGTCGACAACAGACCATTTACTGCGCCCGCTGAAGCGCTGCTTCATCTGCTGTTCGATCTCTTCGAGAGTCAGGCCCTTGGTCTCCGGCAACCACAACGTGCAGAAGATGATCGAGCCGATGTTCACCACCGCGAACAGGAAGAAGGTCATGCCGCCCATCACACTCAGCAGGACCGGGAAGACGAAGGCGACGATGGCATTGAAAATCCAGAATACGCTCACTGAAATGCCATTCATCAAGCCCCGGGCGTGGGTCGGAAACAGCTCTGACATCAACAGCCAATACACCGGGCCGATGCACATTTGCATGAAGAACAGGAACACCAGCACGCCGGACAGCGCCAGGTAACTTTGCACGAGCGAATGCGGCATGAAGTTGAGCACGACACCGAGGAAGATTTGCGCCAGCACCACCACGGTCAGCCCCAGCAGCAGCATCGAGCGCCGGCCCATGCGGTTGATCACCCACATGCCAATCAAGGTGGCAATCACCGACACCACGCCATTACCGATGGTTGCGACGAGCGCGGCATTAGTACCCATGCCAGTCTCTTTGAGAATCATCGGCGTGTAATACATGAACGCATTGACGCCGGTGAACTGGATAACGAATCCCAGGCCAATACCAATGGCCAGCAGCTTGAGCAACCAGGGTTCGTTGAGCTTGCCGAGCACACCGCTTTGGTGCCGTTCGACGTTGCACTGGGCAATGATTTCCTTCAGCTCGCGGTCCGCCTCGCGCTGGGTATCACGGATGCCGGCCAAGGTCGTCTTGGCTTCTGCGATACGACCTTTGCTGACCAGCCAACGTGGCGAGGTCGGCACAAAATGCATTCCAACGTACAGCAGCACCGCCGGGATCAGCGCAATGGCGAGCATGTAGCGCCAGATGAACGGACTGTCGAACAGGTGCGCCAGGCCGGCGCTGGTGATGTAGGCCAGGCACTGTCCAGAGACGATCATCAACTCGCTCTGACACACCAACCGACCGCGGTGTTTGGGTGCCGCCAACTCGGCGATCAACACCGGAACGGTCGATGACGCACCGCCAACCGCGATACCCAGAATGAAGCGGGTGATGACCATGGTCCATATATCAGGAGCTACTGCGGTACCCAACGCCCCCAGCGCAAACAGTATGGCCAGGGCCTTGAGTACACCGAGGCGGCCATAGCGGTCGGATAATTGACCGGCGAACAAAGCGCCGAAAGCGCCACCAAAAATCAGCGAAGAAGCCACCAGCCCTTCCGTCATGGGCGTCAGGCCAAGGCCACCCTGGCTGGCATCCAGCGTCATGAACGGCAGCGCCCCGGAGATCACTCCGGTGTCGTAACCAAATCCCAGCGATCCCATGGTGGTGATAGCTGCGATACGCCAAAGAATCTTTGACGAAGCACAAGGGGCATTTTGATTGTTGGACATGAGGTCAACCTTTATTGAAATTATTTGTACGCTCAGTGGAATTGAGACTACTGCCATTGAAACGGAAAAAAAATGCCTCTACGGCAAATGTGTTTTCCGCTGAGTGGAAAACTGTAGTCAGCCCCCGCCACGGTTCTTGGTCCATTGATCGTGGCAGGGCATTACCGGGCTAGAACTTCGCCTGGACCTTGAGACCGGCGATCACCGCTGCATCGATTTCACGCACACCACCGGGATACTTCACGTACTGCAGGTTGGGCCGTACGGTGAGCCAGTTGGTGACGTGGAACCCGTAATAGATCTCGCTGCTCACTTCGTTGTACTGCAGGGGCAGATAGGCGGGATCCTCGTAATCGGCAATGCCGTTCTGTTCATTCTGCAAACGGGCACGCTGGCGGTAGTCCGAGTTGGTGTGGACCTGCGCGATGCCCACGCCCAGATCATCTTTTGGCCGGCCATCGAACGGCCCCTTGTAGACGATGCCCGCCTGAATGAAATGATCGACCCGGCTGGTGGCCTTGTCGTGCGCGGTGAAGTTGGCAAACACCGAAAGTCCACGCTGGCTGTCGCCGTCGCGAGCGGTCAATTGCTGCTGGGCGACAAACCAGTAACCGTGACGGCTGGAGTGCTGTTTGAACTGATCGCCGGTGGCGGGCTGGGGGTTGCCATTGCGATCTTCCAGTACGTCATCGGCGTTGGCCGTGCTCTTGTAATAGCCCAGCCGATATTCTCCGGGTAGCGAGTTGACCGTGGGGCTCCAGACCAGCTCAACCGGTATCAGCGCGCCTTTGGCTCCACTGCCACTGAGCTTGAAGCCGTTGCCAGTTTCCAGATACGAAGGGTTCTGCTCGAAGACCCCGATCTGTGCATACCACTCAGGAGCGAATTGGTAGCGTGCGCGCAGAGCCCATTGGCTGACAGGCCAGTTGTACCAAATGTCGCCAATCCAGTTCGCCGCCTGGGCGCCGCAGAACGGCGTACTCTGAAAGTCGCACGGGAAGCTGTTGAAGTCCGAGCCTTCATCGAAGCGGCCAAATTTCAGGTCCAGCGCCCCGTCCAGCCAGCCTTTACTGAGCCACATTTGCGTCAGGCGCCAGGTTTGCCCACGGCCATAAACTTCCTGGCTCGAGGAGTAACCTCCCACTCGAGGATCGGCGATGCGGTCGTTGGTCAGGTTGCGCCCGTCACGCTCGGTGACGGTGAACTGGAACTGCGAATTTTCCCAACCGAGGATTTTTTGCAGGTCGGCCTTGAAGCCCAGCGCATATTGCTCGGTCCAGCGCGCCGTATGATCTTTGTCATAACCGCCGCGTACGTTGGCGGCCATTTCCCCGGTGTAACCCAGTTCGATATCAAATCCCTTGTCCAGCCAGTCACTGCGCACGCCATTCCAGTCACCGGTCATCCAGCGCGAATCACTGGAAAAGGCTTCATTGGCGGCATTTGATAAATTGGGAACCAGCAGGCAAAAGCTGACCGCAACCGTGCACTTGGCAAAGTTTTTCATGGGCTTAACGTTTCCTTATTATTAGATTTGTTTTTAAACGCGCAGGCGAACGCAGACGCCTTTATTGTCGTGTTGTTGAGCACTATTCAAACGGAGGGAGCAACTTCTCTTTGAACAAGAGAAGTTCAACCGATCAAGCGGAACGGAGCATAGTTTGCACTTGCCGCACTGAATACCATCAAAAAAATAAATGTGTATTCCGTCCAGCGAGAAACTGCGTTAACGCGTCCAGTAGCGTTCGTACTCGTGCTCGGCAAAATCCGCGAGCAGAAAATCGATGAATACGCGCAGCTTGGTCGGCATGTAACGACGGCTTTGAAAAGCCATGTTGATGGTCAGGCGCGGCAAGTCCCAATCATCCAGCACCGGGATCAGGCGCCCCGCCACCAGGTCGGCATTGATGATGTACTTCGGTTGCACCAGGATGCCGCCATGGGCCAGGGCCGCGGCGCGGACAATCTGGCCGTCATTGGTTTCCAGGATCGGGTCGACCTTCACCACGCGTTCTTCATCGCCTTTGGTAAAGCGCATGACCCGGGGCTGGTTGGCGTGGCTGTAGATCAACAGATCGTGATTGGCCAGATCGTCAATGGTCTGCGGCGTGCCCTTGCGCTGCAGGTAACCGGGTGAAGCGGCTAGCACCCGACGCGTTTCGGCGAGGCGGCGAATGGTGATGTTGGAATCCGCCTCGTATTCCTTGGTCCTGATGGCCAAATCAATTTCGCTGTCGATAATGTCGTAATAGCGGTTTTCACCCAGCACTTTGACGGTGATATGCGGGTACTTCTTGCGAAACGCCGGGATCAGCGGCGCGATATGCAGCATGCAAAACGAGATTGAAGAGGTAATCGTCAGGGTGCCGACTGGCTGCACCAGCGATTCGCTGAGCGAAGCCTCGGCTTCCTTCAACTCGCCGAGCAGGCTCTTGCAGCTCGCATAAAATTGATGACCGGAGTTGGTCAGAGCCAGGCGCCGCGTGTTGCGGTCAATCAATCTGACATTGAGCCGTTGTTCCAACGCCACCAGGTGCCGGCTTGCAGCGGCATTCGACAGCCCGAGTATTTCCGCCGCTTTGGTCAGGGTGCCGACTTCCGCCGTCGTTACAAAAAGTTCCAGTTCGGTCAGCCGATCCATTCAGTGCTCCGTTTTTATTTTTTCATATATGAAATAAAGAATTTCGCAGGCGGACTTTTTCAACGCTGTGCGGAACTATAACGTGCAGCGCTATGACCTGAAAAGAGCGGCCCAAGACGTATCTCGCCAATCACCGAGCGTGCTTGCGCTTAAGAAAATCAAGGAGTCAAGATGCGAAATCTGGACGAAGCGACCATTACACAAGCCGTATTGGCGCGTAATAGCAGCACCGCTGATGCGCGCTTGTGCGAGGTAATGACCAGCCTCGTACAACATCTTCATGCCTTCGCTCGCGACATCAAACTGACGGAAGAAGAGTGGCGAAGCGGCGTTGATTTTCTCGAACAAGTGGGCAAAGCCTGCTCGTCCGATCGCCAAGAGTTTGTGCTGCTGTCACACACGTTGGGCCTGTCGACCCTGGTGCTGGCTCAGAACGACAGGAAGCCGTCGGGTTGCACTGAGGCGACAGCCTTCGACGTGCCACAGATTCACAATTCCACGGTGTATGACCTGGGCGCCGACATCAGTGCCGGGCTCCACGGCGCCAAAGGGTACATGCGGGGCACCATTCGCGACGCCAAAGGCAATCCGGTGCCGTCCGCTACCCTTCAGGTCAGCCAGGCAGGTGGCGACTTGAATAATCCTGTGGCAAGCGAAACCGAGCGTGCCTTGCTACAAGCCGACCCGCTTGGCCGATACTTTTTTTCCACTGTTGTGCCGCAAAGCCACCGCGTACTCCATGACGGCCCTGTCGGCACGATGCTCACGGCGCTCAATCGCCATGCCTGGCGCCCGGCGCACCTGGAGTTCGTGATCAGTGCCCCCGGTTACAAACGGTTGGTCACCCAGGTTTTCCGCGAAGGTGATCCCTACCTTGATTCCGATACCGTGTTTGGCGTGCGTTCTTCGCTGATTACCCACTGGGCTCAACAACCTCCCGGCGAGACTCCCGACGGGACTGTCAGCAGCGATCCCTTTTATACCCTGGAATTCGATTTCTTCCTGGCGAAGGCTTAGGCGTCGATCCCATTATCAATGCCAATCTCGAGGGCCCCATGAGCAACGAGCCGTCCATCACTGCGTTGATTTCAGCGCTGGAAGAACAACGTTATCAAGCGATGCAAAGTAATGACCTGGAGAACATTCAGTGTCTACTTCATCCCGAACTCAGTTATGTCCACTCCAGTGGCAAAGTGGATAACCGCGACAGCTTTATGAAGAACTTGCGTGATGGACTTTCTATCTATCACCGGATTCAACACGTTGTTCATAAAGTCCATCAATCAGGAGACACCGCCATGGTCTTTGGCGAAATGGTCGCCGATATCACTTCCCATGGCGAGGCTAAAACAATTCAGAACCGAACGTTAAATGTCTGGCTGAGGACAGGAATGAATTGGCAATTGTTTGCCTATCAACCGACCCCTATCGCCACCCGTTCATCATCCCTACCTGTTTGCGGAGAATAGACGTATGTCCACGTCCCCCTTTATTTATAACGGTCAACCGTCGCGCGTCATCTTCGGCCAGGGTTCGCTGCAACAGCTGGAAGCGGAAATCGATCGACTGGGCGCCAAGCGGGCGCTAGTCCTCTGCACACCAGAACAACGCGCCCAAGCCGAAAATATCGCCCAGTTACTTGGCAGCCGCGCAGCGGAGATTTTCGACAAGGCCGTTATGCACGTGCCTATCGAAACCGCCCGTGAAGCACGCGAGCTGGCACGCAAGCTGGGCGCCGATTGCGCGGTGGCGATTGGCGGTGGCTCAACCACAGGTCTCGGCAAGGCCATTGCGATGGATTCCGGGCTGCCTATCCTGGCGATCCCGACCACCTATGCCGGCTCTGAGATGACGCCAGTATTCGGCTTGACCGAAAACGGCCTCAAACGCACCGGCAAAGATCCGCGCGTACTTCCAAAAACCGTGATCTACGACTCGGAGCTGACCGTCAGCCTGCCCGTCGACATGTCCATCACCAGCGGCATGAACGCCATTGCCCACGCCGCCGAAGGTTTGTATGCCCAGGACGGCAATCCGGTGATGTCGCTGATGGCCGAGGAAGGCATTCGGGCGCTCGCCGCCGGCATGAAAACCATCCGTCACAACCCAAGCGATCTCGACGCCCGCGATGACTGCCTGTATGGCGCCTGGCTCTGCGGTACCGTGCTCGGCAACGTCGGCATGGCGTTGCATCACAAGCTTTGCCACACCCTGGGCGGCAGCTTCAACTTGCCCCATGCTCAGACCCATACCATCGTGCTGCCACATGCTATTGCCTACAACCAGTCTGCCGCTCCGGCCTTGTCGCGCATTTGCCGCGCGTTGAACGTTGAGGATTGCAGCCCGGCGGCGGCACTGTTCGACCTGTCCAGCTCACTGGGCGCACCGACCCGGCTGAAGGACCTGGGCTTGACCGAGGCCGACCTCGATCGAGCGACGGACATTGCCTTGTCCAACCCCTACTGGAATCCTAGACCGATTGAAGCAAAGGCCATCCGGCAGCTGCTGCAAGATGCGTACGAAGGCGTTCGCCCGGCGTAAACAGGATGAGTCAGCAAGGCAGATTGAACGGCGTGACGATCTGCACTTGTGAAGATGCAATCGGCCCGGCCTTCCACAGGCGATGAAATTGCAGGATATGCAGGAACACGTGGCGAGCATCGATCTGCAGATTGTGATCGATGATCGCGGCGATTTTTTCCTCGGCCAGCAGTTGCCGGTTTTCCTCGTCGAGGTCGTGACCGATGAACACCTCAAGCGGGCGATCCAGTGCGGCGAACGCGTCGACAATCGCCCGGTTGCCCCCGCCCACGCTGTAGACCGCCTTGAGGTCGGGGTGCAGTTTTAGCGCCTCGATCACGCGCTCAAAGGTGCGCTCGTAAACCCCGTAGCCACCGCTGATGTCCAGCACCCGCAAATGGGCGGCACGGCTGCGCAACCACATGCGAAAGCCCATCTCCCGCTCTTCTTCACCGCGAAACAGCTCGCTGCCGATGACCACGGCGACGTCCTGCGGCTGTGGCGCCAGCCACCGCGACAGCAAGTAGGCGGCGGTCTGCCCGGCCGTGCGGTTGTCCATACCGACATAGCCGATGCGCTCGCTGTGCGGCAGGTCCGTGACCAGCGTGACTACCGGAATACCAGCGGCGGCCAATTGCTTGATCGCCAGGTTTACCGCCGGCTCGTCGGCGGCCTTGAGCACCACGCCCTGACTGCCGGTGCTTGCGCAGCGCAGTAACTGGTCGTGCATCGCCTGTGGCTCGATTTCTTCAAACAAGTGAAACCTCGGTGCGATACGAAACGGCGCCAGACTGCTCAATTGCGCGGTCATAGCCGCCTGCACCGCCGCACTGAAGCGTTGCGGCGTGTGCATGATCACATCGACATGAAACGTACGCCCCGCCGCCAGGCCATTCTTTTCCTGAGCCTCCAATTCGTTCAGAGCCTGCTCGATGCGGCGGTGGGTCTGGTAATGCACGCTGCCGCGCTGGTGCAGTACGCGATCGACCGTCGCCTTGCTGACGCCCGCCTGGGTGGCGATCTGCTTGATGGAAAAGTGTTTGGCACGTTCGAGCATTGTTTTAAGCCTGAGGTTTTCTTGAGGTCTTTTTGGGCGTTACTGAGGTTTTGCCAATGCTAGTCTCAGTTTCGCCAGGCGTCGAGCCGGCGCCAGGACTACAACGCTCATAACAACAAGAAGCCAGGAGAACCCCATGCCTCAAACCGACCTCACTACCTCGTTCCGTGGCCAGTACTTTGTCGTCACCGGTAGCACCCAAGGCCTCGGTGCAGCGGTCGCCCACACTCTGGCGCGCCGGGGCGCCGCCGGCCTGATCATTTGCGGGCGCCGCGCAGACCAGGGCCAGGCCCAGGTGCGCCAGTTGGCGGAACTCGATTGCCAGGCACTTTTCGTCGAGGCCGACCTGGAGCGAGTCGAGGATTGCCGTGCAGTGATCGACGCCGCCTGCACCCGCTTCGGCACCCTCCATGGACTAGTCAACTGCGCCGGCATGTCGGACCGCGGCACCATCCTCGACACCTCCCCTGAACTGTTCGATCGCCTGTTCGCGGTCAACGTGCGAGCACCGTTCTTCCTCATGCAAGAAGCGCTGAAACTGATGATCAGCCAAGGCGTGGAAGGCGCCATCGTCAACATCCAAAGCATCGTCAGCCACGGTGGGCCGGCGTATCTGACCGCTTACTCGGCGTCCAAGGGTGCCCTGGCGATCCTGACCAAAAACGTGGCCTTCAGCGCCCTGCACAACCGCATCCGGGTAAACGGCCTGAACATCGGCTGGATGGACACGCCCCATGAAGACGAGATCCAGCGCCGCTACCATGGTGCCGAGGATGGCTGGCTGGCGACTGTCGAGCGCGCGCAACCTTTTGGTCGCCTGCTCAAACCCGAGGAAGTGGCGCAGAGCATTGCGTTCCTGCTGTCGCGCGAATCGGGAATGATGACCGGCACCGTCATCGACCTGGAACAAGGCGTGATCGGCTGCGGCGACGACACCGCCCCACGGCCCGCCAACCCGCTGAGCCTGACGGGAGACGCGCTATGAATCAGCCGCTGTCAGCGTTTGTGGGTGCCGATTCAGTGCAGTTGCATGACTTCGCCAGACTCTGCGAACAACAGGTCAAAGCCGAGGACTATGCCCACTGCAGCGACGTACAAAACAATGTGCCGATCTATCACGCGCAGACCTTGCGCGATGACAATCGCGTAGAGGTGCAGAGCGAGTTGCACCGACTGTTTCGCGACGGCCCCGGGGTCATGGTTGTACGCCAGGGCTATGCAGACCTGGGCGTGGTCGATCGCCACAGTCAGGTGTTCGAAGCGATCTTCGCCAAGGAAGC
This sequence comes from Pseudomonas sp. TE12508, assembly GCF_056279485.1. NCBI lineage: Bacteria > Pseudomonadati > Pseudomonadota > Gammaproteobacteria > Pseudomonadales > Pseudomonadaceae > Pseudomonas > Pseudomonas sp. TE12508. Next base: position 277,617 of record NZ_JBWCCN010000007.1, on the reverse strand, counting down.
CGCCCAGGGCCTCACCGCCGATCACTTCGCCAAGGCCGGCAGCAACGGGCGCATCTGGAATTCGTTGCAAAAGGCAGCGCTGCAATCGCCGTCGTCTTTTGTCGAGTACTACGCCAACCCGCTGTTGGGGCTGATTGCCGAGGCCTGGTTGGGCCCCGGCTTTCAAGTCACGGCACAGGTCAACGTGGTGCACCCGGGCGGCCAGGCGCAACAGCCCCATCGTGACTATCACTTGGGTTTCCAGACAGAGGACGTGGTCGAGCGCTTCCCGTTGCCCCTGCATGCGCTGTCGCAGTACCTGACATTGCAAGGGGCCGTGGCCCACTCCGATATGCCGCTGGAATCCGGACCGACCCTGCTGTTGCCGTTTTCCCAGCAATACGCGCTGGGTTACCTGGCCTGGCGCCGCGCCGAATTCATCGACTACTTCCAGCATCACGCCGTACAGCTGCCGTTGAACAAGGGCGACCTGCTGTTCTTCAACCCGGCGCTGTTTCACGCTGCCGGCGCCAATCACACGCCGGATCGCCAGCGCATGGCCAACCTGTTGCAAATCTCCTCGGCATTCGGCAAGCCCATGGAAACCGTGGACCGCGAACGCATGATGTTGGCGCTCTACCCCTGCCTGCTGCAGCGGCTGGCGGATCAGGTACTGGACGCGCAAGAGCTGAACGCTGTGATTGCCTGCACCGCCGACGGCTACGCCTTTCCCACCAACCTGGACACCGATCCGCCCCTGCATGGCCTGGCCCCGCAGACCGGGCAGCAACTCATGCTGCAAGCGCTGACGGAACGCTGGACCTACGCGACCTTTGCCGAGCGCGTAACGCAGATGAGCGCCAAGCGCCAGGCATGAGCCAATTTCAAACGTGTTCAAAAACAACAACAAAACCGGACTGAAACCATGAAAAAACGACTCCTGACCTACCTCTTCGCCGCCCTCTTCACCCCCTTGGCACTCGCCGATATCCGCATCGGCGTCAGCATCGCCCAGGTAGACGATGTATTCCTGGCGCAGATGCGCGACTACATGGCCGCCCACGCCAAGGATCTGCCGGGGGTGACTCTGCAATTCGAAGACGCCCAAGGCGATGTGGTGCGCCAGCTCAACCAAGTGCAGAACTTCACTGCCCAGGGCATGGACGCGATCATCGTCAACCCGGTGGACACCGCCGCCACGCAAAAGATGACGGCCGACGCGCAAGGTGCCCACGTGCCGCTGGTCTACGTCAACCGCCGCCCCGATCAGGCCGAACTGCCGCCGGGCGTCGGCTACGTGGGCTCGGACGAGATCAAGGCCGGCGAAATGCAAATGCGCTACCTGGCGGAAAAAATGGGTGGCAAAGGCAATCTGGCGATCATGCTCGGTCTGCTCTCCAACAACGCCACCCACAACCGCACTCAAGGGGTGAAGGAAGTGCTCAAAAGCTATCCGGATATCCACGTGGTTGAAGAACAAAGCGCCGAGTGGCAGCGCAGCAAGGCCATGGACCTGATGAACAACTGGATCGTCTCGGGCAAGAAAATCGATGCCGTGGCCGCCAACGCCGATGAAATGGCGATCGGCGCGGCGATGGCCATCAACCAGGCAGGCATGCACTCAGGCAAGGACATCCTGGTCGGTGGCAGCGACGGCGGGCCCGCTGGCCTGGACGCGATCAAGAAGGATCAACTGCTGGTGACCGTTTACCAGGACAACAAAGGCCAGGCCATCGGGTCGATCGACCTTGCACTGAAGATGATCAGGAAAGAACCCTATACGGCACAGTTGACCATTCCCTATCAGCTGATTACCAAGGCCAACTATCAGGACTTCCTTAACCCTTGAATGGGACGAGGCTGCACCGCCTCCCTCTTGCAGCGGGTCAACTGACGCCGTGCGGGAAACAGCCCGCTGCCGAGAGAGCGCAAAACGGGTCTCGAAAAACCCGTCCACCGCGGTGTATGAGATCTAAGGCAGGGGATCGAACTTCAAGTCATTGAGGCTCTGTACTTTGTCCTCACGAACCATTTTGTACTCGGTATTTGGGCCGATCCAGCGATCCCAGATCCCGTCGATCTCCCCGGCTTTTTCCATCGTCGCCAACGATTCGTTGACCTTGGCGAGGAACGCCGGCTCATCCCTGCGCATGCCCGCGCCAATCGGTTCGAGCGCCATCGGTTCCTTGGCGAGTGCCAATTCGACACCACTAGCCTTGGCTTGATTGACCAACTTCAAGGCCGTCATGGTGTTGGTTACCAGACCCACGACCTTGTTCTGTTGCAAGGCCATGTAGGCCGAGCCGGTGTCCTGGAATGTCACCGGCGTGGCCCCGGCCATTCTGATCGACTGCTCGGACGTGGAGCCTTTGGTGGAACTGATGCGTTTGTCCTTGAAGAAGCTTTTCGGCTGCTCAGCGTTGGCGGCACGCACCACCAGGGTTTCCTTGGCGATGTAGTACGGATCGCTGAACTGGATCTGTTCAGCCCGGGTTTTGGTGTAGGCCAGGTTGGCGAAGATCATATCGACGCGGCCCATTTTCACTTCAGGAATACGTGCTTCGACAGACAGCGGTTTGAGCTCCAATGCAACGCCCATGGTCTTGGCCAGGGCCTTGCACAGGTCGACGTCCATACCCACCAGCTCACGGGTTTTCGGGTCCGGGGCGGAAAATGGCGGCACGTCGGCGTACACCCCACAGCTCAGTGATTTCTTGGCCATGATGTCGCTCAATTGATCGGCCTGCGCGACCGCAACAGCCAAAGGACCTAACGCCAGCGTGACAAACAGAGGCTTCATACGCATGGAAAAACTCCTGGGATTGAAAAGTCGGATGGCAGAGGGAGCAAAACCGCTGCGGCTCAGTGGGCGCGCAGATCGGCAATAAATCGTTGTGCTCGCGGGTGCGCGGGCTGATTGAAGAAGCTTTCGGGCGTGCTCTTTTCCAGAATCTGTCCCGCGTCCATGAACCAGATGGTGTCAGCAACTTCACGAGCAAAATTCATCTCGTGGGTCACGCACATCATGGTCATGCCCTCCTTGGCCAAGCCTTTCATCACACTCAGCACTTCACCGACCATTTCCGGGTCAAGGGCACTGGTGGGTTCATCGAACAACATCACTGGCGGCTCCATCGCCAGCGCCCGGGCAATCGCCACCCGTTGCTGCTGACCGCCGGACAACTGCGCCGGATAGGCCCCGGCCTTGTGGGCCAGGCCAACCCGATCCAGCAATTGCATGGCTTGCTGCTTGACGGCCGAGCCTTTCAGGCTGCGGATTTTGCTGGGCGCCAGGGTGATGTTTTCCAGCACCGACAGGTGCGGAAAAAGATTGAAGCTCTGGAACACGAAACCCACCCGGCTGCGCAGTCGATTGATGTGAGCGTCAGTGCCGTGAACATCCTGGCCGTCGAACAGGATCTGGCCTTTCTGGATGTCTTCCAGGCGATTGACCGTGCGGATCAGCGTCGATTTTCCGGAGCCGGACGGGCCGCACAACACCACCACTTCACCGGGTTTCACTTCGGCGGTGATGTCAGTCAGTGCGTGGTACTCGCCGTACCATTTGTTGATGTTCGAAAACATGATCATTGGATGCATGGATGCAACCCTCTTCAATTATCAATGGCCAGCAAGGGGTCGGCAGCCACGGCCGTGCCGCCGTTGCCCAGACGTTTGCGAGCGATACGGCGTTCCACCCAGCCGGTCAGATGGGTCAGGCCGAAACAGAGCAGGTAGTAGATGATCGCCAGGATGAAAAACACCTGAAACGGCTTGGTCAGCAACTGGTTGTTGACCTGGTTGGCGGCGAAGGTGACTTCCTGGACGTTGATCACATAGCCCAGGGAGGTTTCCTTGATGATCGAGATGAACTGGCTGATCAGGCTGGGCAGCGCGTTGTATAACGCTTGCGGCAAGATCACCCAAATTGTCGTGCGCAAGTAACCGAGGCCCAGTGCGCGGGAGGCTTCGTACTGACCCGCCGGCAACGCCTGGATGCCACCGCGAATGATTTCGCACAGGTAGGCACTCTGGTAGATCACCAAGGTGCACAGCATCGTGACGAACCCGGTGATGTTGTGACCGATCAACAACGGCACCAGGAAGTAGGTCCAGAAAATCACCATCAGCAGCGGGATGCCCCGCAGCACATACACCCAGACCGTGGCAGCCCAGCGCAGTCCGGTCCACGGCGACACCCGAGCCAACGCCAGCAGCAAGCCGAAAGGGAACGCCAGCAACAGCGCCAATGCCGCCAGAATCAACGTACTCGCCAACCCGCCCAGAGGGCCGTGCGGGTACTGGCCGATCAGAAACAGGGTCCAGTTCTGCTGCACAATCGAGAAAAGATCGAACATCGCCGTCTACCTCGCCAGCGCTTTGTTGAAGCGTCGCGCCAACAGCGCGCCGAGCCCCATCAACAGCAGTGAAAAGACCAGGTAGAACACCGTGGCGACCAGGTAGGACTCGAACGTGCGGAAGGTGTAGTTCTCGACTTCGCGGGTGGCGTAGGTCAGCTCGACCACGCCGATGGCCATCGCCAGGCTGGTGTTCTTGAACAACAGCACGGTGTGGTTGATCAGCGACGGCAGGCAATTACGCACGCCCTGCGGCAGGATCACATAGCGCATCGAACGTACATACCCCAACCCCAGCGCCCGGGAGGCTTCGGTCTGCCCCGCCGGTATGGCGCGCAGGCCACTGCGGATGTCTTCACAGAAATACGCCGCCTGACACAGCCCCAGCGCAATCACCGAGAACAGGTATTCGGTGCTGTAGTTCGCCAGCCAGAGTTGCGTGGATTCGCTCAGCAAGGTCGGCACACCGAAGTACCAGAGCATCAACTGCACCAGCGTCGGAACGTTGCGATGGTAAGACACGTAGCCCGCCACCAGACGATCAGCGAGCTTGTTACCGGTCAGGCGCACGGTCACCAGCAACAGAGCCAGGGCCATCGCCAGCAGCCAGGCGAACAGCGCCAGTTGTAGAGTTATTTCGATGCCCTTGACGATCAGCTCGGCATATTCGCCTTGCAGAACCGCGGCCAAATCGAAGTCATGCTTCATGGTCAATCCCTACGGGCATTGGGCTAGGGCAGAAATAAAAAGCGTCTGGCGAGCCATGACGTGGGTACCGCGTGACGGATTGATCCGTTCTTCTGGTGCGTGCTTCGCAGGGAAACGCTCAGCCCTGGTAATCCTGCGGGCGAGCCGTGGAAAGACCACCGGGCACTTGCAAGGTCGGGGTGATTTCCATGTGCCCGACGTTGACCGCTATCGGTGCGGCGATGGCAAACGCGATGGCGTCGGCGATGTCCTTGGCCTGGGGCAGCTCGAAACCTTCGACGAAGCGCTTGTAGGTTTCTTCGGAGTCGCCGTGAACGTGGGCGAAGATGTCAGTAGCCACTCTCCCCGGACAGATCTCGGTCACCCGGACCCGCTTGCCGAAGGCATCGATACGTAACTGCCGCGAGAGCATGCTCACGGCGGCTTTCGTCGCGTGGTACGTGGAGTTGCCACCGAAGTTGTACGCCGCAGCAATCGAACTGATGTTGATGATGTGGCCGCAGTCACGCCCGACCATCCCCGGCAACGCCAGGCGCGCCAGGTGCAGCACCGCCCGCAGGTTGACGTCGATCAGCAAGTCGATGCCTTCGGCGTCAGCCTTAAGAATCGAACCCGGTTTATCGACCCCGGCGTTGTTCACCAAAATGTCGAACTGCTGGGTTTCAAACAGACGGGTCAACCCGGCCAGGTCGGTGACGTCGATGGCGTGTGCGATGCAGCCGGTTTTCGCGGCCAGCTCTTCGAGCTTGTCAGCGCTGCGAGCCAAGGCATGCACCTGCACGCCTTCCTGGCACAGGCGCTCGACGACGGCGGCGCCAATTCCGGAAGAAGCGCCGGTCACCAGCGCGGTTTTGTAATCTGAAAATGACATGAAGTTGTCCTCGTATTACGTGTGCGGATCACTCGGTGATCGCGATGACTTCGACTCTATCCAGCCCTGAAGCCGTGGACCAAGACGGAATGACTGTGTGGCAATAAGCCCTGCTTATGACCGTGCAACCGTTACGCCAACAGCTGCGAAATCGGCGTGATACAGCCACCCGCCAGCTCGATTTCACGACGGATGGTGCGGGCTAGATCGACAGCACCAGGCGTGTCGCCGTGCAACAGGATCGAGTGCGCCGGCACCGCAATGCGCTTGCCATTGAGACTGGTCACGGTGCCCTCCTCCAGCAACTGCCGAACCCTTTGCAACACGGCCGCCGGCTCCTTGACCACCGACCCCGGGACCTTGCGCGGCACCAGCAGGCAGTCATCGTCGTAGGCGCGGTCGGCCAGAAACGTCGTGGCGACCCGCAGCCCACATTTGTCCGCGGCGTTTTCGATGGCACGACTGCTCGATGAACTGATAATCAGCGTCGGGTCGAACGCCGCCACCGCACACACCAATGGCTCCGCCAGTGCCGAGTCGGCCGCGACCATGTTCCCCAGCGCGCCGTGAAAGCTCATGTGCGTCATACGGTGGCCATTGACCGCCGCCATTCCGGCCAGCGCGCCGAGCTGGTAAACCACATAGGTCGCCAGTTCCTTGAGCTCGATGTTCATCTGCCGTCGACCGAAGCCCATCAAGTCGGGGAAGCCGACATGGGCGCCCAGATCGATGTCACCGACCTTGGCCAGGCGCACGGTGTTGTCCATGATCAGCGGATCACCGGCATGGAAGCCGCATGCCACATTGGCCGATGAGATAAGACTCATCAACGCTTCATCCTCGCCCATGCGCCAAGGGCCGAAGCCTTCACCCAGATCAGCGTTCAAATCAATTTTCATTGCTTCTTTCCTCGCCCGCTCATGCCGCGTCCAGGCGCATGAACGCCTCGCCAAAGCCCACCGTCGTGCCACACACCGTCAATACCGCCGCCAGCCGTCCGGCCTTCTCGCTGCGGACCGGCAACAGCAGATCGCCAACTTGCAGCAAAGCGACCAGTTGCCCTCGCTCCACTCGACTGCCGACCGATACCAGCACCTCGCTCTGTTGCGGGTGCTTAAGCAGCAACCGGCCCAGACCTGGAGTCTTTAACAGCTGCTCCTCCGGTGCCTTTAATGTCTCTGGCGTGGCGATTTGAACCGGTTCCGCGACTTCGTCGACGCTACGTTTGAGCACCAGATGCAGCCCCGGACGACGAATTTCCGCGCCAGCCAGGTGAGTCTCCTTGAGCCACACCGCCAACTGGCGGATTTCCTGATTTGTCATGTCTGAATGTCCTTAACGCGAGGCCAGCCCGTGAAGGTCAACCAAGCGGCCGACCTCCGCGAGATAGCGCGAATTGTCTTCCAGGGCTGCGACAGCTTCGGCGTAACTGCACTCGATAAAGCGCACCTTGCTGCCGATCGGCGCCTGGCCCAGGCGCCAGAGGTCGGCCTCAATCACCGTGCCGAATTTCGGGTAACCGCCACTGGGTTGAGCGTCGCGCATCTGAATGATCGGTTGCCCGCCGTGAGGCACCTGAATCACACCGGGGACGATGCCGTGGGAGCGAACTTCCATCGGCGCCTTGGGCAAGATCGGCGCGCCTTCGAGCCGGTAGCCGTAACGGTTGCTCTGGGTCGTGACCTTCCACTCGCCGGACCAGAATGCCGCCCGGGATTCATCCAGAAAACACTCGTATTCGGCCGCCGGAAGTACCCGCATCGCGGGCAATCCATCGCGTTGCAATGGCAAGGCCTGACTGGGTGACACAACCCCAAAATCCGTGGGCAGCGCGCTCATGCCGGGACGCAACGCCGAGACCTGGTCACCCTGCTGCAACGCCCGCCCCTGCAAGCCGCCGAACTCACCGCGTAATTGCGTGCTGCGCGAGCCGAGCACCTGCGGCACGTCGACACCGCCGGCCAGACACAGATAAGCGCGACTGCCGGAGGTTGGATAGCCGAGGCTCAGCACCTGGCCTTCCCGAGCCTGCGCTACCCAGAATGGCAACAATGGCTGACCGTCGAGGGTGGCTTCGCAAGCCGCACCGGTCACCGCGAAGGCGCAGTCCTGAACAAAACGCACCTCGAATGGAAACAGCGGAATTTCGATGGCCGCCGCCCCCTTGGAATTACCCAGCAGCAGATTGCCCAACGCCAGCGCCAAATGGTCCATCGCGCCGGAAGTCCCGACGCCGTAACCGAGGCTGCCGAAGCGGCCGAAGTCCTGCACTGTGGCCAGGGCGGTGGCCGATAAAATCTCGATCATCGAATGATCCTCTCGATGCGCAAGCGCAACATATCGCCGGGCCGCAGCATGGCCGGAGGGTTTTGGGTCGGGTCGAAAAACGACATTTCGGTCCTGCCGATAGTGTTCCAGCCACTGGGACCGGCCGATGCGGAGACACCGGTCTGCACCCCGCCGATCGACACGGAGCCGGCGGCAATACTGATCACCGGCACCTGGCGCCGTGGCGTGGCCAGACGTGCGTCCATGCCACCGAGATAGCAATAGCCGGGATGGCTGCCCAACGCATACACCGGGTACAGCGGCTCGCAATGCAGGTTGGCAATGGTGTCGATATCCAGTCCGGTGTGCGCCACCACATCACTCATGTGCGGACCGAATTCACCGCCGTACACCACCGGCAACTCGACGATGCGCCCTTCGAGTGGCAGCGGTTGGCTCTGCTCCCAGGCCTCAAGCAATCGCTCGCACAGCTCATTGAGATCGCGCGGCGGCTTGATAAAGGTCAGCATCAGGTTGTTCATGCCGGGGACCGCTTCGTGTATGTCGGCCCATTGCCCGGCCTGCAAGGCCAGGCTCCAAATGCGTTGTTGCGGCGCCAGATCCAGCTCGCCGGGGGCTTCGAACAATAAAGCCGTGGACCCCAGCAGGCTGATGTGCGGACGCGGCGATACAGATGCAGTACTCATGTCGGACTCCGTTGTTGCAGCCAGCGCTCCAGGTGATGAATGTCCACGCCACCGGCGCAGAAGTCCGGGTCGTCGAGAATGTCGCGGTGCAAGGGGATATTGGTCGAGATGCCTTCCACGCACAGTTCGCTCAGGGCCAGGCGCATCCGGGCCATGGCTTCATCGCGGGTCGCGCCATGGGTGATGACCTTGGCCACCATCGAGTCGTAGTACGGCGGCACCCGATACCCGGTGGTGACGTGAGAGTCGACCCGCACACCAAAGCCACCCGGGACTTCCCAGCGCTGAATCAACCCCGGTGTCGGCATGAACGTGATTGGGTCTTCGGCGTTGATCCGGCATTCCAGTGAATGACCGTTGAGCTGCACGTCCTGCTGGCGCAGCTCTAGCACGTCGCCTCGGGCCATGCGCAGTTGCTGCTGGACGATATCGATGCCAGTCGTCATCTCCGTCACCGGGTGCTCGACCTGCAGCCGCGTGTTCATCTCGATGAAGAAGAACTCGCCGTCCTCATACAGAAATTCGAAAGTACCGACGCCGCGATAGCCGATCTGTCGGCAAGCCTCCGCACAGCGTTCGCCGACCTTGGCGATAAGCTCGGGATCAATGCCAGGTGCCGGCGCTTCTTCCAGGACTTTCTGGTGCCGACGTTGCAAGGAGCAATCGCGGCAGCCGAGCCAGATCGCGTGGCCATGGGCATCGCACAACACCTGGATTTCCACATGCCGTGGATGGCCGAGAAACTTCTCGATGTAGAGTTCTGGATTACCGAAAGCCAGCCGCGCCTCTTCACGGGTCAGTGCGATGGCATCCAGCAGTTCGCTCTCTTCTTTCACCACGCGCATGCCGCGTCCACCGCCACCGCCGGCTGCCTTGACGATCACCGGGTAACCGATTTCACGCGCGATGGCCTGGATGCTTGCATCGTCTGTGGGCATCACCGAGTCCGGCCCCGGCACGCACGGCACACCGGCTTCGCGCATCGCACGCTTGGCGGCAACCTTGTCGCCCATGGTCCGAATGCACGCTGTGCTCGGGCCGATAAAAGTCAGGCCGGCCGCTTCAATGCGCTCGGCAAATCCAGCGTTCTCCGACAGAAAACCGTAACCCGGATGGATCGCCTGCGCGCCGCTGACCTTGGCCGCGAACAGCAGCGCCGTCTGGTCCAAATAACTCTGGCCGGGTGACGCCGGCCCGATGCACAGGGCCTGACCAGCGTTTTGCACATACTGCGCGTGGCGATCAGCATCGGAGTGCACCACTACGGTCTGCAACCCCAGGCCATGGCAGGCACGCTGAATGCGCAGGGCGATTTCGCCACGATTGGCGATCAGCACTTTGTCGAACATTAAATTCACCTGAAAACGTAAGAGCGTGGGATCAGCAGAGACGGAACAGCGACTGGCCGGCTTCGACTTCGGCGCCACTCTGGGCGAGGATCGCGCTGATTCGCCCGGCGGTTTTGGCCTTAACCGGGTGGAACATTTTCATCGCTTCGAGGACCGCCAGGGTTTGCCCTGCTTCGACCTGATCACCGACCGCGACAAAGGGGGCTTCCCCTGCCGCAGGCGTCAGATGCAGCACGCCATACAGGCTGGCCTTGATCTCGGTAGCGGCCATCGCCGGAGTGTCTGACGTAGGCAAATCCGCAGTCGTTGTCGGCGAAGGCTCAGCCATCGACTCGGTCGTCACGATCTTCCCGGCCTGCTTGAAAAGACGAATCGTACTGTCGCCTTCGGTCAGGCTCAGTTCGAGCAGATCGGATTCGGCGAGCAAATCGATCAACCCCTTGATGCGTTCTGAATCCATGCGTGGGCCCCTACCTGTCGAGCGTGTCTGAGTGGATGGGGTCAATGTAGCGATGCTGCCCAGCGACGACCAAGACGCTTTGGCTTTGGGGTGATAAGCCGTCCTTATGACCGCTCAAATCAGGCTGCCGCGCATCTCGGCGACCAGTTCCAGCAGGATCGCCTTGACCGCCTGCGCGGGCACCGACAGCGGTAGGTGACCGGACAGACACAGCGCCAGTGGCGCCTCGACCTCGGGCTCGACAATGCGACACATGTGCATCGAGGTGGCGGCGACCATCACCCGCGCCGAGGACTCGGGCAGGATCGTCGAACCGAAGTGCTCGGCGACCGCAGCGGTCAGGGTGATCGACGATTCGATTTCAGCCACCACCCGCGCACTCAGGCCGATGCGCAGGAAGGCTTCATCCACCAGCCGACGCATGACGTTGTAGGGACGAGGCAGGAGCATGTCCATGTCCGCCAGTTCGGCCAGAGGGATCTCGTCGAGAGCGCTGACAGCAGGATCGGCACTCACCAGATAGAGGTGCTCGCGCAGCAGCGAGACGAAGCTCAAGCCATGGACTTCACGCCCGCCATAGAGCACGGCCATGTCCATCCGGCCATTCATGATCAACTCGCTCAAGGTGGTGCCGAAGTTTTCATTGAGGTACAGCAGAATGCCTGGATGTCGCTCGCGCACCCGACGTAACAGCGGTAAGGAAAGCGTCGACGCTGCGGTGCCCGGCGCCAAGCCAACCGACACCTGCCCGGACAAGGCATGCCCCGTGGCATTGATGTCACTTTGCGCCTGTTCACACTGGCGCAAGATGATTTGCGCATGGCCGTAGAGCACCTTCCCCGCCTCGGTCGGGGTGACGCCACGTTTGGTCCGAATCAGCAATTGCTGCTGCAGCTCCGCTTCCAGCGTGGCCAGTTGTTGGCTGAGTGCCGGTTGCGCGACATGCAGCACGTCAGCGGCCTGGGTCATGCTGCCAATATCGACGAGTTTCACAAAATACTTTAAACGGCGCAGGTTCACGGTGGCGGTGCTCTTGCTCGAAAAAGGGAGACAACCCTCAGGCTTTAGCAAGAGCCAGGCCAGAGGCAAAACCTCGCGCGCGGGGTTAACGGCAGGGCCCAACCATAAGCCTTTGCTATGGCTGGATCGCAGTGACCGTGAATGACACCCGCCACGGGCAGACAGGCTTGAACGCACTACCTTGGTGCGAGGGCTGTTCAGTTCCAGCCATAAGTGATGCCTATCCGACCAGAACGATCTCGTCTTATGGCGGTGCGGGAAGCGACTCGTACTGTAGGGCCTCGTCAACGTCATCAACGAGGAACGACACGTGACCGCCTCCCGCATCGCCGCCCGTGTGCAACGTATCAAACCATCGCCCAGCAGCGCCGCTTCTGACCGTGCGAACGAACTGCGCCGACAAGGCAAGTCCATCATCAATCTGGTTGTCGGCGAGCCGGACTTCGATACACCCGTGCACATTCGACAAGCGGCCAACGCCGCCATCGAACGCGGCGAGACGCGTTACACGCAAAATGCCGGGACCCCGGAGCTGCGCCAAGCGATTGTCGACAAGCTGACACGGGAAAACGGCCTGACCTACGGTGCGAATCAGATCCTGGTCACCAGCGGGGCGAAGAGTGCGATTTTCAATGCCCTCGCCGCCACCCTCGGCGCGGGCGATGAAGTGCTGATTCCGGCGCCGTACTGGGTGTCGTACCCCGACATGGTGCTGGCCTGCGAAGGTGAACCCGTAACCCTCGCCTGCCCGGAAGAAAACGCTTTCAAGCTGACCCCGGCTCAATTGCGCGGCGCAATCACCGAACGCACTCGCTGGCTGCTGCTCAATTCGCCGAGCAACCCGACCGGTGCCAGCTACAGCGCCGCCGAACTGCGCGCCCTGGCAGATGTGCTGCTCGACTATCCGCAGGTGTTGCTGATGACCGACGACATCTACGAACACATCCGCTATGAAGGCCTGGACAACCCGCACATCCTCGCCATCGAACCGGCGCTGACCGCACGCACCGTGGTAGTCAACGGCGTATCCAAGACTTATGCCATGACGGGCTGGCGGATCGGCTACGCCGCCGGCCCGGCCGATTTGATCAGCGCGATGGCAACTCTGCAATCGCAATCGACCAGCAATGCCTGCTCGATCAGCCAGTCTGCAGCGATCGAAGCGCTCAACGGCGACCAGACCTTCGTCAAGGAAAGCGTGGCGGTGTATCAGCAACGCCGTGATCGTTGCCTGGACCTACTCAACGCCATCGACGGTTTGAGTTGCCGCAAACCCGATGGGGCGTTTTATCTCTATGTGAACTGCGCGGGTTTGCTGGGTAAATCGACGATTCAAGCCAAACGCCTGGACACCGATTACGACGTGGTCATGTACCTGTTGGAAAGCCAGGGTGTGGCAGTGGTGGCCGGTACCGCGTACGGGTTGGCGCCGTTCTTCCGGATGTCGATCGCCACCGACATCAAGACCCTCGACGAAGGTTGCTCACGGATTGCCGCTGCCGTTGCGGCGTTGAGCTGAGGAACAGATGATGACGGCGGCGACCCTCCCTCCCCTGAGCTTCAGGCAGGCTTTGCTTGCGATGCTTGGCATCTCGCTGGTGCTGATGCTCTCGGCACTCGACCAGACGGTGATCGGTAACGCCTTGCCCAGCATCGTCGCCGAGCTCAAGGGCTTTGAGCTTTACGCTTGGGTCGCAACCGGCTACATGCTGGCCTCCATCGTCACCATCCCGATCTTCGGCCGGTTGGGGGATTACTACGGGCGCAAGCCCTTTGTGATCGCCGCCACCCTCATCTTCACCTTGGCGTCGCTGGCCTGCGCCGTGGCCACAGACATGCTGTTGCTGGTGATCGGTCGCGCCTTGCAGGGTGTCGGTGGAGGCATGTTGATAGGCACGGCGTTCGCCTGCATTCCGGAACTGTTTCCTGAGACCCGACAACGCCTGCGCTGGCAGATGCTGCTGAGTGCCCTGTTCAGCGTGGTCAATGCCATAGGTCCGGGTTTAGGTGGTTATCTGACAGGCGCCTACGGTTGGCGCTCGGTGTTCTACATCAATCTGCCGTTGGGTTTTCTGGCGCTGTTTTTCGCTTGGCGCTACCTGCCTTATTACCGCCCGCAACAACGGGCGAAAATCAGCCTCGACTGGCCCGGCGCGTTGTTGATCGCCATGGCACTGGGCAGCCTGCAATTGTTCGTCGAGTGGTTGGGGCATTCCAGTCTGATGCTGAGTGCGGCGCTGGGAGTCAGCTGCGTCGGAGCAACCCTGGCCTTATGGCGCTGGGAGCGACGCTGCCAGCACGCACTGCTGCCGGCGGCTTTACTCGGGTTGCCGAGCATGCGCCTGCTATTTCTGCTGTCGATGGCCGCCGGGGCGATCATGTTTACGTTGTTGTTCTATCTGCCTTTATTGCTGCAAGGCAGCTATGGCTACTCACCGCAGGATGCCGGCCTGTTGATTACGCCACTCGCGCTGAGCATCACCCTGGGCGCCATCGTCAACAGTCGCATCGTCACCCGTTTGCGTAATCCAAACCTGTTGCCGCTGTGCGGTTTTGTCGCGTTGCTGCTGGCATGCCTCGGCTTGGCCATCGCCGGACGCGGTGCTTCGTTCAATGCGTTGCTCGGCTTGATCCTGCTGGCAGGTCTTGGCCTGGGCTTCATCCTGCTCAACCTGACGGTCTTCACCCAGACCCTTGCCGAGCGTCAGTTCCTCGGGATCGCCACCGCACTGACCCAATCGTTGCGCCTGGTGGGTGGGCTGCTGGGAACCGCTTCGATGGGTGTGCTGGTCAACTTGCTTTACAGCGCCAACCTGCAACGTCTTTTTATCGCCAAAGGGCACGCTGATGGACTGGCCTTGTACGCCGACCCGCAGGTCCTTCTGCGCCCCGATGCCGCCCTGCTCGAACACCCGCAATGGCTGAGCCTTGCACGCGATGCGTTGGCTCAGTCGGTGGGCGTTGGCCTGCTGCTTTGCGCCGGCCTCGGCGTGCTCGCGCTGTTCATCCTGTACCGCCTGCCGCCCGTGAGACTGCACGTCTTGCCGGCCACCGCTGCTCCTGAAAAACAATAAAAACTTTACTGCCGCTTTTGACTGCCTCTCACAACATTCGACAACTCATGGGGATGACTCCGATGGAGCTTTTCAATCGCGCACCTAAAGTAGTGGCCGGCATTTGCGGCCTGATCATCGCTCAACAGGGTTACGCCGCCGGCCTGGTAGAAGACAGCAAGCTCAGTGTGCTGGCCCGCAACTTTTTCAGTAATGCCGACAACCGCAGCGGCGCGGCCGCCCCCAATTACACACAGGAATGGGGCCAGGGTTTCATCGCCAACTTTCAGTCCGGATACACCCAAGGTACGGTGGGGTTTGGTGTGGACGCCATTGGCATGTACGGTATTCGGCTGGACTCCGGCAAGGGCCGGCACTACAACCCCGAAAGCAAAAACTTCAACGGCAACATCTTCCCGACCGACAGCGACGGGCGCGCCGTGGATGAGTTCGGCAGCCTGGGCCTGACGGCCAAGGCAAAGTTCTCTAACACCGAACTGAAGTACGGCACGCTGGTACCGATGTTGCCGGTGGTGATGTCCACCGACCGCATGCTGCAACAAACCTTCAATGGCGGGCAGCTCCAGTCCAAGGACCTGGAGAACGTCACCTTCACCCTCGGCCAGTTGGAGCATGTCAAAGGCCGCGGTTCAAGCAACCAGATGGGCATGTCCATTCCCGGTGCAAACAACCCGCAGACGGGCGAATTCGTCAACAAGTTCTATTACGGCGGCGTGGACTACAAAGCGACCAAAGACCTGACCTTGCAGTACTACTACGGCAACTTGCAGGACTTCTACAAACAGAACTTCCTCGGTCTCAAATACGACTGGCAGGTCGGCCCCGGCACCCTGCGTACCGACTTGCGTCACTTCGACAACCGCTCCGATGGAGCCAACGGCCATGACCCGGATTTCTACACCTTTGGCTACTACGGCAACGGTGTGACCAAAGGCAAGGTCGACAGTCGCCTGAGCAGCGCGCAATTCACCTACCTGCTGAACGGCCACACCTTCGCCGCCGGCCTGCAGCAAGTCAGCGGCGACAGCGACGCGGTCTGGTTGAACCAAGGTGACGGCTCCACCGCCTATTTCATGACGGAGTCGATGATCGGAAAATTCCAGCGCGCCGGAGAAACCACCTGGCAGGTTCGCTACGGATATGATTTCGCCAGGGTCGGGGTTCCGGGTTTGAGTTTCCTTGGCATGTACGAAAGCGGCTCGAACATCCGTACCCCCACAGGCGACAAAAGCGAGTGGGAGCGCAACCTGACGGTGAGCTATGTCATTCAGCAGGGGCCGCTGAAGGACCTGAACGTTGCCCTTCGCCACGCCTCACTGCGCACCGAAGTGTCCACACAACGGGACAGCGATGAGCATCGAGTGATCATCAGCTACCCGCTGAACATTCTGTAAAAGACGACACACTGGGTGATAAGCATCGTCATCCAGTGTGCTCCGGCGGTCCGGCGCTCTGGTGATACAGGCCACACAGCTGCAGATGGCAGAGAAAGGGATCATAACAAAGCTTCTGAGGACGCTTTTACCGCTGGATCGTGCAGCATTAACGTGGTCAGGGGGTTCGCTGTCGTGGCCGATGAGGCGGGCTTTTGCCCGCGCTTTCGTATCCGCCCTGTCATGCCTTCGTCACACCCACCAAGCACAATGCGGACAGCCAAAAGGATTTGGCCCTATCGACAGAGAGCCCGGCTAAGCGCCGGTTTCTTTCGTTCCAGCGACATGCTTTTCACGAAGTGCTCACAGAACGGAGCGCAGATTGAACGGACAAAAGGATTTGACCCCATACAGAGAGCCCGCCATTTGCGGGCTTTTTGTTGTCAGCCATTCCCGCTGCTAAGCTCCCTACTCCCTCGAATGGAGTCGATGCGATGCCTTCCCCTGAATACTCTCTCCCTGATGTTCTTGAACGACTGCATCACAACCAACTCGTCCTGGAGGCTACGCTAATGGAGCTGACCTTATTGGTTGAGAGCCAAGGCCATGCCGCGGCTGGCGACAACGTCCGCGGCGCCCTTCACACGATCGGTGAGAACGCCGGACACATCAAACAGGGCTTGGCCAACCTGAGGGCCCAAGGCCCACACTAATCAAGCTGTCCCCCCGACGTCCCGCCTACAACACCCTTTTTTGGACTCTGTGCACATGCAGTCCGGAACCATCACGCGCTGTTCGGCGTGAAGGATGACGCCGTACGACACAGTTCGTCAGATACAAACCCACAGTTATGCATTCGCAAGCGCAATGGCATAATATGCCAATAATCGAAAATACCTGTTTGCCCTGAACTGGAGCCGACCATGGCGACGCGAAACGTTGTGCTCACCCCTCACCAGGAACAGGTTATCCATGACCTGGTGCAGTCCGGCCGTTATCAGAATGCCAGCGAAGTGATGCGAGAAGGTTTGCGTCTATTGGAACAGCGCGTCGCCGAAGACACCGCCAAAATTGAGGCCCTGCGCCAGGCGACCTCGATCGGCATCATGGATCTTGAGCACGGGCGTTTCACTCAGTTGAACGAAGGGGATCTGGAGCACTACCTCGAGGGCTTGAGCCTGGAGGCCACCCTCCCCGCGAGCGAGAAACACTGAGCATGCCGCCGTATCGGATTTCCAACGCGGCGCGCGCCGACATTGTCGACATCCTCAGGCTCTCCCAAATGCAGTTTGGCGATCAAGCACGCCAGCGCTACCAGGCACTGATCCTCGCGGCGCTGCAAGCGATTGCCGACACGCCTTTTCGCATTGGCAGCCACGACCGCGATGAGCTTGCACCGGGCCTTCGCAGCTATCACCTCATCTATTCACGCCAGCAGGCCAAACACCCCCATGGGACGGTCAAAAGCCCACGCCATATCGTGTTCTATCGTGTGGCAAATGACGATGTGATCGAGGTCGTCAGACTCCTTCATGACGCCATGGAAGTGCAACTGCATCTGCCCAACGACTGATCACCGACCTGACCCAACGGCTTAACTGGCCATGAACAGCGAAGGTAAGGCGCCCGCCTCCACATCGCAACCTGAGCACCCTCGCTGCCAGCCGACTCGGCGGCCAATTGAAGCGCGAGGTTCTGGGTCCGACCGGACTATCGAGACCCACGACCAGAAACACGATGCTCAACTTTGCGTACCACTTTCAATGCTGAACAACCGCTTCTTAGGCATTTTCCGCGGCCAGGCGCCTAGCATTACGCTCCAGCTGCCGATGGACACGCGGATCGATGTCCCTAGCGACCAGTGCCCTCGCAACATCACGCAGAGTACGAGCATCTCCTAAGCTAATTTCAGGATACGTACCGAGAGAAATACGGGTTGCTTATCCGCCCAGGAAAAGCGGAAGTGCCAGCACTTGGCGCCTTTCGTATTCACGAAAAGGACGAGGCCGTTGTAGTCTGGCCGGGTGTAGTCCTTGGCACGGGGGTTGGCGTTTCGGACTCAGGTATCGGTGAGAGTCGGGGCCGAAGCCTCTCTTTTCAACGCCGAACGTAAATGTCACGCACAAAAAAACGCCACTCATTGAGTGGCGTTTTTTGTGAATCTTGGAGCGGGAAACGAGACTCGCATCTGGCGTCCGACTCATTGAAATCTAAGGTTTTTTTGTTATTCCTAGAATAGGAATGGACTCGATTCTGGACTTATATTTGGAGGATATCAAGAGCAAAAGAATTGAATCATTCTAGATCATGCTTCGGAATACCTTCTACGGCCTATCGACGAAAATCATCGAGTTTAGAGGGATTCCAGCAAGGTCATGAGATGGTCGCGCCACAGATAGCAATCAGTCAGTAGGCGATCTTCAAACCTCTTGATCAGGTCGGGTAACTGTTTGGAAAGAGCCAGAGGACGTCCGGCCCACGCAAACCATAATGTGCAAGTACAACCGGTACCCGAACCGGCACGGATAATTACAACACTTTCTGATTGGATAAATACAATCGTGTCATGGATTCAATCCCAGGTCTGCGGTTGCGGCTTACCATCCACCGTCAGCGGATAGGTTCGGTCGACGGAATAGGCATGGATGGCTACACAATGACGCTTCTGATCCTCGTGCGTATCTAACACCACCTCGGAATTCAGCAACTGAATGAGCGCTTCACGACTATTTGCTCCAATTAGAATCATGGCGTCATAACGTCGGTTAGCTGGCTCGTCGTGACATACCCCTGGAGTCCACCAGGTGTATCGCGAGCCACTCATGAACACATGCGCGCGCAGTTCCTGTGCCCCCGCTTGCAGCAGCGCAGGCCCCAATCGATGCTGAAGGAAATCTCGTAACTGCCCGTGAGTCCCACTGCGCGCACGCAGAAATACCGCACAACGAAATCCAACATCCGGCTGGTAGCGCCCGGTCCACCAGATACTTCCCTTACCTTTAGAGTTTTTCGCCAACACTCGATCGAACACGTTCTCTTCATCATGCACGTTTGCTTTCATGCAGAACAATCGGACGTATAGCCCCCGCCATATGCTGTTGACCCGCACTTCTGTCATGCCATCCATGCGCCAATCTGAAGGCACAGCCCCTCCTATCCCATCAGGGACAGACCAGAAGCCATGGTCAGTCAGGGAAAAGTGGTGCTGTAGATACTCATCAATGGCCGGATTCTTGTTCGCGATTTGGCCGTGCGGACCGCGCCAATATGCCAGCGCATATTCCCGAGGGAGGTCAGAGCGTAACCAGACTGGATAGCAACCCGTAGTGACTTCTTGCATGGTCTATTCCTGGGTGGGTAAGAATTCAGAGCCTGATGTCCTGGACGCACCGTTGCCTCCTCATGATCGTGATCGATCAAAAAAAACCTTCGCACAGCGCAAGGGCACCTGAATATCGAATTTCCTTCATCGGAGGTGATGATGATCTCCTTGCACGATGGGCTTCGGTAACGTAGCCCCCTCGTCAGATACGACATGGATCACCGTTGCAACTACAGAACATATATGCTCAACTTTGAACACCTTAATAAAGCGACGAGTCCGGCTCTACGGATTTTCGCGTCACAATAAGTCCGACGCCGACAATGCCAACGGATACCTGGTGCACCATGCAGTACGTCAACACCCATGATCTGGCCCGCCTTGCCAAGGTGGCCTCACGTTGTGGATTTGATATAGACAAGCAGCTCCAGGAGATCGGAATAGCAGCCTCTGAGCGGGCGCATTCAGAAACTCTGTGGGATGCTCACAGCTTGCGTCTCCTTTATGACTCCGGGACTCGGCTTTCAGCTAGCGCACATTACCCTTTCATTGTCGGCGAGCTGTTCCTGTTCGACCGAGCGCCGGAAGTAGAAGTCTTTCTGGCAACCTGTGTAACGCTTCGTGATGCCCTAACCCTCATTCCTCAGTTACCTTATCTGATTCAACCAGACACCGTAGGATGGCAGGACATGGACGATCACCATCTGCACCTGATGGTGGAACTCCTTCACAATGGAAATCGCTTGGACAACCCTGGCTACATTGAAACCGTCTTCGTCGCAGCAGTACGCCTGTTACGCGAGGTCGCCAACAGTCCAATCAATGTAGGGCTATCCTTCCGTCATCAGCCACTGCTTCCATTGAAAGATTATGCGAAGCAGTTTGGTGTCGAACCCGTATTTGGAGTCGAGTGCAATCGGATTAGCCTTCCCCTGAATGAATTAGATCGATCGCGACGCAGCCCTTCTCCAATGCTGCACGCTCAATCATTGTTACTCTTGGAAAGCCGCCTTCGCAGACTACAAGCCCGCAATAGTTTGGGAAGAATCATTGAGACCATGATTCTGTATTCACCGACATTGAGCATGTCCGAAGTCTGCGCGCGCTTGGGTACTGAACCTCGCAGCCTGCAACGCAGGCTGCATGAGGCGGGAAACTCGTTCAATAGCATCCGCGCTGCCGCACATTTCCAACTGGCGAGGTTGATGCTTGCCACACCAGCTCTGGATATAGACACCATCGCCACCAAGCTTGGGTTTGCAGACCGCAATGGCTTCTCCAAAGCGTTCACTAAATGGGCCGGAAAGGCCCCCGGTCAGTTCAGAAAATCCATTGGCTAGTTCGAGCTAGCATCTCCCGTCGCCGCTGACCGATACGCTCGCTATAGCAGTCAACAGGATGAGCTCCGAGTCGGGCAATGCACTGGTTGCAGAACTTGCATACTGGGGCGAGAGGATCAGGTTGGTAGAGATGCTGAAAAAGATAGGGATCCGCGATCAATGCTCGGGCGCAAGAAACCGCGTCAGTGCGATTTTCAAGTAGCGAAGCCTCCATTGCTTCGCGAGTAACGAAGCCACCGACCGTGATCACAGGAATTCTTAACGCCTCCTTGATAAGCTGCGCTTGGGGCAGATTGTAACCCTCGCCGCGAGGTGCGATCAGTTCGTTGAACCAGTCGATAGACGGCCCCAGCCACCAGCCCAGTCGTTTGCGTAGTGGTGAAAATTCTCGACCAGATCCATCACTTATTTGTGTGCGGACGAAACCCTTGTACTGCCCCGACAACATCCCCGGCAGGGACTCATAGTGGCATCGAGATATTTCTAAAGCATCTACGCCTGCCTGCTCAAGAGCAACCGCTACGAGGATAAACTCCTGGGTTGAAGTGCCCCGGCGAGGCCATAACGAATCCGTGCCATTCAGCTTGACCAATAAGGGATAATCCATCCCGACACGGATCCTGATTTCCCGCACGACCTCAAGCAAAAGACGCATGCGGTTTCCAAGATTTCCGCCGTAGTCATCGGTTCTCCTGTTGGTATGCGGAGTCAAAAACTGACTCAATAGGTAACCGTGAGCGGCGTGCACCTGTATACCGTCGAAGCCTGCCTCGCGGGCACGAACCGCTGCCGAAGCAAAACTATCTACTACCGCCCACAGCTCCTCTCGTGTCAGTGAGCGAGGCGCAGTACCCAAGACAGGTTCAAACACGGCTGAAGCTGAAACCACCAGATTATTGCCAGCATTCGGGCGTACCGTTTGCCGGCCACCATGGTTGAGCTGGGCAATCAACCTCACTTTACCCTTACCGTTTTCACGCACGGCCGCGTTCAAGCGGCGCAGCCCCGGAAGCTTATCGTCATGATCGATGCCCATTTGACGACCGGCCGAATGTCCTTGCCAGGAAACAAACATGTTACCTGTCACAATAAGTGGCGTACCTGCTCGAGCCATCGGCTCGTAGAAACTAATAACCTCATCGGTAACAAAGCCATCGAGGGTGGCGCGTGTTTCGCTAGTTGCGGACTTAAACAAGCGGCCCCCAACGCTCATCCGCCCAATCATTAAGGGAGTCCAGAGCGGTTTGTCTGAGCGCAACTGGGGATTTGGTGACCTCTGCATTCTTGTTCCTCCTCTGTGTGGGAATGAGCGCAATGCTATGCAATCAACGCCCAGCCCTATACGGAACAAAGCGACAGAATATGGAGTCAGGCGACTAGTCCATCCACCAGAACGTCCTTGCAGGCGACCGCCCCCCCCTGAGCGGCCCCCTCATACACGGCTGACGGAGTACCAACCTCATGGCTGATCGTCGCGTAAGACCTAGAGGTTGTCGTGTACCACCCTTCCCCCGTCATCGCCCATCCCGCCCCTCTCTTGGAACCGTCTGTCCGCCATCACTAAACTGGTCAAATTTGAACACTGGCGTTCACAATGAATCACGTGTAGCATAAAATTAACCACAGTGTTCCAGCGATAAAATCTAGGAGCAAGGCAGTGAACATGGACAAACCGATTTATGACCTCCGCCACACTGGCTACCGCCGAACGTATGGCGCAGTCGATTAACCAACGTCTCGGGTGCAGGGATATGAACGTCAAAAAACTCTATTTCATCGAAATGCCCATGGCGATGGTGGATCTCACAAAAATATTGAATGGTGGCGGATGTGATCAACCACGCCAAGTTCACCACGCTGCTGTCGTCAGGGATTGGCGACATCCACGGTTTGAATGCCGCTTACTGCACCGACGAGGAATGTCTCCGTGCAACCTATCGAATGTGCCCGCGAGATAGGGATAAACACCGCCGGCTTCCTGGATGTCTGCTCATGAATAGTTCCAATCGAGAAAAGGCAGTGGCCTTGATCACCGGTGCAAATTCCGGGATTGGCAAGGCCACGGCACACGCGTTAGCACTGCAGGGCTATCAAGTATTCCTCGCCTGCCGCTCCAGGACTCGCACGGAGCCGGTACTGCAGGAGATTCGAGAAGCGAGTGACGGTAACGCCCAAGTAGAGTTCCTCGAGCTCGATTTGGCAGATCTGGCGTCAGTCAGAAGGTGTGCAGAGAACTTTCTGGCCAGAAATCTCAAGCTGCACTTGTTAATCAATAACGCAGGGCTTGCAGGGCAGAAAGGGCAAACTCGTAGCGGCTTCGAACTCGCCTTCGGCACCTGTCATGTAGGCCATTTTCTACTGACTACCCTACTACTTGAACGCCTGAAGGAGTCCACCCCTGCGCGTATTGTTGTCGTATCCAGCAAAGCACATCGCCATGCTCGCGAAATAGACTTTTCCGCCGTTCGCCAACCCACCTCATCTGCTGGCGGCCTGAAGGAGTACAGCGTCGCCAAACTGGCGAACTTGCTGTTTGTCTTGGAACTTACCAGGCGGTTGAAAGGAACCGGCGTCACCACGTATGCAGTACATCCCGGGATTATTGGTACTGAAGTCTGGCGCACGCTACCCCGACCGCTGCATTGGCTACTGAAATTCTTGCTTAAAACTCCGAAAGAAGGAGCAAAAACAATACTTCACTGTGCAACTACAGAGCAGCTAGTTAATGAGACCGGCCTGTACTACGAAAATAACAAACAACAAAAACCATCCGTCGTGGCTGAGAGTCACGAGCTCGCAACACTGCTATGGAAATTCAGCGAAAGCTGCACATCCAACTAACGCCAACCCATATTAAATTAAAAATGGAGAGTTCACTCGACCGATACAGCTACGCCTGAAATTTATAACAATACTAATAACAAAATAGAAGACATTGCCATGACAACAAAAACAAAAGACAGCACCACACCCAAAGTCTTAGCCATCCGCGCATTAAAAAACTCACATATCACAAGAGAAGAGATTATAAAAATCACTGTTGCTGCGATGACCGCGCTGTCAATGAGCAACGCTCACGCCAATGGACTAGCGCTGAACGAGCAGAGTGCAAGTTCTGCGGGAACCGCCTTCGCCGGGCGGGCATCATCCGCGCTGGATGCAAGCACAGTGTATGGAAACCCAGCAGGACTAAGCAAATTAAAGCGCACCGAGGTAAGCGGCGGCTTTGCGTTAATCGATGCGAAAATTAGTATTCATGATGTAAATTCTGAAGCTAGCGGCACAAGCAAAGGGGACTCTGTCCCAATAGGCGCTATTCCTTTTGGTTATTTCGCAACTCCGATCGATGATCGATACACATTTGGCTTGGGTTTCTATGTGCCTGCAGGTCTAGTTAACGACTACGAGTCCAGCTTTCAGGGTCGCTATTATGGTTCCTACAGTAAAACCAGCGTCGTCACCATCCAGCCGACCTTGGCGATCCGCCTTACTGATAGAATCTCTATAGGTGGTGGTCCCACATTTAACCGCATAGACGGAAAGCTACAAAATTATTTGGCCACAGGAGCTTTTAACAATGGAACTGAAACACGAATATCAATAAGTGGGACCGATGATGCAGTCGGCTACAATATTGGCGCCCTTATTGATCTCGGAGATTCCACCACCTGGGGCCTGACCTACCACTCGAAAGTGACATATCACCTCACCGGAAAAACCAAAATCACCGGCGCGCCTAATATATTCTCTATCAATGGGCAATATGATTCGAGCCTTGATTTAACTCTTCCTGAGATAGTAGACACATCCCTAACGCATCACTTTAACGATCAGTGGACTGGATACATCGGAGCACTATGGACACGATGGAGCCGGCTTAAGTCATTGAACGTAATAAGCGAAATGCCAGAGAATGCTGTCGGCTCCCAACTTTCCAGCATTAGCGAGGAAATGAATTGGCATGACACTTTGTCTGTAGCCATCGGCGGAGCATATCAACTCGACAAGCACTGGCAGCTTCGAGCTGGTTTCGCTTATGACCCATCCCCCTCCAAAAATGAAAATCGAAATGTTCGCATACCTACTGGAAATCGTAAGAGCCTGACGATCGGGGCTGGGTACTCACCGACAGATGACATAACGTTAGACTTTGCCTACGGTTACGTTCGAGAATCCAATGCGTCGGTATCAGAGTCTGACAGCTCGGGGTTCCGCCCGGCGTATAACGCAACCTATCAGAACACCGCGCAGGGATTTACTACACAACTAACCTATCGATTCTAAGACTCTAAGCATTAATTTTTTGAAGAAAGAGACCAGACCGCATAATTCTGGTCTTTTTTCTGCGACCATGTACATGAACTGTGGATGCGAGGATCGCTGGCTCGCATGGAAACTGAGCTTTGAGGAAAAATTACGCCCCCTCGTAACCGTCCAAACGGCGCACAGTATTTCCGACGTAACCTTCTTATTTTTGCATTTGCGTAAGGTAAGCTGAGCCATCCCCTACGACCGACTCCTGCTCTATCCGGAGCACCCGTTCAAGGCCGCCGAGGATGAAGTTACTGTAGTATTCAAGGACCCTTTCTCTTGTTATCCCGGGATTTCGCTGCCACCAACGCCCTAGCTGTTCGCCAACACCAGATAGCGCATGAGCGCAGGCTAGCGCAGACTCTGGGCTGACATCGGCCGGAATCCGTTTAAGCGCCTCTGCGATTTTCTCGATAGTGCCTAGCCGCAAATTCGTGAGTCCATCCGCCAGAGGCCCAGTTTCCGCCATGGTAAATCCAAAGAGTAAGGACCAACGCTTAGGGTCCTTCTCAAGCATGCTAAAGAAAACGTCCCCAGCTCTAGTGAGCACCTCCAGTGGCGCACGATCCGTCAGATCTTCAAGATCCGCCATTAGAGCATCTTCGAACTGGGTCCGAGCTCTATGCGCACAGGCCAAGAACACACCCTCTTTTGAACCATAGTGCTCGTAGATTACTGGGCGTGTTACACCCGCCTCGCGGACAATGTCTTCGAGTGTCGTTACTTCATAACCATTAGTCACAAAGAGTCTTTCGGCGATGTCAAGTAGTTGCTTCCCACGAGCGTCTCTGGACAAGCGGCTGCGTTTCACACGACTTGCCCCACTATCGACGTTTAGATCTTTGGCACTCATGTCCTATTTCCTAGTAGTCAGTCTCTGCCCAGACGATTGAGAGCAAAGCGCTTCATCAACAACCGATCAATTATCCGCGAAGGCAGGAACGGTTTGAAAAGCGTATATGGCCAGAGCTGACGACCTAGCCGCAGCCTCACAGGTGGTTTGGGTGCAAGTATTGCATTCGCGACTCGGGTGGCAAACTCCTCAGCTGACATCGCGTCTGCTGTCTGAGAGCTCTGAGCCCGGGCGATGGCTGCATCTTTAACAGAAAGGTAGTGCGATTCTGCAGGAAAACGCGCCAACAAACCGGAAGCGGCAGTGTCGCCGAATGTAGTACGAATCTGGTTGGGCTCGACTCGAACTACATCGATGCCAAAGGGGGCGAGCTCCATTCGCATCGCATCATTGAGCGCATGCACTGCCGCCTTGGTTGAGCAATACACTCCTGCGAATGGACTGGTGAGTATCCCGGACGTACTTCCAATATTAACGATGGTGCCGCGTCGACGGGTGATCATGCTTTGCGCGAAAGCCTGGGTTACCGACAACAGGCCGAACACGTTTACTTCATACTGATGCTTGGCGTCGCTTATAAGCATTTCAACCACGGGGCCCATTGCGCCATAACCTGCGTTATTAACCAGTATGTCCACGGTGATTTCGGCCAGTCTGAGCTGCTCAAGAAGCGCGTCCATATCTGTTTTCTGAGTAACATCGAGGGGGAAAGTACGTATGCCCTTTTCGGCAAGATCGCCCATACTCTCCAGGCTAAGCCCGGTAGCGACGACCAGTAGCCCCTGTAGCTTGAATGCTTGTGCGAGCGCTCGACCAATACCTGTATCACATCCTGTAATTAGGACAACGCGGGGCGATGATGTAGTAGGGTCGATCATTTCTTTGCCCCGATGGTGTTGGTAAGTACACCAAGATCATCAATCTCAAGTTGAACGGTGTCGCCAGGCTGCGGGAACCGTCCCAGTTCCAAACCGCAACATCCAGGGAGGGTTCCGGTAGACAATACATCGCCAGGATAGAGTGTCTCTCCCATGGATGCATAGGCCACCATTTCTCCCAAATCAAAGAGCGGGTTCTGAGTACTGCCCTCGCACCAGACTTTGCCGTTTACCAGGACGCGGCCTCGCAACAGCTTCCACTTTGGGAGGATTTCGTCAGCGGTAACCAACACAGAACTCATGGCCCCCGCGAAGGTTTTGGCTTTTACCACCCCTCCAAATGTTCCTTTCCTCGTGTCGCACCACTGTGTGTCGCGTGCGCTCCAATCATTCATCACCACAAATCCACCAATGGCTGCCGTGCCATCTTCGGGGCTGCAGTTGTGGACTTTGTGCGCGAGCACCACGCCAATTTCTAACTCAAAGTCGATGACCTCACTAAATGAAGGCCAGTCAACTGGAGCACTATCCGGCACGACTGAGCGATGATTGCTCATGTAATACTGCGGATACTGGTAGTAATTAGGCTTAGGTTTGAGTGCAGGGAACGTTGATTTAGTAATCGACTCGTAGCAGCCAATCAAAATGCGCAAAGGCATAGGTGCAAATCGTCGGACCATGCTTCGGGCGCCGTTCACCATATGCGATTCCCACAGAGCGAAAGCACGTAGCGATTCCGGCTTGAAAGGTAGCCCCGTCGGCCCCGTACTCTGAGTTGCACTTTGAGGCGTCGTCAGCTCAAGGCGCACAGCTGCCAATGCGCCCGGGTCCGCAAGCAACTCAAGCAAGCTTTGATCTGATTTTCCAACAGGCAGCCAGCCCTCGGCAGCCTCGCTATAGCCCACAATTCGTCCCTCGCACATTCCTAACTTCATGCTCGACCTCGTTGTCGCCGTCGTGTTGAAACAGTTAACTTACAAGGTGTACGTTACGCCTTGTAAGTTAATTGTCAATTCATAACCAACCCCCAAGAGATAGGAGGTGTTTGGCTAAGAAATTCATCATTGACGCCGAGTCGCAGGAAGACTGCGGGTACACATTCTGTGGTCATAGGGTAGGCAAACCGTCAACCCGTATGCGCGTGGCCGCCGCTAACAGAACTAATGCCACTCGCGAGGAAAACTGTAACGACCTAACGCTTTATCGAGCGCGGTTTGACCTGCTCCTGCCTGGATCTGCGCCAGTAGCCCACGACGTGCATCCTGAACCACCGTTACCGAAACATCGATGAGCCCTAGCTGGGTCGCTTCCTGTCGCACAACATATACAATCTCCAGTTGCTGCAATGCCGGCTTAAAAATCTTGCCAACAGGAGTCAGCGGGAGGGATTCCAGGATTTCAATTCGTTTAGGTATTGCAGCTCGTTCGCTGATGTTTTCGGTAACGAACGTAAGCAGAGCCTCAGGCGCTACATTCTGCCCCTTGTTCAGTTGCACGTAGACCACCGGCACTTCCCCGGCATGCGCATCAGGACTACCTACGGCAGCGACAAGCGCGATGGCCGGATGCGCCTGTAAGGCTTCTTCGATTTGCTTGGGATCGATGTTGTGACCGCCGCGGATGATCAACTCCTTCTTGCGCCCAGTGAGCCAGAAGTAACCATCGGCGTCCTGACGCCCCAGGTCACCGGTGTTTAGCCAGCGTTGGCCGCCAATTTCAATCCATATGCCTTCGTTTTGGCGTGGCTCCAAATAACCGGCAAAAACGTTAGGCCCACTAATGGCGATCACACCGACCTCGTTGGTCAGTGCATCCCGAATGTAATGTCCCTGGTCATTAAGCGTTACTGCACGCATAGCCTGATAGGCCAGCCTCAGGCCAATGGAGCCTACACGCCGATCACCATCCGGTGGATTGGTTGAAGAAACACAAGCGCCCTCGGTCAAACCATAACCTTCGAGGATTCGTATGCCGATTCGCGACTCGAACTCACGAAACAGTTCAACTGGCATAGGAGCCGCGCCACAAAGCGCATACTCCAACGACGAAATGGCGCGCCCGTTCACTGGTTGCTGGAGCAGGGTCGAATAGATGGTTGGCACCCCGGAAAAGAAGTTGATCTGGAAGTACTCGACCAACTCCCAGAATCGGGCAATCACCCCCTCTCCGCGATAGCCTTGAGGGGTGCCCAGGATGACGTGGTCACCCTGGGTCCAGGGCATCAGCCCTGTAACCAGTTGGCCGTTGACGTGGAACAGCGGCAATCCACAGAACATTACCTGTCCAGATTGGCGAGGGCTTAAGTTAGCGGCCATTGCCCAGGCATTAAAAACCTCCGCGCCATGGGTTCTCATGGCGATCTTGGGCAAGCCGGTTGTCCCTCCCGTACAGAAATAGGACGATTTGTCCTCAGGTTGGATGCTTCTGCCACTGATCAAACGGTCGCTTAGTTGACGGCGCATCAACGTACGCAAATTGTGAAACCGCCTGCCATTATGGCGCCGACGCTCCCGCCACGCCATCCAGCGCAAGGCACAAGCCGCCACGCCACTGACATAGGGCTCCATACCGACCCAGACGATGTCTTGAATACTCGGCAGATGGTCCAACTGACTGGAGAGCTTGCTCCAAACATCGCTTCCCGGCGTCGGTGCGAGAACAACAACTACCTTTACCTTAGCGGCGCGCAGCAGGTCCGCGATCTGCTGTGCTTCGAGCAGTGGATTGATCGCCATGACGATTCCTGCTGCCTCCCCGCCCCAGATGGTGAAATGAGTTTCCGGCAGGTTAGGCAGAAGGAAGGCAAGAACATCATCAGGCCCTATGCCTAGAGCATGGAAAGCATTCGCCGCACGGGTGATGTCGGCCAGCAGCTCGTGATAACTCCAGTCATGTGTTTGACCGTAGTGTTTTGCGTCAAGAAAGAATGACAGCGCTGGTTCATGGGAGTGCGCGACGGCACACCGCTGCAGCGCCGCATAGGTACTGCCAGGCATCTGACGCTGTTCGAGGGGCATCGACTCCAGCACTTCGATATCCCGTATATCCCTGACTGCCATTAACGTTGCTCCACGACACGATTGCGCTGCACACCAAGATCAATGACCCCATCAGCACTACTAATGCGGGCCTCGACCACATCACCAGCCTTTAGATATTGGCTACGTCCTTCCTGGGTTTTCATGAAGGCCTTCCACTTGATTCTCTCGGGGAGCAACGCGGCAATTCGCTGTTTGCCCGGCGATGGAATCGACAGTGCACAGCCTGCCGGCGTGCCGGTAGCGATGAGATCGCCGGGGGAGAAATCATGTACACCCGACAGCTCAGTAAGTGTCTCGGCCGGACCATATACCAGGTTCGCAGTGATATCTTTCTGCCGGATTTGTCCATTAACCGTCAGGTGCAATTGAAGCTGTTTCAAATAGCCAATGTGCTCGGCATCAAGCAGGCATAGATAAGGCCCCACGGGTCCGAAAGTCCGAAAGCTTTTGCCTTTATAAAACTGCATCTGCGGAATCTGCACGTCCCGTGCCGAATAATCGTTGACGATCACCAGGCCCGCGATGAACTCGTGCAGGTTGCTGTCGCTCACCATGACCTTGCTCATGATCTCGCGCTTCAGGATCAGCCCTAGTTCGATCTCATAATCGAGAAAACGTACACCCACCGGTTTGATCAACTCACTGTCGGCCGCCACAATGCAGCTGGCAGCTTTGGTGAAAATCATGTTGAAGTTCTTCACATCCGGGTCCATGCCAGACTCGATCATGTGCTGGCGATAGTTGGCTCCTTGGCAAACAAACTGCTGATTGCGGGTCACCGGCGAAAGGAGCTTCACCTCGTCAGCGGCAATTTCGCGCCCCTTGAGCGTTGCCAGCTCATTGACTGTGGTTCCACGAATGAAATCGCCAGTCGTATCGAACGTCCCAGGAATAACGGTGATTCTCTCCTGACGTAATACGCCCCAAAGGGTTTCATTTTGATAAGCAAAGCGAACGATATGGACTGCGGCCATAGCGGAGACTCCTTGAATTTCGGGTGACCTATAGGATTGGGTGTAGAGGGCTGTGATTACTTCTCAAGGCGGGTCAGTTCACTCGTACCCGATCCACCGTCAGCAAATGCCAGCCTTGAGCAAAACGGGATGATCGAAGAGAGTCCAGAAGACGAATACGAGGACGCGCCATGCTTTGCTCAACCAAAGAGGCGCTTCAGGGTTAAGAGTTTGCGCAACGTCAGATCAGGGCTGCGACGTAGATTGCGGATCAATTCCCGTAAGTTGGTCAGATTCATTTTTGGTCGAGTAAAACTCCTTGGCATGCGCTGCCCCCACTGCGCCATCGCCGCAGGGCTGACAAGGTGAATGCCGGTGGGATGTTCCGCGGTGAACACGTCACCGTCGCAATAATGCTCGTGCTTATCTCCCCAACGATCTTGCCAGTAGTCGAAGATCTGGCTACCGAGGATGTGCCGGCCAATACCCCAGGCGTGCTCCCACCCTCGTTCACGCAAAAAGTTCTGCCCAATGCCTACCGCATCGGCGTCCACTACTTCGAAGGCGCTATGGCTGTAGGTCGCCATGAAACCCTGGGCAATAGCCAATGTGTGGTGATCCGTCGGCGTGTTTCCCAGATCAAGGCGCATGAAGCTGACGATCGGCGAGCCGTCGGGCAGTACCTGGATGTCGCTGGGAATCAAGCCCAAATGCCGTGTGTACCAGGCACAAGTCTCTTGGTAATCCGCCACCTCAATGACCAGATGTCCAAGCCTGATCACCTCTGGCGGCCCGGCGGGGCTACGCTGTGTTGCGTTGACCCGCCTGACCTTATCGGCGAGGTTCCACTCCAACGGTTCACGATGCGGCAAGATATCAGCGGCTTGTTGGGCGTAAACCGCCTCGATAATGAAACCGTTCGGGTCAGTCAGGCGCACGCCTTGCCCTTGCCCAGGATGATTGACCTGCTCAACAGCGCTGGCACCCGGAGTGTTTGAAAGCCTCTCAAGGTCCTGGCGCGTCTGAACCTTGATACCGAAACCGATGAAGCGTGCCTTCTGCCCACGATGCGCTCGATAGCAGTACGGATTGGCATCGGTTGCCCGCATATACAGGGTTTCGCTGTTGCGACAGCAGACGGTCAGACCGAAGTCGGTGAGAAAGTGAGCCGTCTGGTCAAGGTCGGGTCGTTCGAAGATAAGATGCGTCAGCGCTTGCGCTTTAACCGTCGGCGCGGGATGGCGAGCAGGTTGTGGCGTCCTCAGTTGCGGTGATGATTCCAGAGCTTTCATTTTTTGTTCTCTGATATTTGATCGCGACGAAGATTGTGCCAACTCGGCTTTACTGCCGAATCGGGATAACAAGATATAAAACATCGAATTCACGGAGGCTTGATAAGTTCAAACCACCGAGCATCATTCCATTTAAAGAAGAACTCCAACTTGATTTTTAGTACAGAAGAACACCTCTTACACCCCAAAAATCTTGCGATACTTTGGCACCAGCATGTGGCTTGCCTTGGCCGTGCGAGTAATGGCTGGGCATTTAACGACGCCGAGAACAGGCAGATAGAGCACTCCCATTTTACTGCCTAAGGTGACCGCCATCATGGGATTACCCGTTTGAGCCTTATGGGGCTTCAGGTTCCTATCGCTTGTTCTGCCTGCCAGTACTTGTTGAACATTGAACGCGGCATTTTTTACCTGGGCCGTGATGTGCCATGCCATTTTATTTTCATCAAGATCGGTAATATCACCCAAAGCAAATAGATTAGTATTACCTCGAACTCTAAGGTTCTGTGTGACTTTGATCTGACCTTTTTCATTCAAGACAGAACTAAAGTTAACTCGCATATAGTCTGTATTGGGCTTGCCACCTACACACCAGATAATCAAGTTGTAGGCTATCTTGCGACCGGAGCTGGTTACTGCTATTCCCGCGTCGGAAAACACATCACGCGGAGAACTCTCCGACTCAACCAGCTTTTCCCCTATCAGAATAATTATCCCGCGCTTCGCCAACACTGAAGCTGCAACCTTGCTGGCAGTCTCTGTTGTCCCCGCCAATATTCGGGCTCCTTCCTCTAGCACCGTAATGGACTTCTGCGGGTAGTTTTCACTAATTTCACCAGCCACTTCTATTCCGATAGGCCCGCCGCCAACGATCAATATATTTTTGGCCAAGGAGATGCGTTGGCTATAGCGTGAGTAGAACGCTTTGCGCTCCACTGATGTGGAATCGGAAGCACGCATTAGGGAGTTGCTGAAGCTACTTCCAGTAGCCAGCACGCTAACATTGCCCAAGACACTGATTTGCTTGCCGGAGCCAAGCGTGACCAGCCCCTCCTCCTCGTTAAGTTGCGTGAGCATACCGCGCAAATGCCTGACACCGGGCAATGCCTGCCTGAAAGGAACAATGGCCTTTTCAGCAAAATCAGGGCGTACCAGACTTCGAGGCACAGCCATGGGGACTTCAAAATAATCGTTGGGATCGACCAAGGTCACGTCGGCTAACGAGGACAACTCTTTCGCAAGAATAGCGCCAGCCATCCCGCCACCGTAGATGATGACCTGGGAGCTTTCCACTGCTGTTGACATTATACCCTCCGTTATTTTCATTAATAACCCACTGGTTAGAAACCGCGGGCCAGCTTGATCGCTTCGTTGAGCCACATACCAACCAAGAAGCTTCCTCTAAGTTCGCATTTTCCATCCTCAAGCGCTCTAAGCAACTCAGTTTCATCCCGGCTCAACATGACTATCACTGCATCTTTCGTCCGCTTCCAAGACTGAGAAAAATCCGGCATCGGGTGTTGCCCCAGATGCATTTTCAATTGCATTTTTCGCAACTCCAGATAGGCAGAGGCCCCGTCCGATGTTCGTATTTGAAAGACAAAAGGTTTTTCTCTAAGCAATTGCTGAATGCGCGAGTTTTTCTTGCTGGCTCTCCAAACAAGAAAAGTAGAGGCTATGAGCAGGAAATATAATTTTAGACTCTCGATGATTTTCATTCTTATACTCCACGCACCACATCGACTAATGCGCTACAGTTGGTTGGGATAGAATCTCCTCTCCAGCACACATGTTGATCCGGACGAACAAGAAGGAATTTACGCTCAAACAACTTATCCAAGTGAGGAGCATTAACTTCAACAACTTTGACAGGCATGCCAACTTCGCGCATAGCCGTCAGAAGGCCAATATACTCTTGAGGGTCAGCATTGCAGGCCAGTAATGAGAAGGTATCGTATGACAGTTGATCGAATACTGCCGAGCCGTCTCCCATCATGGCACTGGGTAAGCGCGCCCCACTGCATGTGGTGGGTAGATAATTACGTGTGTCTTCATGGGAGGGAGGAGCATCGTCACGAACTATCACCGGGGAGTCGCGGTAGATATAACCGATTTCGACGCCCAGCGATTCGTAAAGGCGACCAATCTTTTTTTCAAATGCCTGCACCAGTTGCAGGCGTGCTTGTTCCCCACGCTCCGACTCTTCCAATAAATAGTCTGGCTTGCCGAATTGAACTTCGAAGACGTTGGCTGCGTTAATCTTGACGTGATCCCGATTGCGTCGTCCTATGGGCAAACGTTCTGCTTCGTAGCTCGCCAATAACACTTCACCGCCCCAACCCTGAAGACGCGCAGCCAATTTCCAAGCTAGGTTGTGTGCCTCGGCAACCCCCGTATTCATGCCTAGGCCACCAGTGGGCATGTATTGGTGTGTGGCGTCTCCGACAATAAAGGCTCGACCCTCGCCAAAGCGCTCGGCTACAAGGAATTGAGGGCGCCATGGTCCCGATTGCACGACCTCGTATGCGACTTTGGTGCCCAGAGCCTGATCAATCAGCCCCTCAAGGGTCTCACCGGGACGCGGAGCGAATGGGCGATGAAGGATATAGTCATTGCGACTGGCGTCTGGCGATACCAAAAGACCGCTGTATCCCGGACGGGCAATCCATGTGTGCCAATAGGGTTCGTTATTCGGATAAAGCTTGGCCAGCTCGTCGGAACGAAAGTGCACAATAAATAGCTCGCCAACTAGATTTGGTGTGCCGTCGTAAGGAATCCCAAGCTTGGTGCGAACCCGACTTTTGGCGCCGTCACAGCCCGCAATGTATTGCGCCTTGATGTGTTCTGGCGTGCCACCATCAATGGACTCGATTACTGCGTTGACGCCTGACGCATCCTGTTCAAAATCCACCAGGCGCCAGCCAAACCTAACCTCTATGTTGGGATCCGCTTGCGCTTCGGCGAGCAGCACAGGTTCCAAATGGAGTTGGGCGATTCGTTGCATCGGCTCCAAGGGCAACGATCCGTCAGTACATGTCTTTATCAATCGTTTCCCAATGGTCACGGGCTGATACATCAGGTGTTGATTTGACAAGAGGGTGTAGAACGGCCCGTTTGCACTGGCACCGATTGAGCAGAACTGGTTAGCGTCGCCAGGATTTCCTGCAGCACGGATTTTTTGCGCCAAACCCACTTGGCGGAACAGCTCCATGGATCGACAGTTCACGACATCCAGCTTGGGATGAGTAGTTGTTTGCTTGCGGTCGTTGACCAAAAGCGAGCGTATGCCGAGCCGGCTCAGAAAAATGGCTAAAACTAGCCCCACAGGACCGCCACCGCTGATCAGAACGGGAATTTCACTCATTACCGAGCCCTCTCAGAGAGGTGGAGGGGAGGCACAACCCCAACGCGCAAAACTGCTTTCTTATTTTCATGTGTACGGCTCTATTTTTTTCTTGAGACACCGGACGGTCCGCTCCGGATCAAGTTGATGAACATGGCTTCAAATGAATTGGGTATTGCCTGTTCGGTAGCGGTTCAGCGTACGCCGCAAGAGTTGTGCCTAGGCGAATCCTCCAGAATCTGACATTGCAACTCCTTTAGCGCCGTCAAGAAGTAGCGCGTCGACGACAGTGTCGTGTCGTAGAAAAAAGCCGGATGTAGGTCATGACGCCCTGAGCCCTCGTGACTGGGTTTCAACCGAACGACCGAGTTCCTGAGTAAAACCTAGCGCTCGGCACGACTTGAAGAAAACACATAATAGATCAATATTGATCATGTGCGTTCAATTTTGTCAATAATGTTCAAACCATCCATTGCTTTGTTTTGAACAAAACTGTTCAATACACTACTCATTCCTTTCAGGAGTTCATCCCTTGAAGCTCAGTCCCGTGCAAAAACGCATCCACGAGGCCGCCATTCGGCTTTTCGTTGAGAAGAGCGTCGAAGAAGTCAATGTCAGTGAACTCGCCCAGATCGCTGGCGTCGCCCGCAATACGATCTATAACAACCTGGCGTCGATTGAGTCGTTGTTCGAGGATGTCGCCAGTCAACTCAGTGCCGAGATGAATGACAGGGTGGCCAGAAGTGCAAACTCTGACATGCAGCCCGCCCAACGTCTTGCCAATGGAATTCGTTTTTATATTCGTCGGGCTCACGAGGAGCCTTACTGGGGCAGCTTCATTGTGCGCTATGCCGCCAGCAACGCCACCTTGCAGCAAATGTGGAGCGGACCGCCAATGCAGGACGTCCTCGGCGGCCTGATGTCCGATAAATACCGCTTCCGCCAGGAGCAATTGCCGTCTGTGATGGCCATGATTGGCGGTAGTGTACTGACTGCCACCATACTAGTGCTTCAAGGCCACAAAACCTGGCGAGACGCTGGCTCCGATATGGCCGAGTTCGTTCTCCGGGCATTGGGCGTACCGGATGAAGAAGCACAAGCTATTGCCATTCAGACATTGCCCTCACTCCCCGCTTGACCCCCTCCCCTGGCGACAGGCCTTTGCACTTAAGAGAGGCCTGACAGCCGGTTCTTGATTTCAATGGTTGCCTTCATCTCACCTTCGAGCATGTCCATCCAAAGGACGAGGGCAAGCATCGTTCAAAAATAAATTGAGCACCATTGTTCATTATTGAGCTTTGGTGATAGCATCCGGTAAAAGCACGAACCCACTGCCTGGGCCAAGTGCCTTACGCCAGGAGCTGACAATGAACAATAAAGAACCTCTTCCTGCCTTGACCTCTCGAACAGTGCAAGTGGGTCGTCGGCAGATTTTCATCAGTGAGATGGGCAGCGGGCATCCACTGCTGATGCTGCACGGTGGGGGGGCCGGAGCTTCCGGCCTGTCTAATTATTCGCGAAATATTGAGGCGCTTGCCCAGCAGTTTCGGGTGATCGTCGCCGACATGCCTGGCTACGGCCAATCCACCAAAGGTGTGGACCGCAAGGACCCGTTCGGCGACTTGGCCGGGGCCATGCTCGGCCTGCTCGACAGCCTGAACATCAGCAGCGCTCACCTGGTTGGCAATTCATTGGGCGGCGCCTGTGCCCTGCGCATGGCCCTGGATGCGCCAGGTCGGGTGTCGGCGTTGGTGCTGATGGGCCCCGGCGGCGTCAATACCACCCGCAGCCTACCCACTCCCGGCCTCAAACTTCTATTGGATTACTACACGGGCGAAGGCCCCAGCCTTGCCAAGATCACCCGCTTCATCCGCGAATACCTAGTCTATGACGGCAGCAAGGTCAGCGATGCAATGATCCAGGAGCGCTACCAAGCCAGTATCGATCCACAAGTGGTCGCCGCCCCCCCCCTGCGACGGCCCCAGGGCATCCCCAACTTTCGCCGCTGGGATTTCACTCGCGATCCACGCCTGAAGAGCTGCCAGGTACCAACCCTGGTGCTCTGGGGTAGCGAAGACAAGGTCAATCGCCCGAGCGGCGGCGAAGCACTGCGCAGCCGCCTACCTGACTGCAATCTCTATCTGTTCAGCAAAACCGGGCACTGGGTGCAGTGGGAGCGCGCGGACGAGTTCAACGCAGTGACCGCGGCGTTTCTTGGCAGCCGCGCTAAGCGCTGACCGATCGCCATGGAGAATCAAGCAATGGCTGACAGACAGTCCCCGGACATTTTCGGCGCCAGCAGCATGGGGTACGCGTTAATAGAGTCCAATCACCTGGAACAATGGCGCTCGTTGCTGCAGCAGGGCATCGGTTTACACTTGGCCTGCGCCGATGAGCAGACTCTGGCGTTTCGCATGGATAACCACCAACGGCGGATCATCGTCCAGCGCGGCGTACAGGAAGACTTCATCGCCGTGGGCTGGCAACTGCGCGATCAGGCAACCCTGGACGTAGTCCTGCAACGCTTGCAGCGCCTGGGCATGGAAGCCCGGGTCAGCGATCCGGACGAGGCAGCCCAACGAGGGGTGAAACGGTTTTGGCGGGTGGTCGGCCCCAAGCGCATGGCTGTCGAACTGTTCTGGGAGCCGCTGGTCGCCGACCAGCCTCTGAACATGCTCAACGCCGGGTTCATCACCGGTGATGCCGGCATGGGGCATCTAGCAATCACCTCGCGTAAGCCGCAACAAATGCGCCGTTTCTGGCAGGAAATTTTTGATGCCCGCGTCAGCGACCACATCGTCGAACACATCGCTGGGCTGACGCTGGACATCGATTTCTTCCGGGTCAATGAGCGTCACCATTCCATCGCCATCGCTCGCCTGCGCGGCCTGCCCATGGACCCAATTCGTACCCGCGTCCAGCACATGAGCATGCTGACAAGCTCGGTCGGCGACCTCACCGATGCCTTTTTACGCTGCCGAAAGTTGGGCTTCGAGATGGCACACGAAATCGGCGAACACCCCAATGACCGTGAGCAGTCGTTCTACGTGATGAGCCCCAGCGGCTTTGAAGTGGAGCTGGGCTGGAATGCTTTAGTGGTGGATGAAGCGCAGTGGCAAACCACCTCCTATCAGGGCATCAGCCTCTGGGGTCATCGTCCGGAAAAAAACAGTGCCTGGCACAAGTTCACTACCAATCTGGGCAATCTTGTCCGCGGTGTGCGCTCGCTGCTCAAACCCGAGTATTCACCGCTGTAAGAGAGATATCGCTATGAATAACAAAAATGACAATACGCAAACCGTCGATGTGATCATTTCCGGCCTCGGCCCGACCGGCGCGACCCTGGCGCATCTGCTAGGCAAACGTGGCCTGTCAGTGTTGGTGCTGGAGCGCGAGCCGACGTTCTACGGCAACGCCCGAGCCGTCTACACCGATGATGAATGCATGCGTGTGATGCAGGCCGCGGGGGTTGCCGATGAGCTGTCCGTCAACATGCAAGCCGACACCCCTGCCCAGTGGGTTCTCGCCAATGGCCAGGTGCTAGGCCAGTATTGGCGCCTTGATCGCCCTTATGGCTGGCCGATCATCAACTTCCTATACCAACCGTGGCTGGAAACCACCTTGAGCGATCTGCTGAAGCGCTACCCGAAAGTGCAGATTGCCCGTGGCCGCGAACTGACACAGTTCGAACAGGATGACCAAGGCGTCACCGTGACCCACCAAGCCACCAGCAGCTTTCGCTTCAGCGATACCAGCGACGCACGCAGCGAAACCTCCGTCGACCCGAACCCGCAAACCATTCGTGGCCGCTACCTGATCGGCGCCGACGGCGGCCGCAGTACTGTACGCGAAACCCTAGGTATCGGGATGAGCGGCAAGAACTTTCCCGAACCCTGGTTGGTGGTCGATCTGGAGATGAAAGAAGGCGAAGATGCCCTGCGCCATCTGCCCTACTTCAGTTTTATCTGCGACCCCGATTGCCCTACCGTCTGCTGCCCTCAACCCGGTCGCTTCCATCGCTTCGAGTTCATGCTGATGCCCGGTCAGACCAAGGAGCAAATGGAAGACCCACAAGTCGTGCGAAACCTGATCAGTCGCTATGTCGATCCGGACAAATTCGTGGTCAAGCGCAAGCTGGTTTACACCTTCAACGCCCTGGTCGCCAAGGATTGGCGCAAGGGTCGGGTTTTCATCGCCGGAGATGCCGCCCATATGACGCCACAGTTCATGGGCCAGGGCATGAGTTCCGGGGTGCGCGATGCCTACAATCTGGCCTGGAAACTCGATGCCGTCATCAAGGGCAGGGCCAGCGACCGCTTGCTCGATACCTACGGAACCGAACGTTTTTATCATGCCAAAGCGATGATCGACATCTCAGTGCAGATGAAAGACTTTGTCTCGATGTCTAATCCGATTACCAGCCGGCTGCGCAACCTGCTGGTGAAAACTGTTCTAGTGACGCCGTTTCTAGGACGTTACGTTCGCGAAGGACGCTTCAAACCGGCCCCTACGTATGTTGCCGACAGCTATCTAGGGATGCCACGCAAGCACCGACGCTCCCCCGAGGGCCGGATGATCCCGCAACCCGAAGTGCGTACCTTCAAGGGCAAACGGGTACTGCTCGATGACTTGCTGGGAGAAGATTTCGCTCTTATTGGCTTTAACGTGGATCCGCGTGCACATCTGTCGGCAGCATCCCGGAAAATGCTCGATGCCCAGAGCACTCATTACGCCACCCTCTTCGAGTTCGGCACTCGCCCACAAGGTGCAAACGTCGAGCGTGCCAATACCAGCGAGCTGGTAGAGGTCGAGGATGTGCATGGCGAAATGGTCGACTGGTTCAAGCGCTCGGGTTTTTCCGCAGGTGCTATTGCCGTAGTACGTCCAGACAAATTCACCTTCGCCATGGTTGAGTCCGGCGACCTGGATCGCGCAATCGCCGAACTCAAATTCCAGTTGCAGTGGAGCCCGGGACTGGAAGTCGTAGCCAGCCCCCCTGCCATCTTGAGGAAAAGCGCATGAATCAGTTTTCTTTGCCGCAGCTGCAATCCGCCGCAGCTGCCCTGTCTGTTGCCCGCGAGCAGCGTCAGCCCTGTGCCCGGATCTCGGAGACCTTCGGCATCGACTCTCTGACCGGCGCCTATGCCGTACAAGAGATCAATACCCAACTGGCGCTGACCCAGGGACGTCGTCTAGTGGGCCGCAAAATCGGCCTGACCTCCGCTGCCGTGCAGCAGCAACTGGGAGTCGATCAACCGGATTTCGGCATGTTGTTCTCCGACATGGAAATCGTCGATGGTGGCGAGATTCGTACCAGCCAACTGATCCAGCCCAAAGCCGAAGGTGAGATCGCCTTTGTTCTGGGTCGCGATCTTCCGAACTTCGATACCACACTGGCCGAATTGCTTCGGGCGGTGGAATACGTGATCCCGGCACTGGAAATCGTCGACTCGGCGATCGATAACTGGAATATCTCGCTGGTGGATACAGTGGCCGACAACGCCTCATCGGCCCTGTATGTATTGGGCAAGCAGCCTACTCGACTGTCCTCGCTGGACCTCAGGCTCGAAGGGATGCTGCTGGAGAAAAACGGCGCGACGGCGTCGATCGGGATTGGCGCCGCCTGCTTGGGTAATCCCGTGGATGCGTGCCTGTGGCTCGCGCGCACCATGGCGCTAATGGGTCGCCCATTGCAGGCTGGTGATGTGTTGCTTTCCGGGGCGCTTGGGCCGATGACGCCCGTGGTAACCGGGGACAGCTTGCACCTGCGTCTTACCCGTCTTGGCGAAGTCAGCTGCCGCTTCGTCTAATCCCGACTTCCTTTCTCCGCCGGGCCGACAAGGCCCGGCCAGCCTGTGAGATTGCACCCATGAGCAATACCAAACTCAAGGTCGCCATTATCGGCTCCGGCAATATTGGCACCGATCTAATGATCAAGATCCTACGCAACGCCAAACACCTGGAAATGGCGGTCATGGTCGGAATCGACCCGGCTTCCGATGGCCTCGCCCGTGCTCAGCGCATGGGAGTCGCCACCACCCATGAGGGGGTAAAAGGACTGATCGCGATGGCACAATTCGCCGATATCGATTTCGTCTTCGATGCCACCTCCGCTGGTGCCCATGTACACAACGACGCTTTGCTGCGCGCGGCCAAACCCGGTATCCGCCTGATCGACCTGACTCCAGCCGCCATTGGCCCGTATTGCGTGCCGGTAGTGAACCTGGAACAGAACCTCGGTCAGCTCAACGTCAACATGGTCACCTGTGGCGGTCAGGCGACTATCCCGATGGTCGCAGCGGTGTCGCGTGTGGCCAAAGTGCATTACGCCGAAATCATCGCATCTATTGCCAGCAAATCCGCCGGCCCGGGTACTCGCGCCAATATCGACGAGTTCACCGAAACCACGTCAAAGGCCATTGAGGTTATTGGCGGCGCGGCCAAAGGCAAAGCGATCATCATCATGAACCCGGCCGAGCCGCCGCTGATGATGCGCGATACGGTGTTCGTGCTGTCTGAAGCGGCCGACCAAGCTGAAGTGGAGGCATCCATCGAAGAAATGTCTGCTGCGGTAGAAGCATATGTGCCGGGCTATCGGCTGAAGCAGAAGGTGCAGTTCGATGTCATACCTGAAGACGCACCGCTAAACATTCCGGGCCTTGGTCAATTCTCCGGTCTCAAGACTTCGGTGTTCCTCGAAGTCGAAGGCGCCGCCCATTACCTGCCAGCCTACGCCGGCAACCTCGACATCATGACCTCCGCTGCTTTGGCCGCAGCCGAGCGCATGGCTCAGTCGATGCTCAACGCCTGAGGAGATAACCATGACCTTCAATCCCGCGAAAAAACTCTACATTTCCGATGTCACGCTGCGTGACGGCAGCCATGCGATTCGCCACCAGTACTCGTTGCAGAATGTGCAGGACATCGCCCGCGCCCTGGACAAGGCCAGGGTCGATTCGATCGAGGTCGCCCATGGCGACGGCCTGCAAGGCTCCAGCTTCAACTACGGCTTCGCCGCGCACACCGACCTTGAGTGGATCGAAGCCGCCGCCGATGTCATCAGCCACGCCAAGATCACCACCTTGCTACTGCCCGGCATCGGCACCGTACATGACCTCAAGGCCGCCTACGATGCCGGTGCCCGGGTGGTGCGGATCGCCACTCACTGCACCGAGGCGGACGTGTCCAAACAACACATCCAATACGCCCGCGAGCTGGGCATGGATACGGTCGGCTTTCTGATGATGAGCCACATGATCGGCCCCGAGCAATTAGCCGCGCAGGCCAAGCTAATGGAGAGCTATGGCGCAACTTGCGTGTACATGGCCGACTCCGGTGGCGCGATGAACATGCAGGATGTGCGCGAGCGATTCCGTGCCTTCAAGGCCGTGCTCAAATCGGAAACCGAGACCGGCATGCACGCCCACCACAACCTCAGCCTAGGGGTGGCCAACTCCATCACGGCCGTCGAGGAAGGTTGCGATCGTATTGACGCGAGCCTGGCCGGTATGGGCGCCGGCGCCGGCAACGCGCCGCTGGAGGTATTCATCGCCGCCGCCGAACGTCTGGGCTGGAATCACGGCACCGATCTCTACACCTTGATGGACGCCGCCGACGACATCGTCCGCCCCTTACAGGATCGTCCGGTACGGGTCGATCGCGAAACCCTGGCTCTGGGTTATGCCGGGGTTTACTCCAGCTTCCTGCGCCACGCCGAAGTCGCTGCCGCCAAATACGGCCTCAAGACTCTGGACATCCTGGTCGAATTGGGTAGGCGGCGCATGGTCGGCGGGCAGGAAGACATGATTGTTGATGTTGCTCTGGATCTTCTCGGCCAGCGAGGCTCGCATTAAGAAAGCCACGCAACCCCGCTGAGCCTGCTACGGGACATCGCGCTATGTAAGTAAAAATGTGCACCTCAAGGTGCACATTTTTTACTGCGGCGTGCGTCGCTTGCAAAAAAACGAATAGCGCCATTGATATGTCTGGTATACACCGTCGAAGGCAAACGAGTCATGAAGAGCATTCAACATCCTTAGTGCGGTTTATCACCCCCAGAGACTATTCGGCACGCACACAACTCCATCGAACAGCAACCGGGCCGTGCGAATCAGCCCACAACCCGTGAGTTGACCATCTTGTAGATGCAGCTCCACGGTAAATTCGCCCGTCGGATGCTCAACCGACAGCCGTTTCACTTCGCCCTCACCGACACAGGCCAGGTTCGTCGTTACGCTTCCCTTGATCAAGCAGGCAGCCGCCACACTGACAGCCCCGAATACACCGATGCTGGTGTGGCAACGATGCGGAATAAAGGTCCGTGTGCTGAGTGCCCCACCTGCTTGTGCGCGTGCAATCAAACACATTTTTGGCACGTTGCGTTGGCTCACATCGCCCAGATTCATGCGTGGTCCGGCTTGCAAGCGGATCGATTCAAGTCGGGCCTTGAGTTCCCTGTCGGCATCCAGTTGTTCAGGGGTCTCGTAGCCGCTGCAGCCGAGTTCTTCAGCACGGATTAGAACGACCGGCATGCCGTTGTCGACGCAGGTCACTTCGACGCCATCGAAAATATCGTGCGCGTTGCCGGTCGGCAGCAGCGCACCGCAACTGGAGCCGGCGACATCCTCGAACTCGACGATCAAAGGCGCAGCATGTCCTGGCACCCCATCGATCCGTGTATCACCCGAATAGCGGACGACGCCATTGGGCGTGGGTACATGAGCCACCGCGATCTGC
This sequence comes from Pseudomonas sp. TE12508, assembly GCF_056279485.1. Classification (NCBI taxonomy): domain Bacteria; kingdom Pseudomonadati; phylum Pseudomonadota; class Gammaproteobacteria; order Pseudomonadales; family Pseudomonadaceae; genus Pseudomonas; species Pseudomonas sp. TE12508. The sequence goes on along the minus strand of NZ_JBWCCN010000007.1, from coordinate 233,381 downwards.
CCGGTGTTTTCCATGAAAATCCGCACAGGAGTGACATCGCCCTTCACTGTCACCAGTCCACGTTCTATGGCAAACGGGCCTACGCCGGCCAGGATATTGCCGCAGTTCTGACCGTAATCGACCCGCGGTTCTTCGACCAGAACTTGCGCGAACAGGTAATCGATATCGGCCCCGGTGCGCGCGGAAGGTTTGATGATTGCGACCTTGCTGGTCAGCGAGTCACCGCCACCAATGCCATCGATCTGACGCTCGTCCGGCGAGCCCATGACCGCCAGCAACACCCGATCTCGAAGCGCCGGTTGCTCAGGCAAGTCGCTGGCAAGGAAGTAGGCCCCTTTCGAGGTGCCCCCGCGCATTAACAGGCAGGGAATACGTGTCTGCTCCATGTCAGTCTCCGAGCTCGTCGAGACTGTCGACATAGCGCAAACCCTTTTCAGCCAGACGCGAGCGCATGTTGTAAATGTCGAGGCCCAAATCCCCCTTGGCCAGGCGCAGGGCTTTCTGCCCTTCCAGATCGGCGCGTGCGCGGCTGGCTTCGACGACTTGCGGGACTTCGCTGCGACGCACAACGACCACACCGTCATCATCGGCTACCACCACATCGCCCGGATGGACCAACTGACCGCCACACACCAGCGGCAGGTTGACCGAGCCGAGGGTTTCCTTGATCGTGCCCTGGGCACTGATTGCCCGAGACCAGACCGGAAACCCCATCTCGCGTAGGGAGTGGGTGTCACGCACGCCCGCGTCAATCACCAGAGCACGCACCCCGTGGGCCTTGAGTGAAGTCGCCAACAGATCGCCGAAGTAGCCATCGGAGCAGGGTGAACTGGGGGCTACCACAAGGATATCGCCGGGGCGGCATTGCTCCACGGCAACATGGAACATCCAGTTATCGCCCGGCGCGACCAACACAGTGACTGCCGTGCCGCTAGTGGCCGTCCCCTGCTGAATTGGCGTGATAGAAGACGCCAGCAGACCTTTGCGTCCCTGTGCTTCATGAATCGTCGCTACACCGAAGCGCTTCAGCTCATCGACCAGGGCAGCCTCGGCCCTGGGGATGTTGCACACGACGATGCCGGTTTTTCCAATGAGTTCACTCATGCCAGGTTCTCCGTGACCCGCGGGAAAATGCTCTGGTAGCCCTCGCCGTAAACGATGTTGCGGGTGGAAGTGATACCAACGTTGCGTTTGGCTTGCACGCCGCGCTGCAGGGCAACACGGGTGTAGTACTCCCACAGATGTTCCTGGCCGGCCATGCACTGGATGGCCGCGTACTTCTTGTCCCAGACATCGCTGATGTCCAGCAGCACATCAGGGCGCCATTCGCATTGTTCGGGCTGATGCGGTTCGAAGCTGTACACCGGCGGCGCACCGACGATTTTCTCACCCGGTTTGTAGCCTTCGGCCTGGGCGATGATGCGTGCCTCTTGCGTCAGGTTCATGGCCAGCGGATGGTCGTAGTTGTAAGGATCTCTCAGCGAGTGGCTGAGGACGAATTCTGGCTGGACTCGACGAAATACATCGGCCAAACGGAACAGGGTTTCCTTGTCGGCGCGCATCGGGTAATCGCCGATGTCGAAGAACTCGACGCTGGCGCCCAGAATATCGGCGGCGGCCTGGGCCTCTTCGCGACGAGCAGCTTTGACTGTGTCTTCGCTCATCTCGCCTTTGCGCCACAGCTTGGCGGATTCGCCGCGCTCGCCGAACGACAGGCAGACGATGTGCACGTTGTAGCCCTGTTGCGCATGCAGCGCGATGGCACCGCCGGCACGCCAGACGAAATCGGCAGAATGTGCGCTGACGACCAGCGCGTTTTTAGGTGACTCGATCATTGCGGGTGCTCCTCCTGCGTTTCGAAAGAGCATCGCACCGTGACCCGCCACCGGAGTAATGCGTTCGAGTGTTCGAGGTATGCGTTTTTTTTATTGCCACTCCATTAGCCCAGAGGCATAGTCCGGCTGAACCGCCAACCTGCAGAGCCTGAGCCCCATGGAATCCAGTGAACTTCCCAGCCTGATGCATGTGCGGGCCTTCGTCCGGGTGGCCGATCATGGGAGCGTTTCCAAGGCGTCTGTGGCCTTGTATCGGGCTCAATCGGTGGTGACCCGGGCGATTTCCGAACTGGAGGCCCGGCTGAATGTGCCGCTGTTCGAGCGGCACGCCAACGGTATGCGATTGACCGACTTTGGCGAACGCTTATTGCCCCGGGCTCGGCGCGTACTGACAGAACTGGAAACCGTGCCGAAGCTATTGGGTTCAGGGGAAAAACAGGTGGTCGAGCCACTCTATCTGTTCCAGGTCAGGCGCCTGCAAGTGTTCGTCAAACTCTGCGAAACACACCACATGCAGACCGTGGCCAGCCTCTTGGGCCTGAGCCAGCCTGCCATCAGCTCGACCCTCAAAGTGCTGGAAAGTGGTTGCGGTCAAACACTCTTCGAGCGCACGCCCCGCGGATTGCAGCCGACCCGTGCCAGCCATGAAATCCTGTTCCCGATCCGCCGCGCGCTAAACGAGCTGCGGTATATCGAAACCGACATCACTGCCATCCGGGGTGCCTTGCAAGGCGTGGTGCATGTCGGCGCCCTGCCCCTGGGCCGCACACGCATCTTGCCCGAAGCCATCGTGCGGCTGATGGACGAGCATCCGGGCATTCAGGTCATCACCAACGAGAGCCCGTTCGACCTGCTGGCCACCGAACTGCGCGCGGGCGATGTGGATTTCATTTTCGGCGCTTTGCGCTCGGCAGCGTATGCCAGCGACCTCGTCGGCGAGGCGCTGCTTACGGAAGAAATGGTGGTCCTGGCGCGACGTGATCATCCGCTTTGTGCTAAGACCGACCTGCTGGATGAACTCGGCCGTGCCCGATGGGTGCTGCCCCGCGCGGGCTCGCCGGCCCGTCAGATGCTCGACGAGTGCTTTACCGGGTTCGGTATCGCAACGCCTCGACCCGTGGTGGAAAGTGGCGACATGGCGGTCATTCGCGGGCTGCTGTTGCGCTCGGACATGCTCGCAGCAGTATCCGCCCATCAGTTGGAGCAGGAAATTGCTTCCGGCGAATTGTGCATCCTGCCGCTGGAATTAAAGCAGACCACTCGAGCCATCGGCCTGACCTACCGCAACGGCTGCCTACATTCGCCGGTCGCTCAAGCGCTGATGGACATGATCCGTCGGGTGATCCGCGAGCAATCCGCTTAGGTCAGTCAGCAAATTGTGATGTAACCGGGAAATGGCTATCGCGAGCAAGTTCGCTCCTACAATGGATGTCCAGCGCATACGGATTTCGTGAACGGCGACGATCAAATGTGGGAGCAAGCCTGTTCGCGATGGCGTTAGAACAAGCTGATCGGATAGCTGACGATCAGGCGATTTTCATCAAACTCGTTGCTGCTGTAATCCCGGCGAATGCTGGAGTTGCGCAGGCGCATGTTGAGGTTCTTGAAACTCCCGCTCTGCACCGTGTAAGCTAGCTCGGATTCACGCCCCCACTCCTCGCCGTCGCTAACCGTGGCCGTATGTACGTTGTCACCGCTGATGTAGCGGTTCATCAGGATCAGGCCAGGCACACCGAGGGCGGCGAAGTTGTAGTCATGCCGCAGCTGCCAGGATTTTTCCCGAGCGTTGTCATAGCTGTTGTTGTAGCTGTCATTGGCCAGTGTGCCGCCGCTGGTGCCATTGACCCGCATCCACGCATCATCACCGCTGAGTTTTTGCAGACCGACGTAAAAGGTGTTGCCGCCGTAACGGGCTGAGAGCAATGCCGATAACGTGCGGTTGTCCAGATCGCCGGCGCGGGCGCTGCCGTCTTCGCGGCCCCAGAAGTAACCGAGATTCGCGCCCAGGGTCCAGGCGCCCAGCGGCTGGCTGTGAACCAGTTGCAGGTATTTCTGCTGGTAAATGTCTTTCAGTTGCGCGTTCCACGCGCCGATCATCGTGCGTTTTTCGTTGAAGCTGTATTCGCCGCCGACAAAGTTGAAACGGTCGGAGGTGAACGCCGTTTTGCCCTGCATGAACATGTCTTCCATGCTCGCATCGTTGCGTGGACTGTTCTGGCGGAACTGGCCGCCATACAGGGTCAGGCCGTCGATATCCTTCGAGGTGATTTGCCCGCCGCGGAAGGTTTGCGGCAGCGAACGACCGTCGTCGGAACGCAGGATCGGCAGCACCGGCATCCACTCACCGACCTTCAGTTCGGTTTTCCCCACTTTCATTTTTCCGGCGACCGCCAGACGGCCGAAGTCATCAGCAGGACGTCCATCGCCATCGATCGGCAACAACTGAGTCCCGCCAGTGCCTTTACCGCCATCGAGCTTGACCGAGTAAAGCCCCAAGGCATCCACCCCGAAGCCGACCGGCCCCTGAGTGAAACCGGACCTGGCGTCGAGAATGAAACTCTGCGTCCACTCCTCCGCCCTGCCCTGTGGGTAGGCCGGGTTGGTGAAATTGCGGTTTATGTAGAAGTTGCGAAGATTGAGGTTGGCGCTGGCATCTTCGACGAAACCGACGGCCGGGGCCTCCAGAGGTAGCACGGAAGCGATGGCCAGCGTGAAGACGACGCGGGGGTTGGCGGTGATTTTCATTGTTATTGTTATCCGTTTTTTGGGTAAAGAAATCCGCTGCCCCCAGAAGTACCGGGCTCAGTGAGGTCAATCAAAGGTATTGCGATGGCGGCCCGCGACGAGCCGCCGAAGACTGTCGAGGCGTTAGCGCGGCGCTTTGCCCACCACCGAGTACAACACCTGCTGGTTCCGGGTTTTCATGAATTCCTCCAGGCTTTGCCCGCGCATCGCGGCGTAGACCTGCAGATTGGGAATCCCCAGGACGGCGGCGAGCTTTTCCAGGACGAAGAAGATCGCGCCGTAGTGAATCAACCCGCGCCAATCGCGACGTCGCAGCAGATCGCGTTCCTCTTCACTCAGTCCGCCTTCATCGAACAGCGTCTCGGGCGCATCGAGAAAGCGCTGACGCCACTCGGGTTCGATCATGCGGTGCAGAAACTTGTTGAGGCGATAACCCTTGGCGCTGCGCTCCAGCGTGAACGGATACGTGCCCTCGAGTTTCTCGATTCCGGCCAACTGATGCTGCATGTGCTGCAAGTGCCGTGCGTTGAGCTCGGCAGGAACCGGCCGATCCTGGTTCTCCAATAGCAAGGTTGCAATGCCGGTCATCGACGGCAAGTAGTAATCCTGATGCAGGTTTTTCACCGCGGCCGACAACGCGCCGCGCATGATCAGCCAGGTGATCACTTCCGAGCCCTCCAGCCCGCCCAGGGTCGCATATTCGGCCAAGGTCATTTCGGTCAGGCGCACCGGGTCGTTGACCAGCAGATCGATGAACTGCTGATCCCACTGCGGGTTATTGAAGCCGCAGCGCTCGCCATGCACCTGATGGGACACACCACCAGTGGCGACAATGGCTACCTTCAGATCCTCGGGGTAGCTTTCGATCGCCCGGCGTAGCGCCAGTCCCAACTTGTAGCAACGCAACGCGCTGGGCACCGGGAACTGCAGCACGCCAACCTGAAGCGGCACGATTTCCACCGGCCACTGTGGCTCGCAAGGCAACAGCGCCGACATCGGCGAGAAGAAGCCGTGGTCCAGCGGTTTGTCACGAAAGAAACTCATGTCGAATTCATCGGCCATCAGGCTTTCGCCGATGTGCCGCGACAGTGCCGCGTGGCCACCAATGCCCGGTAGCTCGCGGGGATTGCCGCCTTCGTCAGCGACTTCGTAACGCTCATCGACCCCGAGGGAGAACGCGCCGTAGTGGTCGAAGAAAAACGACGTCACATGGTCGTTGAAAATGTAGAACAGCACATCGGGCTGTTGCTCTTTCAACCAGACCTTGATCGGTTCGAAGCCTTCGAAAATCGGCGCCCAGGCAGCCTCGTTCTGTTTATCGTGATCGACGGCGAAGCCGATAGTGGGTGTGTGGGATACAGCGAGGCCACCGATGATGCGTGCCATGACTAGTTCCTTTGTTCGAAGTAGATTATTGCGTCAGCAAGGCCTGGTTCACACGACGCCGCGCATGACCATTGGCCAGGATCGCCAGCGCAGCGATGAAGGCCGGCACGCTCAACATGGCGAACAGCAACGGCAGGCCCAGCCCGAGGCTGAGCACCGCGCCACCGATGAGAGAACCAAAGATAGCCCCGAAACGACCGATGCCCAGCATCCAGCTGACCCCTGTGGCGCGGAAATCGGTCGGGTAGTAGCCGGGAGCAAAGGCGTTGAGACCGGTCTGCGCGCCGCTCATGCAGAAGCCCGCCGCCACCACGCCGAACGCCAGCAGGCTCGACTCCAGACTGAAGGCACCGAGCAGCAGGATGAAGGCGCCGCCCAGCGCATAAGAAGTGGCGATGACGGCGTTGGGATTACGTCGATCCATGGCCCAGCCGACCACGATCGCCCCGACCGTGCCGCCGATCTGGAACAGACCAGTGATGGTCGCCGCCCGTTCGATGGACAGGCCACCTTCGCGCAGCAGCGTCGGCATCCAGCCCATGGTCAGGTAGATCACCAGCAGGCCCATAAAGTAGGTCAACCAGAGTGCGAGGGTGCCGAAGCGGTAGCGTTCGGTGAACAACATGCGCAGCGGTGCTTTTTGCTGAGCCTGGGGCTCGGTCATGATGAATTTTGTGGCAGCCGTAAAGGTCCCGCCCAGTTTGTTCAGCACCTTGGCGATCTGGCTGGCTGGCGCATTGTGAGCCGCCAGAAAGCGTGCCGATTCGGGCAACAACAGCCACATGAAAGGCAGCAGCAACAACGGCAGGATCCCACCAGCGAGCAACACCGACTGCCAGCCATGATTGGGAATCAGCCACGCGGCCAGAAAACCGCCCAATCCCGAGCCCATGTTGAAACCGGTGAACATGAGGGTGATGAACAACGAGCGATTACGCTCAGGCAGGTATTCGGACAGCAGCGTAGTGGTGTTGGGCAATGCGGCTCCCAGCGCAATGCCGGTCAGCAAGCGCAATGCCGCCAATTCGTAAGGGTTACGGGCGAACGCACACGCCAGGCTCAATACGCTAAAACCCGTCACGGCCATCAGCAACACCTTCTTGCGGCCCAAACGGTCAGCATAAGGACCCGCCGTCAAGGCACCGATGGCCAGACCGACCATGCCAGCACTCATCACCGGACCAAAGGCAGCTTTGGAAAGCCCCCACTCCTGAATCAGCGAAGGGGCGATAAACCCCATGACTGCGACGTCAAAGCCATCGAACAGCACAATGAAAAAACACAGGCCCATGATCAGCCACTGGTATCGGGCAACCGGCCGGTTGTCGATCCACGCTTTGATATCGACCGTTTCGTTACTCATATTCTTACCTTCTTATTTTTGTATTAGTTCCGACCGGCTTGGGAATGGATGCAGGCCAAGAGGCCGCTCGACAGTCGAGCGTTGGGTATAACTCTAAGGCTGCGGGGGGGCACCCCGCCTCTGGGAAATCTTTAAGCAGGTATCGGTTTTTTTTATCGGGTGTTTTTTGAGTGGACGAATCAGATATCAGCGCAAGCCTTAGTGCCAGCATCAGCAGGATGCTGAAGTCATGAGGCGCAAGTTCTTCGATCTGTAATCTAATAATCCTTAGCCGCTATGCGGCAAGCTCGACGTAGCTAGACTCCCCTCCTCCAGTCGCGCCCGACAACCAACCCCATACGAAGGTCAGAGTGGTACGTCCAGCGTGATCAACGCCTACCGTGCCACGAGACCAGCCGGCAAGAATCTCGCCATCCGTAGTTAAGCACTGATAAAGAAGCTCAATGGTATCGGGGCCTGTCGCGCGCCCGACTTGATTCCCCATGCGAATTCGGCCGCCTTGGTAAGAGCCCGAAATAGCATTTTCCTCGACATGATAGTGAAATACTGTGCCTGCACCGGATAGCCCGTGGGTGTTGTTCGCTACCGTAAATCGGCGATTGTGCAGACGATCGCTGATTTGAGAAAAGAGAGTTTCCATAAATGACGCGTCCTTTAGTCGATATGTTCCATTTCAGTCTTCGATATAAGCCATTTTGTCGCGACTGATGAAGGCATTGCTTTGACTATCTCTGGAGCTTGGCACTGGACTACGTGCAGTCAGTTGCATTTCAAGCGGCCTGCGCACTGGTATTCGAAGGTTGTGCACAACCCAATGGCTATACCGAGCCGCTGCTGCATAAATTCCGGCTGGCGTTCAAAAAGTCGAGGACGTAGATCGAGGGTTGAGTAGAAGGCGGACTTACATCCGCCGTCCTCTCACACCGCCGTACGTACGGTTCCGTATACGGCGGTTCAGGTTACACCGCTAAGCCGGTTTATCGTATCCAGTATCGAGACCAGTCCGAGTTGATCCCACAGCTTCTTTGGTAGTGCCTGATTCATATGTGGCGCTCCCGAGTTCCACCACGTCCCCAACCCATTGCTCGCTGACTTCAAGGCGCAGGCTTCGTCCAGCCCCAAACGCATGAGGTTACGCGCCCTCGTTGACTGCTTCCATTGATGCCAAACGACACAGCGCCGGCCTGCACCACCGCGACGTGCTGGCGAGCCTGTGCTGCGTCCTAGCGCGCCTGATCCTCGGCCGCGGCGACTCCGGACGTGCTCGGTCGCCAGCTCCTGACGCTGCTCGGCCAGGGCCTCTTCGGTGACTCCCTGCGCTAGGTTGATCACCTGCTGCCAGCCTCTGCAAGACCTCGGCCGGCAACGCTGGCAGACGAGGCGTTCGACCAAGCGCGCCCACCATTGACCCAGAAAGCCGTCGACGCGCGCTGGTCTACCGCGACCCAGCTCCAGACGCACGCGCTCGGCCGTCGGTCGCTCGCCACGGGTCAACACGGCATCGGCGGCTGCAAAGACGTTGGTTTCCGGGCCCCCCGAGGGCTATGCCCTGCTGCTCCCTTAATTGGGTCTGATAATGGAATGTTATCCGCCGTTATTTTCCGACTGCTGAAATTTCAGTCCGATGAACCTACTCAATAACACCGATCAGTTAGCGCTGGTCGACGCAACGCCCCTCGACCCGCATGTCCTGGCGCTCAACACGCAAGAAGCCGCGGCGGCGTTCATCGCTGCCGGAACCGCGGCCAATACGGTGCGCAGTTACTGCAGCGCCCTCGCCTACTGGTCGGCGTGGCTGCAGTTGCGTTACGGTCTGCCGCTGGGCGATGCGCCGCTCCCCGCTACCGTGGCGGTGCAGTTCGTCCTCGATCACTTGGCCCGGCCATTGGCCGACGGCAGTTGGGCACACCTGCTGCCACCGTCGATAGACGCGGCACTCGTCACCGCGCGGACCAAAGCCAAGCTGGGACCATTGACGTTCAACACGGTCAACCATCGGCTGGCCGTACTGGGCAAATGGCACCGGATCAATGAGTGGGACAGTCCGACCGACGCGGCGGCGCTGAAGACCTTGCTGCGCGAGGCACGTAAAGCGCAGTCGCGCCAGGGCGTGATGGTGCGCAAGAAAAACCGCGATCGTGCTCGAGCCATTGCAGGCGCTGCTGGCTACTTGCACAGACGGGGTGCGCGGGGTGCGCGATCGCGCCCTGCTGCTGGCCTTGAGTGGCGGCGGCCGGCGGCGTTCGGAAGTAGTCGGCTTGCAAGTAAGTGATGTGCGCAGATTGGATGCCACCACTTGGCTGTATGCTTTAGGCGCGACCAAGACAAAGACCGGCGGCGTGCGCCGTGAGAAACCCCTGCGCGGCCCCGCAGCCCAGGCCCTAACCGCCTGGTTGGCGGTGGCTCCCGCCGACACCGGCCCACTGTTTCGCCGGCTGTATAAAGGCGGCAAAGTCGGGGCCACAGGATTGTCGGGGGATCAAGTGGCGCGCATCGTTAAGCGCCGGGCAAAATTGGCTGGCTTGGAGGGTGGCTGGGCCGCACACAGTTTAAGATCCGGCTTTGTCACTGAGGCCGGACGCCAGGGGGTGCCGCTCGGCGAAGTCATGGCCATGACCGAACACCGCAGCGTCGCCACGCTGATGGGGTATTTCCAGGCTGGATCACTTCTAGCAAGCAAAGCGACCGAACTTTTAACTCGCTCGAATCCGCCCAGTGATGATGATAACCCTGAGCAGCGAGGCTAGATAGCCAACTCTCAATCAGGGTAAGCATATGCAACGCACTCTCATGATCAGGTTGGCTTCTACGTGTGAGGAGATAAAGGTTTTGGGGGGGCATCTGACGCATCTGGATACAGATCGGTATCAGCTTGGCAAAACCGGACAGTGTCTTGCTGGCACTTATTTCCTAAGAAGCGACGCTTAGCCGCCGGACCAATTTAGCTGCGGGAAAAATAAGAAATTTTCTAAAGTTAGACAATCATCTGCGCCCTCGGCAGACAGTGAGGTTCAATATTACTTTTGGGGAAATTTACAAAAATTGGCCCTCCGGACTCATGGCGATAAACCTCAAGACTAGCGTTCGCAGATGTGCACACATTTCGAAACGCATAACTAGACTTCCTTATATAAACAGGAAAATGATTATCCGCTGAAAACTCCCTTGTTGGACGAATTAATATGAGAAAATTTGCTTGCTGGTAAACTTGAAACTGTAGCCGCCCAAGAATGGACAAAAAAAGGATGTTTAATTCTCGGTGATGATTGCCACGACCGAAGGGACTTATTACGGATCCTGCCCACTCAAAACCTGAATCGAGTGCGCAGACGCTACCTGCGACCGGCCAATCTCTATAAGCAATTTTTATGCGAAGCAGGATGTAAGCCAACGCCACAGAGCATAATTTTACTTGTCTAAAACAACCATTAGGAAAACCAGTCAATTCATTCGCACGCTTTAGGCATTCCCGATGCTTGCTGAGATAACGGTACTCAATGAGTTCCAAGCTACTTTCTAAAGAATGCGACCTAATAACGCTGTTGTCAAACGAGTCACGATCAGGATTGAACCCCGAATGAAACACCCATAATATCTGTTGATTATCATCCAGTAGATTCGCGCATCTTTCGGGGCTTCGTATCCCGGAGGCGCGCTCAAACGGTCCGGTCAATTTTTTTCGCGAAATCGCGGAGCTGTAATAATCTGAATAATAAGGCGCACGCACCTGATCAAAATATTGAATTTTAGAATACCAAGCCGCTTGCTGCTCCCCAGCAGAGCGTAATGCCTTAATAAGATTTCGATTTCGGCGCATGTTAATTTCCTTGAACAACCCTATATCCTCAAAGCCGCACTTATCACAATGAGTTAGCAGTCTCGGAATGGGTTCAAGAAAGCGAAAACCATAAAAGTAAATTTCAGTACAAGCACAACAGGCCACAGACAGGCGACATTTATGCAAGACGCAAAAATCATGAGTTTTTATAATATTAAAAACAGAATGATATCCAAATTTTATACAGTCCGGGCAAAATGCAAATTCTTGCGTCAGTTTTCGCAAGCCCTCTGGAGGTGCAAAATCAAAGGGAAGATGATTGTTGAATTCAGGAACTAAAAGTTCGAGCTCCGTGGCCTTCTTGAGCCGGTACCAGTTATTGATAAAGCGAGAATTCAGATTAAGGTTAAGGTTGTTTGCAATTTTACTTAGCTTAGGAAATTCCACGAAATTAGCATGTGAAAACTTAATTAAAACAGAAAACATAGACTCGTACGGGAGTGGACCGCCAGCTGGGTAATACCAGTTCATTATTTATCACCTGTTGTGATGCTACGGCAAAATTCTTTAAAATTACTTTCTGCTATGGCTTCATGAATCAAATCCGCAGGCACTGTTAACCTGGCATTATCTTGGTGACTTAGTATTAAAAACAGATATGCAACAGTTTGCGTAACGTGCTCCATCGGTAAATTCCCCACATACTTGCCGACTGCCAACTTTGACATTTCTCGCCATATATCATCAGACAAGTCTTCCAGTCTGAATCCATTGGCATACGCGATCGGCAATACATCTTTAGTAAAGCTATCGGACGATATGTCAGGAAATGGTTGGTCCGTATCATAAAGGGATAATATGGTCGCCAAGCTCATTTTGTTGGTTACTCCATAAAGTGGTTTTACCTCACTCAAAAACCTTCCTATGATGTGCCTGTCATCGTTTTGAAGGAATTCAATTATTTTCCCTTCTATTGACGGCATTGCAAACGAAATAACAGTTAGCGTGATACGATAGCCCCTTAACTTGTTGTATATGTCGGCTAGCTGCTGAAAGTCCGCGGAAGACAATCGTTGCAATTCATCAATGAGCATCACTATTTGATTTGCATTTGCGGAAGCCGCCCGCAACTTTAGTCTTTCAACCAGTATCGCCTGTCTTTGTATGAAAGGAGTCCTGGGAGGTAATTTTATTTCCTCCAGATCAATCAATTGATGAATTATTGATGCTCGGTGTACATCTTTATCTTTGTTTGACGCAGGCATCATAAACGCATACACATGCCTAAAACGTTTGGGTATTTCGTCCATAAGTGCTTCGCAGCATCTAGTTTTCCCTATGCGAGGCTCACCAGTAAAAACAATTCCCGTTTTGCGCATCATCACCTTAAAGCAAGCATTTTGAACTACAGCCATCAAAGTAGGTGTCATCAAGCGATATTCTTTACTTAAGATAGGATGTTCAAAGTCCATGCTGTTAATCCTCAATCAAACAAACCGAGTTTTTTCCAACGTTCGGAATTCGCATCAGTTTTGGGGCTTGGGGAATCATCGGATTCACTGTCCCTTGGTAATCTCTGCGGGTCTTCTACAGTTGATTCGTTAAGCATGCGTTTCAGTTCACGATTATTGCTGGGGCTGGAGTTTCCCCTTAAATGTTTTTGCCACGCCAGCACAGGAGCCTGGCCTTCAGCAATCTCGAATTCTCGCTTTGATAAAGCTCGATTTACAAGTTTTCTCGTGGTAACGCTGTGTGGGGTTTGACGCCAAGCTGCTTCGACCGTAAGGGTTGAGAAATAGATTCCATTAGCTAAATACGCTTCTACATATCGGTAATCGTTAGGTTGTATGCGAACAATTAACTTCTGACCAATCAAGTGGGCAGCGCTGGCTAAGTCCGGGCTTGTATATATAGCCTGATCTAACTTGATGCGAGGCCTGATGCCTTTTTCAATGCTGCCTGTGACCGTGGCTATCTTTGTCATACTGCCCAAAGATAGAGCGTTAAGATAAATCGCCGATGAAGATGGTATTACAGCGCTATAGACCAAACAATATTGACGAAGTATCTCGAGAGGGCTATTGGCTTTGTTTTTTCCACCTTGGGGCACGCCATTGTAGTTTGCCGTATAGACATCCATCACCTCAATCGCCTCATCTACATCTATTTGGTAATGGACGGCAGCCTTTTCTGGAGCTTCGGCACGACCATCTTGTGGATTGCTACCCGTTGTTGAATCAATCTGATGCATAACCTTGCTTGCAATGCGTTTAAAAAGACGTTCTACATTTGGGCGCCTTGCAGGCTGACCCAAAGGGCCAAAGTTTAATGAAAAACCCAAGTCGTAGAGTGCCAGTTCGTAAACCTTGTCTGCATGATGCTGCATTGCATTGTCTAGGCAGACACCTCCCCAAGTATGGTATTTGAGCCATGGAACGGAGTAACTTGGCATCCCGGAGGCCTCGCTATACTTAAGATCTCGTACTGTCAGATGCAGACGAGGAGACCAGGTTCCGGCGTAAGCTTCACAAATGAGGTCAACCAAATCCTGAGATCTGATCTGACTTGAAAAAACAAATTTTATTGCGAGAATCGCATTACTTGATCTACAAATAGCTGCGATTAGCCAAATTCGACTGATCACGTCTTTCGTTTTTATCCGTCTGTCCCCACTGATATTAAGAACAAAAAAAGCATCGACATAATACGAGTCGATTTCAATCAAATCATACACATCAAAATTTTCGATCAGCGGCATCTCACCGGTGCCCACCTTGCTATGTATAAGCGAAGTTACACCGCCGGTGGCCAGGGCAGCTTGTTGAAAATTACTTTGCAAAAGATCGCCTATATATTTAGTAATCGTCCTACGTGCGCCCCGTGGCTGGTTAAATGGCCAATCATTATTTGTTACCCCCTCGCCTTTACATATATCGTAGAATAAATTGCATAGCTGCCTTTTTTCATATGGCCGTCCATGCCCATATTTATGATCTAGGCGCAACACATCTTCTAAAAACTTGTCAACGATTTTTGGATGTTTGCTCAACGTATAACTGAGAGCGCCCGTTAAACCACCCTGCTGTTCGCTACCTTTTGCGGCTAATGCTTTGCGCCTCTGGTATGGATTGATGCGAGCATGAGGAATTAATGCCGCTTCTCCGCAAAAAATTCCGTTTTCATTAATTTGTGCGTAACGCTTAAATAGTCGCGTAAGCTCACTTTCGGGAATGTTGGTAATCCTGTTTATTTCCCTGCCCACGCATCCCTCAAGCTTTAGCTCGATAGCTTGTTTCCTGCGAAGAAATACAGATCTATCGCCAGCACTAAGCAACGCTGAGTCAACCCGAACGAAGCCTATGTTGTCCCTACGGACCTTGGTCATATTATTCTTCATCAACCCACCACCAAGTATCTAAGGAAAAAAAGGTGGTTTCAAAATCAACATGCATCAGTCCTTTGGCATGCATTTGACAAAACACCAATAAGCAGAGTTTACTATCATATGAGCTTACGGCTGACATGTATCCGCGCAAATTTCCTTGACGCATAGTCAACACATGCCGTTTTGCATCTTCGTATAAACCAACTGGGATATATAAGTCACGGTTTCCGCTCAAAAAACTGGAAACTTTTAGAAGTGGGAGAACTTTCGATTTATTAGGAAGCCAATAGTCATCATTGAATTCTAAATATCGATATCTAAATTTTTCTGCCGCACTAACCTTTTCAGTGAGGTCAGCGGAAACACCGCTTACGCGTAGGAAATGAAGTTCGACAGGCCCAAGCACTGGTCTAACAATGAAGTGGTAGGCCATACATTCGGGAACTCCACTTTCGTGTTCATTATCGGAATCAGGGCGGAGACCAAAGTCAATTACAGATGGGTTGAATTCTAGATGTAGAAGCCAGTGTGCTAGTTGGCGATCGCTTCCAAGTAGCAGAATTTTTCCGGTTTTATAGCTATAGGTTGCCCATAGATTGCCGAAATACTTACCGCGCTTTGTAAAATATGAGGTTTTGCTTTTTTTAGGCATAGCCACTCCCCAGATGGGTCGTGGGCTGCTGATCCTTCTCTCAATTCCTTATGCTGGGGCCACCCGGATAGTCCATAAAAGGCAGGATAGCACTCCTTCACTATCTTTCAAGTCCCCCGGGCACTACAACGAAATCATGGAGTAGGGAGTAAGAGCTTCTCAGTAGAGTGTGCCCAACCAATCATGCGTAGTGACCACAGTCGACAGCAGGTCCGCAAATTACCCGGCCGGTAATCCCAGACCCGAATCGAAAACGGAATAGTGAGCGTATTCATACTCTTCCCCCTCTCACTTTTCAGATGGCATGACAATCCCAGAGGATCAGAGCCATAAGCGCAGTGGACGTTGACCTCCCACTGTGCTGTTAACCGTCGCTGATCGCTCGAGGGGTAAGGACCACCTTATATTTGAATTTCAGAAAGCTATTCGCGCCGGTATCAGCTTTTCACCCATTGTTTTTTGGGCGAAGCAATTTGTTCGGATATTTGTATTCCATCGCTAAAATCCCACTATAGTTGGAATGCGCTTTTGTCCTATTTCAGGCCGCTCGTAGCAATGAAGTGTCCTAGTGCGCGAGTGCGTTATCGACACGAGCTCTGGGGTCGTCTATGGGATATAGGATGAATGCGCGTGAATTTATAGAGCGTAACTATCAGGCGTCTGGCGATAATAGCCTGCCCGAATTTACATTTTTTCGGACTCTGAGTGATTCAGCATCTGAAAACTCATTAATAAAATTATTAAAAAATATTGAAGTTGAATCTCTAAACTCTTCGTAACCCACTATTTTTGATGATTTTTTAAATATTCGATGATTTTATATTTCTTCTTCGCGGTACTCATCAACCTGTAGCGCTCCGAACTAAATCTGTGTTTTTTTGCGAAGTAAAGATGTGAATTCGAGACCCTGTCCTATTAATGAATAATTAGTTCACGTATCTCAGTCACAAGAAAAATACTCCTATCTTGCAGCTTCGCTGCAGATGGACAGCGTGCTGCTTTGGAGAGAGACTGTCTGTGTGACTCGTCCTGTGTGTGCCAATTTATGACAATGCCCAGTGAGCGTTCTCGTGCGGTTCTGCAGACGCGTAAGTTTTTAATTGAAATTTCTCACGACAAAACGCTGCCCGATCGAGTGCGATCTGATGCAAAGCACTTGTTACGTCATTTTCCTACGGTTGATGACATGATCCTGGCTGGGAGAATTGAGGAGTATAGAGAGCTGCTCTCGAGGGATCTTGTCGAACCGGTTTTCAGTTCAATGATTGACGGCTAAATAATAATGAAAACAGAATCGGATAAATCTTTGTCACTTGCTTTCGAGGCGCAAGCGAAGTGCTTGGGAGGTACTGTGTCAAATAACCAACGCAGGTTTATGAAATCTGCCATTGAGAAAGGTAGAAAAATGGAGCCGATCGGCCCCATGGCAGGATCTAAAAAGCCATAGGTCTTGCATTCACATCGCCCTCGCCCTTAGTGCCAAAGCCCCAGAGCGTATGCTGAGCGGCGAATTCTAATCCGCCATTGTCCAAGCGGATGGAGTGTCGGCAAACGTCGCATGCGACATTCGTGACAGCCTCGATCTTGACGCGTCCAGTGAAGAACTCCGAACTAAAAAGTTGAAAACTAGATTACTAACTTTTTAAAAAAACGGTTTCCGTATTTTCGGGAAACTGAATCGCCCCTGTTTCGTAGACACAACGGAATGGCTGTTTTTGGCCGATTCTGTTGAAAAAGTCGGTCCTTCCAGACTGCCTGTATACCGACCGCTGAAATCGCCTTTTTTGAGCTCCGCTACGCGAAATCGGAGCCCGGAATCCTCTGCTCAAAGTAAAGATTTCAATCTCAAGCGCGTACTTTTCTGCCGTAGAAACCATGGCTGACATTTTCAACAGAATCGGCCGTTCTCTGCCGGTCATGGTCACGAAGCGTGATGGTCAAATCCGATGCAAATGACTGTCAGGTCGAATGCAAATGGGTGGGCAAGTCTGTGCAATTACCCAGTCATGCAGCTTTTAGCAACGACTCAGCCACTAGCTGCGTTGTCACACTGCCAGTCGACTGCACCTGTATGCTGATTCTTCATTTGGAACGGCTGGTTGGGAGGTAGTGATGAAAATTACCGGTAAGGTCGAAATCGAATCCGTCATGGATGTAATGTGCGACGTCTGCCAGCTCTCCACCCGGGTGAAAAGTGGCGGGCTTCAATTCGCCACGCTACAGGCACACTGGGGGTATGGCACGAAACATGATGGCGAGCGCTACGAGCTGCACTTGTGTGAAGACTGCTTCTTTCAGGCTGTTGCTAATCTCAAGCAGGAACGGCGTACTCAGAGTCTGCTCAGCGATGACGGACGCGCGGATACGGCTATTGTCGGCGATGATTTCGGTCTGATTGCTAAAGATGATTTCTTTAACGACTCCCTTACGAGCGAATGATATTGATCGACCAGCTGACTTCAACCTCAGTACAGATCTCGAACGAACTCGCGACCGACAGCTATCGGCCGATTTTGTTGAAAAAGTCGGCCATAGTTTGATCATCAGAAAAGTACGCGTCCGAGATCGAAATCTATGCTTTTGGCAGAGGCTTCCGGACTCAGATTTCGCGGCGAGCAAAAAGGACGTTTTCACCGGTCAATGATCAGTCAGTTTGGGCAAACCGACTTTTTCAACAGTATCGGCCGCTTTCTGCCTGTCGCCGCCACCGGCGACAATGGGCAATTCTTTGCCAATCATGGTTACGAAGCGTGCTGGTCAAATCCGATGCAATCGGTGGGCAAACGGGTGGTCATGTGAAGTGCAATTTCGCTACAAAAGAGTCAACAATTGATTTTTCAAGCAGTGTTTGATCGCGCTTTGCAGCTGCCATGCATTCAGCAAGGCTACCTATCCCAACCCGCCCTCCTCCTATTTTCTTGCTTCATCCTCCAATCCTGAAGGTTGAACTCCATCTTAAGGTATTCGCGGAATCCGTTAGAGACATTGCCCCATCAGTGGATCAGTCATTTCAATTTTACCCAGTTTATCCCGCATCAGGATTGATCAATGATGGCTCCATCACTACTGAAGAGCCCCACAATGAATTCTCTCTTTTCTCAAGTCCAGGTCAGTCGCCACACCCTCTCCAATCGTGTGGTCATGGCCCCTATGACTCGTTCGCGTTCCGACGATGCCGGCGTGCCAAGCGAACTGGTTGCGACTTACTACGCACAGCGTGCCAGCGCCGGCCTGATCATCAGTGAAGGCGTGTTCCCCGTTGCGATGGGCAAGGGCTATGTCCGCACCCCAGGCATCGAAACCGCCGAGCAGGTCGCCGCCTGGAAGCAAGTCACCGACGCCGTGCATGCTCGCGGCGGACGGATCTTCATGCAGTTGATGCACTGCGGACGCATTTCCCATCCTTCGTTGTTGCCCAATGGCGCCCAGCCACAGGCACCCTCCGCGATCAAACCCGCCGGCCAGACCTGGACCGCCACGGGCCTTGAGGATTTCGTCACCCCCCATGCACTGAGCGTGGTCGAGATTGCCGCGGTCATCGAGGGCTATCGCCAAGCGGCGCGCCTGGCCATCGAGGCCGGTTTCGACGGTGTCGAGGTGCACGCCGCGTCGGGGTATCTGCCGGAACAGTTTCTCTCCACGGGCAGTAATCAGCGCACGGACGAGTACGGTGGATCGGTTGAAAACCGTGTTCGTTTTGTACTGGACGTACTGGCTGCCATCTCGACAGAAATCGGTGGTGACCGGGTGGGTCTCAAGATCTCTCCTGAGATGAATTTCAACGACATCGTCGATGCCAATCCGCAAGAAACCTACACCTGGCTGGTCGAACAGTTGCACGGGCTGAACCTGGCTTATCTGCACGTTGCCCTGTTTGGCGCCAGCGTCGACTACCACGCGTTGCTGCGTCCACTGTTCGACGGCAGCTACCTGATCGGTGGCGGACTCGATCAGCGCTCCGCCGAAACCCTGATCGCCGAGGGTCGGGCCGATGCTGTCGTGTTTGGTAGTGCCTTCCTTGCCAACCCCGATCTGCCTGAGCGCTTTCGTACAGGCGCCGAGCTTAATGCTCCAGACAAGAACACGTTCTACGCACCGGGCGCGCAAGGGTATATCGATTACCCGGCCATGAGCCCGGCACAGAGCGCCTGAGGAGATTGCCATGACAACCGTCGCACGTTTGCAGCGCATGAATCACGGCAGTCAGTTCCGCGCTTTCAGCCTACGAGGAAATCAGTTCGCCAAGCCTATCGACCCGTTCCTCGCGGTCGATCATGCCTGGATCAGCGGGCCAACGTTTCCACCGCACCCACATGCCGGTTTCTCGGCTGTGTCCTATCTGTTTCTTGATTCCGAGACCGGAATTGATAACCGCGACGCGCTGGGTAATCGCAACCTGATTAAACCCGGTGGGCTGCACTGGACGGCGGCGGGTAAAGGCGTGGTGCACGAGGAGGTGCCGGCCGAGCCGGGCAAGACGGTGCACATGCTGCAGATTTTCATCAACCTGCCGCAGGAGCGCCAAGCAGATGCTCCGTTTGCGCTCAGTCTCGAAGCGCAGGATGTGCCTGTGGTGCGGTTGCCAGGGGTCAAGGTGCGCGTGCCACTGGGCAGTTTCGCCGAGGTGTCGTCGCCCTTGTCCGTGCCCACCGAAGTGACCGTGCTGGACATCTCGCTCGAGGACGGCGCTGAAGTCAGCATCCCGATCCCCGAAGGTCATGTGGCGTTCGTGATGCCGATTGACGGCGAAGTGTGGGTCGACGACCTCCCCTTCAATCTCATCGAGCTCACGCTGCCGGTGAATCTGCCGCTGCATGACGATCGCGCAGTCAGGTTGAGCGCCCCCAAGGGCAACGCCAAGGCTGTGCTGTTTTCTGGCGTCCCGTTGAATCAACCCGTGTATTGGCAAGGACCGCTGGCGCTCGCCTCTCAGCTTGCGCTGACCGAAGCCATTGATGGCTACCAGCGCGGTGCGTTCGGAAAGCTGCAACCTCGTTAACTCAATGTTGACCGAAAAACGCGCCTCCCCAGGCAGGTAAATGACGCTATGACGACAACTACGCCCTCCCCAGCCGCTACCACTCAACAGCAAACGTCGCACCGCCCCACATTGCTGCTGATCGTGGCCATCGTCCTTATGGTCGTTGCCTTGTGCGTTGCCTACCTGCTGAAACTGGATAGCGAATCCACCGACGATGCCTATGTCGACGGCAACGTTGTTCAGGTGACCTCCCAAGTCAGCGGTACCGTAACGGCAATCAACGGCGACAACACCGATCATGTCGATAGCAACGCGCCGTTGGTCACATTGAACGCCGTGGACGCCGAAATTCAGTACGAGCGCGCCCAGTCGAACCTCGCTCGCGCAGTACGCCTGGCACGCACTGAGTACTACCAGGTCCAGCAACTCCTGGCCGAAGTCGAGCAGCGTCGAAACGACGTGCGCAAGGCTCGGGATGATTTGCGTCGGCGCAACCAACTCGCCGACAGTGGTGCCGTTTCTCGTGAAGAGATCAGCCACACCGCCGACGTACTCAAAAACGCAATAGCAGGGCTTGATGGCACCCAACACGCGCTCTCCATTCGGCGCGCGATGGTCGACGACACCACGCTTCGCACTCACCCGGATGTGCTGGTCGCGGCAAGCAACCTGCGTGATGCCTACATCGCCTTGCATCGCACCCAGATCTATTCACCGGTTGCCGGCGTGATCACCAAACGCAGTGTGCAGGTCGGACAAAAAATCAGTCCGGGCGTCGCACTGATGTCGGTGGTGCCGGTTGATCAAGTCTGGGTCAATGCCAATTTCAAGGAATCGCAGATTGAAGATCTGCGTATTGGCCAACCCGTTGAACTGCGTGCGGATGCCTACAGCCGCAGCGTCATCTTCCACGGGACCATCATCGGCCTGGATGCCGGTACCGGCAGCGCTTTCTCCTTGATGCCGGCCCAGAACGCTACGGGCAACTGGATCAAGGTGACTCAACGGGTGCCGGTAAGGATCGCCTTGCGGCCGCAGGAAATAGCACAAAACCCCTTGCGCCTCGGTTTATCCATGCGGGTTTCAGTCGATACCTCCGATCGCAATGGCCCCGTCCTGAACAAGACCGGTGCACAGCAACCGGTTTACAGCACCGAGATTTTCAAGAACGAACTTAAGGATGCCAATGACGTTGTGGAACGCGTGATCAGTGCCAATGAGGGCAGTGACCATGCCCCCAAAAACCTGAAGCTTTGACGGGGCGGATCATGTACAGAAAACACGCTGCCTTGTTGTTCACTGTGGGCTTGCTTTGTGCGCTGGAATATTTACAGGCGGGCATGATCGCTTTTGCCAATGCACCGATTCGCGGCGAAATCGAGGCCAGCCCTGAAGAATTCAGCCTGGTGGCCGCCCTGTATGCCTGTATCGCAGTGGTGGTGATTTCGAAACAGCATTGGCTGACGGAGCGCCTGGGCTGGCGCAATTTCATGCTCGGCTCAATCAGTGTTTTCGTGCTGGGCGCTTTGGTGTGTGGTGTGAGTGCTGATTTGACCAGTTTCACCGTAGGCCGAGTCATCATGGCCCTGGGTGGGGCCTCGTTCATGACGTCGGCACGCCTCATGATCAACCTGATTCCCCCAGGCCCGGGCCGGTTCACGGGAATCAAAGTATTTGCCACCGGGCTCGCTGGCGGGACGGCTGCGGCGCCTTTTATCTCGTCGTGGGTGGTGGCTGAAAATACCTGGCACGCCATCTTCTGGATACTGATCGGCGGCGCCCTGGTTGCAGCAGCACTTTGCGTGCGTTTTCTGCCGACGAGCCCTATCCCCGAGGAGGACCGAACCCCCTCGAGCCTGGCAAGCATTCTCTTGTTGTCGGTCAGCAGTTTCTTTCTGCTCTACATTTTGCAGCGGTCCTACTACGACTTTTATAACGACACCTTCATCATCGTCGGTTGCGCACTCTTGGCAGCACTGGGGATGTACACCTTCTTCCACGCCGAACACAACAAGGCCACGCCTTTCCTGAAAGTCAGAGACTTGATGCAGCCTCGTTACCTCCAGGGTGTGGCGCTGTTTTGCTACGCCTACGTTGTACTGGGCGCCAATAACTACATCTTGCCGTACTTCCTGCAAACGGGACTGGGCTACTCCTGGGACACCATCGGTACATTCCAGGCCATCGGACTGACCGGCACCCTGGCCACCTGGGTCATCATGGCCACTCTCCTTCCAAAGTACCCTGCCCCGAAGAAGTTCTTCATTCTGGGATTCATCGCGCTGGGTGGCTTTGGCTGGCTGCTATCCTCGCTGACGCCCAGCGCCAATATGTGGTCGAACATTCTGCCGGCATTGATTCTCAATGGATGCTTTGTGATGTTGGTCATGTCGACTGCCGCCATGCAGACCTTTCGGGACGTGATGCAAGAAGAGAAGCTCTTCGCGCATGCCTATCAGATCAAAAACATGATGGGACAGATCGCCATGGCGATTGGCACCACGGCCGCCACACTGTTTCTGCAATGGCGCACGACCCTGCAATACAACAACCTCAACGTGCACTTCAGCGCCAGCGACCCTCTCTATGTGGAGCAGACTCAACAGCTGGCGCAAGCACTGTCATCCGAAGTGGGCTCCACCACTGCGAATCAGATCTCGGTGGCGATGCACGCACAAATGCTGCAGCAGCAATCGACCCTGGTCGCCAGCATGGAATATTTCTGGGTCGTGATCGGCGTGGCGGCGATCGCGCTGATCATTTCAGTCACGCAGAAGACCTTCAGATGAACTCGAATATTTTCAGAAATGTTGACGTTATGAGTGCTTACACGCGATGAACACCACGCACCCGGAAATCATTATTGTCGGCGGATCCCTTGCCGGCCTCACGCTGGCGCTCGCTTGCGCGACCAGAGGCGTGCCCGTTCGTGTTGTTGAGCGTTCTGTTGGTCGCGTGCACGGTGGCGACAGCTTGAGCATCGATCTTGACATGGTCGCGGCGACAGTTGGCCATGATCCGCGTACTGCGCCCATTTTGCCCGTGGTCCCCGCCTATCGCGAACTGACAACCTGGCCGGCGCTTTACAGCTGGCTACGGGACCGGGCTGTCGCAACACCCGGCATCGTCCTTGAAGAAGGCAACGCCGTCACCTCGGTCACAGATCTGGGCGATCGGGCACACCTCTCCTTTGCTGACGGAACGCAGAGGGTTGCCGCCGCGGTGATCGGTGCGGACGGATATCGCAGCATCGTTCGCCAGGCGGTCACGCCAGATGTACCGCTTGCCCGCTACGCCGGTTATCTCGTGTGGCGTGGACTGGTCGAGGAGCGAATGCTGACGCGTCCAGTCCAATGGCCATCGGACGGCGGTCTATGGATTGAATTCGTGGGCGGATATCGTCTGGTTGCTGCAGTACTTCCTGGTCGCGACGGTTCGATGGAGCCAGGTCAGCGTCAAGTCACATTCGCATGGTTCGATGTGCATCAGGAAGCATTGCTCCGTAGCACCGGCTGCCTGACCGCCGATGGCCACATCGTGGGCACACTCGGACGCGGGACGATCGATGAAGACGTCAGGTCTGGCTTGGTCGCCCAGGTCCCTCAGGTCTGGCCTGAGATGTGGGCGGAGGCAGTGACAGTCGGCGTGCGCTCAGCGAATGTGTTGAGCGGCGCTCCGATTGCAGAGTACAAACCGCAGCGGTTGGCACGTGGCGCACTGGCCATCATCGGGGACGCTGCCCACGTCGTTTCTCCGATGACCGGGCGCGGCTTTTTGACCGGCGTGGAAGATGCGGCGGTGCTGGCTCAGATGCTCGCAGACCGAAGCGCAGACGACCCCGTTGCCGCCGTGTTGGCCCGCTATGAAGCAGCACGATTGCCCTTCATCCGCGGGTTGGTTACCCATTCAAACCGGATCAGCGCCGAATATCTTCGTTATGCGGCAGTGAACTGATCTGAGAACTGTCGCGTTGCCCGAAGAGCCATGCGCTTCGAGCAACGTGACGGGATCGTGGTTTACTGGATGCCAGCACCCAAGGCTGGGAATACATCGGTGAACAACAAGCCAATCAGCTGCTGTCCGGTAGGTGTAGACCAATCCTGTCCGATCTCTGCCATGAGCGTATTGGTGGCGGTGAGCACGACGCCGGCGTCGTGCATTCGTTGACGAGCGAATTCTTCGGAAAGATCGCTCGGCGAACCCGAAGCATCCAGTACGGCCTGCACGGCAAAGCCTTCGAGCGCAGCATCGATTGCCGGAAAGATAAGACAAACGTCGGTGGTCACACCGGCCATGATCAGATGCTTGCGCCCTGTGGCGAGCACTGCATCGTGGAAGTCGGCGTATTCCCAGGCGTTGACCACACCGGGACGCTTGATCCGTGCCGCGTGCGCTTCTGGGAGTATCGCGGCGATTTCCGGAAGAATCGGGCCCTGGGCTTGATCTTCCTGGCTGGACGTAATCACGACCGGCATGTTGAGGATCTTCGCCATCTTGGCCAGCGCAATCGACTGCTTGGCGGCAAAGTCACGGTCGATGTTTTTGATCAGTTGCATCGTGCCGACCTGATGGTCGATCAGCAACAACGCGGCGTTCTCTGCGGTGAATCGTACGGCAGCCATAGTAGAAATCCTCGTTTCGTTGGGTTCAAACAAAGGGTAGCGGAGGCCCGCTGAACAGCACGACGTTGGCACTGCCCTGCGGGGCTCTCAACTTGACCTCGCGTGGAGTATCTTGCGCCGGGAACACCGGAAGCTTGAGGTCTTCGCGATTGAAGCGCTGGGCCTCCACCTCCACCGTGCCGTCGATTGGCATGGCAAACATGCAGTGGCCTGCGGCAATAGACACACTCAGCTCGGCACCCTCCTCCAGAGAGATGTCGAGCATCGTTACCTCGGTCGGTGGACTCAGCGGGGAGCGCATCTCACGATAGCTCCCCAACGGCACCCGCACCTTGGCACCTGGCTCCTGCATGACAGGCACATCCTGCGCTTCGAGTATCAGCGGGAACGGAGCGATGTCCCTGTTCGACGGAGCGAGAGCGACGAAGATCTGCAGTCCGTGAACCTTTTTGCCGGTTTCGACCGGAACCTCCTCGTGCACCACGCCACGGCCGGCGGTAGTCCAATGCAGGCCGCCCGGTTGAATCACGTTCTGGGTACCGATCGAGTCACGATTGGCCATGCCCGTCTCGGAATCGGGAAGCAGGTAGGACACCGCCGAAATGCCCGCATGCTGGTGTGGCCCAAAGGTCGGCGCGTCCATCCAGTAGTGGTCGACCCCGATGAAGGGGGAGATCAATTCTGCCTCGGTGCGCAGACCAAAACCGTGGAAATGGCCGCCGAGGTTGGCGCGACTAAGCGGGGCGATAACGACAGACATGACGGCAGCCTCTGGCACTAGGGGTATCGTTCTCATCGTGCATAGGGCGCGAAAAACGCCTCAAACGCGGCCAGCAATGCCTCCGGGCGTTCTTCCGCCGGATAGTGACCGCAATCCGGAATGACCACGGTTTCAACATTGGAAGCGACCGTGCGCAACTCGGCCTCGACACTGTCGCCACAGGCAAGCGCACCCGAAAACGCCAGTACCGGTAAGGTCAGACGCGTTGCTTTGCGCGCTTGGTTCTGTGGAATCGACTGATCGATTGCGCGGTAATAGTCGAAGCTGGCCCGCAGGGCTTGTGGATCGCGTTTGAGTTGTTCGATGTAGAAGTCGACCGCGTAACGAGGTACCGCCTCTGGCGCCCCTGCTTTCGTCGCGAACTGGTGACCGAAGTAGAGTTCTTCGCGACCACTGACCAATTGCTCGTTGATGCCCAGCGCCCGATTGAAGTTGAAATGCCAGAGAAAATCACTGAGCCAGCGCTGCTCAGGCAGCAAAGGCGGAGAGTCCGATAAGCCTGGAATAAGCGCCTCGCCCAGCGCAATGCGCTCGACTCGGGCGGGTTGATCGTGTGCCATGGCATAACCGGTCCACATGCCGATGTCATGGCCGGCCATGGCGAAAGACTCATGCCCCAAGGCGTCCATAAGCGCAAACATGTCTTGGGACAAGGTCCTTGAGTCATAACCCTCCTGCGCTTTTTCCGAGAGCCCGACACCCCGCGGATCGGCAGCGATCACGGTGAACGTGCGGGCCAGCGGCAGCATCAGGTAGCGCCACGCAAACCAGTTTTGCGGCCAACCTCCAAGCAGTAGCAACGGCTTGCCCTGCCCGCCAATGACGGCGTGCAGTTTCACGCCGTTGGCAGCGATCTCGTAGCTTTCGAAGACGTCAGTAAAACCTGTTGGCAGCTTGGGTACGTCGTGCACGGAGCCAAAGCCGCTCAGCGTTTTGAAGTGTTCCTTTTGCAGCATCCCAAAGCCCGCCTGATTGATCTAATCACCAGACCATAAATGAGGCACCAGAGACTGACTAGACAGGAAAATCACCAAGGACTGTTGTGCTGATGCACCAATCACGGCGCAAGGGCCACGACTGGCGCCTGCTCAGCAGATGACGCCTGTATGCCAGGCTTAAAATCGCATGACCGCCTGGAGCCAGAGTCGCTCCCCGCGAGCCCTGTTTTCGACAAGCGTTTCATGCTGCCACTTCATCAGTACGCCAAATTCGGGGGTTTGATATTTCACAACAGGGCCATATGCAACGACTTGACCTCGATTGCCGTCCTCCCACACCGACTCACCGTGACGCTCATCATCGCTCACCTGCTTGTACAAATACCCACTGACCCCAACCTGCCAATTTTTATTCAAGCTGTAGCCAAGATGATAGTCAGCATTAATCTCGCGCCCCGACCGGTAATCAGTCGCACGATTCTTGTCGTTTATCATGTAGAGAATCTTGGCGCTTAGCTCCACCTCGTCTATCGGGTTCGCCGTGAAGGAGTACCACGGCGAGTAGGACCACACGTTGGTTCCCACATTGAACAGCCGATCCTTGTCATACGAAGCGGTGGGTGCATAAAAATCCACACCCAGCATCTGATGGAAACGTGGAGAACTCCAACCCAGAAACAGTGGAGTAAACGCCAGATCGGCGAAGCCTTCATCCTTGCCACTGTTGCGGACACGCCCTTGGGGCGTTTCGGTATAAAAACTCACCTGCCCTTTTATGTAGGGCAAGGCTGCACGACTGGCCAGTGTTGCGCCCCATAAGGTGTAGTCGGAATAAACGTAGTCCAGGCATACCGCGAGTGACTGGTAACTGAGGTTGAAGTCCTCAATCCCGGCCATGCTGCGCCCATAGGCCCCCTTTAGTTCAGTCGACTCGTAAGCGGAGCTATAAAAGAAGGTGGTTAACCCTGGCGGCGGCATTCGCCCAGCCAATACGGTATCAAGACCGAGTGGGTAAGCGGTTCCGTTATTTTCAGTAGCGTGAGTTTGGGCACACGTCAGCAGCATGGCCGCCGTGCAGAGCAAGGAAGAGCTTTTGCTGAGCCGCATAGCTTTTACGCGCAACATAAGGATGATCTCGTATGGATTATTATTTTGATTACGAAGATTCATGCGAACAAACAGAACAACCGATGTAACTACTCACAACTACAATAGGGCCTGCCTCTAAGGGGTGTTTATTATTTGCAAGGCAATAGAATCCCTCCTTGTTTCAGGCAGGCCCAATTGAATAATCAAGTTTGGTCTCAGGCAGAGTTACCAGGCAGTGGTACCACCATCGACCCGAATATCAGTACCCGTAATGAAAGAGCTTTCATCAGAGGCCAGGAATAAAGCAGTGGCCGCAACTTCTTCGGGCTTACCCAAACGCCCCAGCATCACTTTGCCCACCATAGCTTCAGCCCACTCGGGATCCTGCAGCAACGGGATTGTTTGCTTAGACTCAATCAACCCTGGGGAAATGCTGTTGGCGCGCAAGCCATGGACCCGGCCTTCCAGCGCCAGTTGGCGAGTCATGGAAAGAACGGCTCCTTTGGCCGCGCTGTGCGCGATTCCGGGGAGCATGCGGTAGGTCGACCATGCCGAAACCGACGCTGTGTTAATGATGGAAGCACCCGGGGACTTGATTAACTCCGGCCAGGCGGCACGCACGAGATGGAAAACCAGATTCAGTTCCTGATCGATTGTTCGATGCCAGTCCTCGTTTGATATCTGATCAATCCAACCAAAATAGGCCATCGCCGCATTATTGAATAACACATCGACGCGCCCAAACTCCGACACCGCCAATTCAACTAGCCGGGTGCAGTTGGCGGGGTCCGTCAAGTCACAATTGTTTAATGAGACCATTTCCCCATCCATGGACTTCACGGCATCAACTGTCTCCTGAGCCGCCTCATGATAGATGTCACACCCCACTACTTTGGCGCCTTGTTGCGCGAACATTAACGCAGCCGCGCGCCCCATTGACCCGCCAGTGCCTGTAATAATGCAAACTTTACCTTGCAGACGATGACTCATAAGCACTCCGTTATTCTTGCTTGTTTTTATAAGAACAGATCTTGCAGTAACACACCCGATCAGTCGTGGTGGTTAATGAGTTGCCGAACTGTAGGTAGACCACTACCTATTGACTAGGCACGAAAATCACCAAGGACTGTTGCGCTCACGCTCCAATCACGGTGAAAGGGTCTAAAAGGGAAATAACAGGCAGGGTCAGAAATTCAAAATGCGGTTATATTCCGGCTCTAACCACTCCGGCTTTTCGGCGTACAACGTACGTGTTAACTCTTTGATGAGTTCTACGGCGCTATCGTTATCATCAAGGCGGTAACTCATGATCAACGGGGAGACCGCTTCTTTGTCGCTTACAAGTCGATAAACCAGCTCACGTCTGAGGTGGCGAGCCGAGGCGGGAATGATGCAATAACCCGACTCCGCGGACGCCAATCCTAACGCTGTCTGAAGATCGCCTACTGCGTGTACCTCCGAGGGTTCGCCACCCTTCGCTCTGATCATGTTCAACACCTGATCAGCGAAGCTTGGATGGAATCGGGAGGGATAAACAATGATCGGCCAGCCACCCAGTTCAGCTAGTGAAACAGGGGTTGATATGGAAGCAAGCTCAAAGGCCGGTGCTATGGCAGCCATAAGGCGCTCCTCTCTGAGCACTATTCGATCGACCTCGGCTGCCTCCGTGTGGATGCGTCCAAACCCTACATCGATCTTCCTTTCTCGTAGCGCAACCATCTGTTCACCAGATGTCATTTCCTCCCATTTCACGTCCAGGTCCGGCCGAACTCTTCGCAAACGGCGAATAATCGTCGTGAGGGCACCATACAAGGCCGAGGCAACGAAACCGATCGTGATCGTCTGACGTGTGCCCAAGGCCGTCTGACGAGCATTTGCCGTCATCTGTTCGAATTTGCCAATGAGTGCTATGGCATCTTCATAGAATCGCTGACCGGCCGGGGTCAGCTGAATGGGGCGTGTCTCACGAAGGAATAGTTGAAAACCCAACTCTTCCTCGAGTAGATGGATCTGCTTGCTAAGTGACGGCTGCGCGACGTGCAGCGACTGCGCTGCCTTGGTGAAATTCCGTGTTCTTGCCACCGCGATAAAACGCTTGATTTGACGGATATCCATGACGGCCTTTCTACCAGGGAGGTTCCCTAGTATAGCCGCGAGGCTATGTTGCATAGGGACAAAGTCTTGGACGCTGCGCATCAAAGTTGCGAAAAATGTCCCACCAATAATCACAATAGAAAGGTGACTCAATGGACCGCAAGCATGCGCTACGTGTAGCCATCGTGGGTGGAGGAATTGCCGGGACTGCCCTGGCACTAGGCCTGATAAAAAAGAGAATGACACACGTCAAGCTGTTTGAAGTCGCCCCCGCTTTCGGTGAAATCGGCGCCGACGTTTCTTTTGGCGCCAATGCTGTACAGGCTATCAAGCAGCTCGGTATCGGCGAGGACTACCATGAAATTGCCGACAGCACTTCTGCCCCCTGGCAGGACGTCTGGTTCGAGTGGCGTCATGCGCACGATGCCTCACTGATTGGTACCAGCGTTGCGCCGGGCGTAGGGCAATCATCTGTCCATCGCGCCGACTTCATCGATCTGTTGGCCAAGCGCCTACCGCAAGGCATTGCGTCATTGGGCAGGCAAGTCGTCGGCTATGAAGAAAACAATAACGAAGTATCACTGAAGTTTTCCGACGGCAGCTCCTACCCAGCCGACGTTGTCATTGCCGCAGACGGAATCAAATCAGCCCTGCGTAATCCCCTGCTTACTGCTGCTGGCCATTCAGCCGTAAAGCCGCGCTTCACCGGCACGTCAGCGTTCAGGGGATTGGTGGAAACGGCGGTACTCCGTGATGCTTATCGTGCGGCAGCACTGGATGAGCACTTACTCAACGTGCCTCAGATGTACCTGAGCGAAGACGCCCACGTCCTGACGTTTCCCGTTAAAAAGGGGCGTCTGATCAACATCGTTGCCTTTGTGTCCGACCGCCATGTCGAACATCCCTCCTGGCCGGCCGACATGCCATGGGTAAAAGCGGCTTCGAAAGAGCAAATGTTGAACAGTTTTGAAAGCTCAGGGCTTGCCGTAAAAACGCTACTTCAATGCATTGAAAACCCGACGCTTTGGGCCCTTCACGATGTGGAGCCGTTACCCACTTATGTCCACGGGCGAGTAGCACTCATTGGCGACGCGGCGCACGCGATGCTGCCACACCAGGGTGCTGGCGCAGGCCAGGGCCTCGAAGATGCTTACTTCCTGGCAGAGTTGCTTTCGAACGAGGCGGCTTCAGCGGCGGATGTACCCGCACTGCTGGCGGCCTACGATGAGGTCCGACGCGAGCGTGCCTCGCGCGTTCAGCGCACGTCCTGGGAAGCCGGTGAGTTGTACGAATACAAGAACCCAACCGTTGGTCGCGATTCCCGGAAATTGAAGGACGCGTTGGAACAGCGCCTAGATTGGGTTTGGCAACATAGTCTGGACGATGAAGTGAAAAAAGCCCTGACACTCTGCTAAATGCGTTTTTCTCGCTCCTTCTGCCAGGTCAATCGTTCCAGATTGACCTGATACGTCACCCATTGAATACCGACATGATCAAGCGCCGCAGCCAGACACTTCTCGGCGCTTCGTGAAAGCGTGCATGCCAGTACTGTTTGAGGTCGTAGCGTGGAATGTCCACGGGAGGCTCGACCATTCGCACGTTCAGATTATGCGTGTACATGTTGGCGACGGTGCGTGGCAACACCACGATCAAATCGGAGCGTTCGATGATCGATGGCACACTCATGTAGTGAGAAGTCTGCAGCACGATGTTGCGGTGGATACCTGCTTTGGTCAGGTGGGCTTCGAACATTTCCTGGCGTCGGCTGCCATCACGTACCTGCAGATGCTCCAGCCTGATGAAGTCCTCCAGGGACAGTTGCTCCCCCGCCAGCGGGTGATCGAGGCGGATCAGACAGACTAGGTCATGAGAGAACAACCGCTGCTGATAGATGTTGGGGGTTGTGAGGTCGGGAAAATAGCCAAGCACCGCATCGACCCGGCCTTCATGCAGGTTCTCCACAAGCTCATCAGGTGCCAGACTGACAGTTCGAATGCGGGTATTCGGTGCCGCGCTGCGCAGGCTCTGGAATAGCGCAGGTAGAAAGACCACTTCACCCACTTCGCTCAGGCAAAAGACGAACTCCTGGTCGCTGGTAGCAGGGTCGAAGGTCGGGCCGCTGAGGATGTCCCGGTCGATTATTTCGATCACTTCGCGGGTGCGCTCAATGATGCCTTGCGCCCGTGGCGTCGCCTCCATCACGTTACCCGAGCGAATGAACAGTGGGTCCCCCAGTGAGTGACGCAGGCGAGCCAGTGCCGCACTGGTTGCGGGCTGGCTCATGCCTAGCCGCTTCGCCGCCGCGGTGACATTGCCGGTTTCATAAACGGCTAGCAGGACGCGGAGCAAGTTGAGGTCGGTGCGCATAGGTATAACAAAACCAGATAGTTTGAATAATTAGAATTGGCTTCCTTTATTTAAAGCGCTTGGCGACGATCACGTCCAGATAAAAAAAATAAAAGGTAGCCGCATGAACCCTGACAACGCCCGAATTGGCGAGATCATCGACAGCGCGAAGATCTCGCCATACCAGGTCGTCATCCTTGCCTTGTGCTTCCTCATCGTCCTGGTGGATGGTTTCGATACCGCAGCCATTGGTTACATCGCCCCGTCGCTGCGCGAAGAATGGGGTCTGTTGCCTGCCCAGTTGTCACCGGTTTTCGGAACCGGATTGTTCGGCTTGATGGTCGGCAGCCTGATACTGGGGCCGGTCGCCGATGCCATCGGGCGTAAAAGCGTTTTACTGATTTCAGTGCTGGTATTTGGTCTCGCCACCCTGGCCAGCGCCTATACCCAATCGATCGAGTCGCTTACGATTCTGCGCTTTATCACCGGCATCGGCCTGGGAGGGGCGATGCCGGCGTGCATTGCCTTGAGCGCCGAATACTCCCCCGCCCGCCGGCGCATGATCATGGTGACCTTGAGCTGGAGTGGCTTCACGGCTGGCCTTGCCTTGGGCGGCATGCTCGCCGCACACATGATTCCTGCATTCGGCTGGCGTTCGGTGCTGGTGCTCGGTGGCATCATGCCGCTGGCGCTACTGCCACTGTTGGCTTGGCTAATGCCTGAGTCGGTTCGGTTCATGGCGTCCTCGGGCAAACATGCCGACGCCTTGCGTCGGGTGGTCGAACGCATCACCCGAAAGAGCTGGAGCGGTATAACGATCCTCGATGACGAACGCCCGGCCCAGGTCAGGTCGCCAATCTCGCAGCTGTTCATCGACGGCCGATTGGTCCGGACATTGCTGCTGTGGGTGACCTTCTTCTGCTCGCTCTTTGTGTTTTATCTGCTGACCAGCTGGCTGCCGACCCTGCTCAAAGATGCCGGCTACGATATTGCTTACGCTTCACGTATTGGCGCCATGGTGCCGCTGGGCGGTATCGTCGGCGCCATTCTCATGGCCCTGCTGATGGATCGCGTCGGCCCCTACCCTGTGCTGACCCTCTCGTACTCGGTGACAGCTGTGGTCATTGCCGTCACGGGCTATCTGATGGGGGATCCCTATCAGCTGGCCGCCATGGTTTTTCTCATCGGCTTTGGTGTAGCCGGTGCGCAAAATGGCCTCAATCTGGTGTCAGCCACCTTGTACCCCACCGCCGCCCGGGTGACCGGGGTGAGTTGGGCAATGGCCGTCGGCCGTTGCGGTTCAATTGTCGGCTCGATGCTGGGCGCCTGGTTTATTTCCACCGCGGGCACATCACAGGTCTTCTTCCATTGGTTGGCGCTTCCTGTGCTGATCGGCGCGACAGCAATAGGTGGCCTTTATTGGCTCAGCACTAGCCGGACTCAGCCAGTCAAGCGTGCTCAAGGTGCTCACGCAGAAACTCAATGAAACGTTGAGTTTTTGCAGGCAAAAGGCGGGTTTCAGTGAGGGCATACACCGGGATCGGATTGGCGTGCCATTGGGCCAGTACCGGTTGCAGCAAGCCAGTGTGCAGATCGTCCGCGGCAATGCCTTCAGGCAGCAGCGCTATCCCCAGATCCAGTGTCGCCAATCGCCGAAGCATCCCGACGCTATTGAGTTGAAACCGTCCACCCACCTCGATTTCCACCACTTCGCCTGCGTGGGAGAGCTGCCACTTGCCAGCCTTTCGCAGTCGCAGGCATTCGTGGTTTATCAGCTCAGACGGATTGCGGGGCGCTCCATTGAGTTCCAGATAACGAGGCGAAGCGTACAAACGACGAGAGAGGCTCGCCAGCTTGCGTGCAATCAGATTCGAATCTGCCGGTTCGCCCATGCGAATAACCACATCGACGGGTTCGCTGACCAGGTCGACCTGGCGCGGCGTGAGGTCGAATTCAAAGCTGATGCCAGGGTACCGTCGGGCGAACTCGGCGATGAGGGGCGCCAGGTAAATGTTGGCGAAATCCACCGGCAATGACGCGCGCAAAAGGCCGCTTGGATGCGCGAGCATTTCACCCAGCTGCTCGTGCGCCAGCCGCGCCTCGTCAACGATTCGCTTGCAGCGGTCAAAGTACAATTGCCCTGCTTCGGTCAATTCGATCTTGCGCGTGGTGCGATTTAACAGTCTCAAGCCAATGGCCTTTTCAAGCCCGCTGATGCGTCGCGACAAGGTCGAATTGGGCATCGCCATCGCTTCTGCGGCTTTGCGAAAACTGTGGGCTTTGACGACCTCGACGAACAACGCCATGTCGTTCAGAAGTTCCATATTGATTGCTCCATCAGTGGATCAGTCATTTCAATTGTAGCCAGTTTATCCCGCATCCAGCTTGATCAATGATGGCTACATCAGCCTTCGCCGTTAACGGTTGCTCAACGGCCCCCGCAGGAGAGCGTCACTGCATGAAAGACCTTAATGACCTTTATTACTTTGTACTGGTGGTCAAACATGGAGGGTTCTCGGCAGCGGCACGGGCAACGGGCATTGAAAAAACGTTGCTCAGTCGTCATATCGCGGATCTTGAATTGCGGATGGGGGCCAGGCTGTTACATCGCACAACGCGCCAGGTTTCGCTGACCGAAGCCGGCCATCATTTCTTTACGCTCAGCCAACCCGTTGTCGAGGGTGCGCATACCGCCTATGAAAGCGTGGAGCACCTTCGACGAGAACCCGTCGGGTTGGTACGGTTGAGCTGTCCTCAGGTGATGGCGCAGAGTTATTTAGCCCCCCTGCTGCCTGGGTACATGGAAAAACATCCGAAGGTACGGCTTGAGTTGAATGCCGTAGATCGAGAGGTCGACCTCTTTGAAGAGCGCTTCGACGTGGCCTTGCGATCGCGTGCCCGGATTGAAGAAACAGCCGGGTTGGTCGCAAAGGAATTAGGGGCAACCAGGCAGATTCTGGTCGCAAGCCCCCGCTTTCTCGATCGTGTCGGCCGGCCTGCCACGATCAATGCCCTCTCGGAAATCGAGACGCTTTCGCGCCCTGGTGACATCCATGATGGCGTCGGTCGCTGGTTCCTGCGCAGTTCATCAGGTGAAGAACTGCTGGTCAGCCATCAGCCACGTCTTATATGCGACGACCTGCGTATGCAGTTGGAAGCTGCTGTTAATGGACTGGGTGTCGCCTTGTTGCCGGAACCCATAGCCGCCGCTTCGGTGCGCGCGAAGGCTCTGGAAGTCGTCATCCCCTCCTGGACCGGTGCAACGCATATCATCCATCTGCTCTACCCCAAACCGAAGGGTATGTTGCCCTCCGTTCGCAGCCTGATCGACTACCTGAGCCTCCATTTACCCCAGAGCATCCAGGAGCGAAGCATCACCGTTGAGCGCGTCGCCTGATGAAGGCGAAGGCCGCGCCGATTGATGTTTTGAGTTCGGGGAACATAACGCCTTAATGGCCACGGTTCCCTTTGAAAGCGACTATTGCCAGGCTGATTGTTGGCTGCGCAGTACCTGGCCGACCATTTCTCTCAACCACTTGTTCTGAGGGTCACGGTGAAATCGGTCATGCCAGTACAGATCAATCTCGAACGAGGGTATTTGCAGGGGCAGAGGGTGTATGACGAGAGGATAAAAGCGCGCCAGGGTTTTACCCAGGGAAATGGGCAGCGTCCATATCATGTCGGTATCCAACAGCAAGTGCGGAGCGGACAAGAACTGAGGGGTGCGCATTTTAATGCAGTCTCTGCCGCCCGCATCGACCAAAGCACGCTCCAGTGCCTGGTGACCGCCACCACCTGACTCCACCAACAAATGCTCACTGGCGACAAAGGCTTCGAGGCTCAAGCCGCGATGTGCCAAGGGGTGGTCTTTGCGCATGGCGCAGACGTAATACTGAGAAATAACAGGCGTACGGTGAATGTCAGTCTGAAGGGTCGGCAAAAAGCCGAGCGCCAGGTCGATTCTGCCAGTGGACAGGCCATTGAGCGTCTCATCCATCCCACCCACGACGGTGTGTATTCGAGCTTGAGGTGCAACCCTGGACAATTCGCTCAAGATGGGCGGCAAACAAACGACCTCGCCAATGTCGCGCATTCTAAAGACGAATGATTTTTCACAATTTTTCGGATCGAACACCGGCATTTGGCTTCCTGCCTCCCTGACCATCGCAAGGGAGGCCAACAGTCGCGGCGCGATATGGACACAAAACGGCGTCGGCTCCATTCGGCGACCGACCAGCGTAAACAACCTGTCTCCATAATCGTTTCGCAACCGCTTGAGCGAACCGCTGACGGCAGCCTGCGTAACACCCAAATTCTGCGCCGCAATGGAGGCTGAGTGGTCTCGCCACAACGCCTCAAAGGTATAGAGCAGATTCAAATCCTTCATCGAAATGCCTTGACTGAAATTCTCAAACCAAAACACTGCACTCGCCAGCAAAGCGGCGTGGGCTTCGACTGGCAAGTGCAGCTCAACTGGCACTCATGAGTGGTTATGCAGACGCTTGGATAACATTACCAGCAGATGCGCTGCTGTACAGGGGCGAAATATCAATGTGTATTCGATAATCATTGATCAATCGTGAAGCATTGAAGTGAACAACGACACAACAAGGAACATTGATAATCGTGCCGTCATGCTGGGTGTAATAGGTATCAAAACGCATGATTGTCGTGTTGCCTTCGCTCCACACGCCTTGAAGAATGTGTTCCAGCGAGGCTATTTGGGTAAAAAATGACTCAATCGCCGCCCTGACACCCTCTTTCCCCACTACTTCCGGGGAATTGCCAAACCGAAACACGACGTCATCGGTCAGATAACTCAAAAAACCTTCGACCGACATCCGATCGACACTTTCAAACATACCTGTCAATTCATGGTTCATTGCACGCCTCATTTCTTGTTTTTGTTTTTTCATTTCTGGTCGCTGCGGTGAATCTTATGCCGCTTTGCTGACCTTGTTACGGATGGCTTGTAGGGTGGATCGTACGGCGCTCAGGTAGGACGTCTGCATGCCGGTTGAGAACTCGACTTCCTTCTCGCTGCCCGCTGGTACGCCCGGCAGGGAGAAATCGAAGGAGAAGCGCAGGAACAATTCGCCATCCTCTTCCTCGATGACGTTCTTGATCAGACCACGGGCATTACCGGAGAGGCGCACGAACTCGACTTGCTGCTCTTCAGTAAGAAGGACCATTTCCTGAAGGCGCTCACCGTAAAGCACCACTTCGCGGATAAAGGTATTGCCCTGGTCCTCAACGACATTACATTCGGTAATGGCATCAACGAACGGCACCGCATTGCGAGCCTTGCTCACCAACCCTTCCCATATCTGGTTGCGGTTCAGGTTCACACCGCCCGACTCCTCAGGGGCATTGACTTTCAAGCGACGACTTACATTGATCATGGGGGTACTCCGAGGTTTCAGGTTCAAAAGTGACCGACTCCCTGTCGAGTGTCAGGGACAGTCTGTCAGGGGGTCTCAAACGGTGAGATAACCACCGTCTACGGCCATTGCCGTACCGGTCACAAAACTGGCGTCATCGGACAGCAGCCATAGCGCAGCCTTGGCGATTTCTTCCGGTTTTCCGAAACGACCGATAGGGTGTCGTTCGCGCAATGCAGCGAACTGTTTGGCAAAATTGGGCTCTTCGCTCGCACGCACGATCATTGGCGTTTCGATGATCCCTGGCATGATTGCGTTAACCCGGATGTTGAGGGTGCCATAGTCGACGGCCGCAGCCTTGGTCAAACCGACCACCCCATGCTTGGCAGCGATATAGTCCGAGGCAGCGGCAATCGCTACCGAGCCCAGGGACGAAGCGGTGTTCACGATGGCGCCACCGCCACTGTTCAACATGGCCCGGATCTGATGCTTCATGCAGTAGAAAACACCGGTCAGGTCGATGCGGATAATGCGATCCCACGCCGCAGACGAAATTTCATGCAGAGGCAAATTGCTTTGCTCGACCCCTGCATTGTTGAACGCGCCATGCAGACGGCCAAATCGAGTGACGACATCATCGACTGCTGCGGCCACAGCGTCTTCGTCGGTAACGTCGCAGATGATTGAATAAGCCTTGCCACCGGCAGCCGTGACAACGCTGGCGGTTTCTTCGATGCCTAGGGCATCGCGATCAAGCAGCACAACTCTGGCGCCCGCTTTGGCAAAAGCCAGTGCAGAGGCACGGCCAATACCGCCTGAGGCGCCAGTGACAATGATGTTCCGGTCGTCAAGGTTGCTCATATCCACACTCTCGTTTTGTAATGCCACTTACTGTATTTACCGGGGCAACGATCGGGAATCCCGTAAAACCACCAAAGACTGTTGCGCTGTTGCACCAATCAGCGGCGGGTCAAATCCAGCACCACATCGACGATCATGTCCTCTTGCCCACCGATCATTTTCCGCCGACCCAATTCGACCAGGATGTCGACGGTACGCAACCCATAGCGCTGGGCCGCCGCTTCGGCATGACGCAGGAAGCTGGAGTAAACGCCGGCATACCCCAGCGCCAGCGTCTCGCGATCTACCCGTACCGGCCGGTCCTGCAGCGGGCGGACGATGTCATCGGCGGCATCCATCAGGGTGTAGAGATCGGTGCCATGGTTCCAGCCCAGTCGCTCGGCCGCGGCGATGAACACCTCCAGCGGCGCGTTGCCTGCACCGGCCCCCATTCCAGCCAGGCTGGCGTCAACGCGATCACAGCCCTGTCCACCGCGGCGATGGTGTTGGCAACCCCCAGGCTCAGGTTGTGGTGGGCATGGATAGCCGCAGAGCGATAACTTCAGTGATATGAAAGGACAGAAGAAAAAATCGGAGCCGGACTCGCCGGCCCCATTCCTTTCAGTCAATCAGACTAATAAGGTTGAAAACCTATTACACGCTCAAACACAGATACTTGATTTCCAGATAGTCTTCGATGCCGTACTTGGAGCCTTCACGGCCCAGGCCCGAGGCCTTGATGCCGCCGAACGGCGCGACTTCGTTGGAGATCAACCCGGTGTTGACGCCGACCATGCCGTATTCCAGGGCTTCCGCCACGCGGAATACACGGCCCAGGTCGCGAGCATAGAAGTACGAAGCCAGACCGAACTCGGTGTCGTTGGACATCGCGATCACCTCGGCTTCGTCTTTGAAGCGGAACAGTGGAGCCAGTGGGCCAAAGGTTTCTTCCTTGGCTACGGCCGCGTTGTTCGGCACATTGGTCAGGATGGTCGGCTCGAAGAAGTTGCCTTCCATGACCTTGCCACCGGCCAGCACGGTTGCGCCTTTGCTGATCGCGTCGGCGATGTGCTCTTGCACCTTGGCCACGGCTTTTTCGTCGATCAGCGGGCCAGTGGTGGTGCCTGCTTCCAGACCGTTACCGATCTTGAGTTTGGCCACGGCCACTTTCAGCTTCTCGGCGAACGCGTCGTAGACCGAATCCTGAATGTACAGACGGTTGGCGCAGACACAGGTCTGACCGTTGTTGCGGTACTTGGAAATGATCGCGCCTTCGACGGCCTTATCCAGGTCCGCGTCGTCGAACACGATGAACGGCGCGTTGCCGCCCAGTTCCAGGGACACTTTCTTGATGTCCTTAGCGCATTCAGCCATCAGCTGACGACCGATTTCGGTCGAGCCCGTGAAGGACAATTTGCGCACGATCGGGTTGCTGGTCAGCTCGCTGCCGATGTCGCCGGCGCTGCCGGAAACAACGCTGAACACACCGGCTGGAATGCCGGCACGCTGGGCCAGCTCAGCCAAAGCGAATGCGGAAAACGGAGTTTGCGAAGCAGGCTTGAGCACCATGGTGCAACCGGCGGCCAGGGCCGGGCCGGCTTTACGGGTGATCATCGCGGCCG
Organism: Pseudomonas sp. TE12508; assembly: GCF_056279485.1. Taxonomy (NCBI): domain Bacteria; kingdom Pseudomonadati; phylum Pseudomonadota; class Gammaproteobacteria; order Pseudomonadales; family Pseudomonadaceae; genus Pseudomonas; species Pseudomonas sp. TE12508. Next base: position 193,543 of record NZ_JBWCCN010000007.1, on the reverse strand, counting down.
GGAAGTTCCACGGGGTGATTGCTGCGGTCACGCCGATTGGCTGCTTGATCACGATCAGGCGCTTGTCTGGCTGGTGGCCCGGAATCACGTCACCGTAGATGCGCTTGGCTTCTTCGGCGAACCACTCGATGAAGGAAGCGGCGTAAACGATTTCGCCCTTGGCTTCGGCCAATGGCTTGCCTTGTTCCAGGGTCATCAGGCGAGCCAGGTCGTCCTGGTTCTCGATGATCAGTTCGAACCAGCGACGCAGCTTGTTCGCACGGTCCTTGGCGGTCAGTGCACGCCAGGCCGGCAGCGCTTTGTCAGCGGCTTCGATCGCACGGCGGGTTTCGGCAGCGCCCATTTTCGGTACGGTGCCCAGAATTTCGCCCGTTGCCGGGTTGTTGACCTTGATCGTCTGACCATTGTCCGCATCTACCCAAGCGCCATCGATGAAGGCTTGCTGGCGGAACAACTGAGTGTCTTTCAGCTGCATGACGTTTCCTTTTCTGAATGGGGTTGGCTTAAACCAAAGCGCTACGTCTTTTAAGCTCATGGTTCAGAATGAAATCGTTCTCGGAATAATCCACCGGGCAATCGATAACGTGCACACCCGGCTCACTGATGCAGCGCTGCAGTAGCGGCAAGAATTCTTCGGCGCTTTCCACCCGGTGGCCCTTGGCGCCATAGCTTTGCGCATACATGACGAAATCCGGGTTGCCGTAGTCCAGACCAAAATCAGTGAACCCCATGTTGGACTGCTTCCAACGGATCATGCCGTAGCCATCATCGCGTAGGATGATGACCGTCAGGTTCATCTTCAAACGTACGGCGGTTTCCAGCTCCTGGCTGTTCATCATGAAGCCGCCGTCACCGCACACAGCTACCACAGGACGATCCGGATAGACCAAATGTGAAGCCATCGCCGAAGGCAGGCCCGCACCCATCGTTGCCAAGGCATTGTCTAACAGTACGGTGTTGGGTTTATGTGCCTTGTAGTTGCGCGCGAACCAGATTTTGTAGATGCCGTTATCCAGAGCCACGATGCCTTCGGAGGGCAAGGCACGACGTACGTCGGCGACAAAGCGCTGCGGGTAGATCGGGAAACGGTTGTCGTCCGCGCCCTCGATCACTTGGGCCTCGTTGGATTCACGGATCGTCATAAGGCGGGTGAAGTCCCAGTGTGAAGTGTCATTCAAGGCTTCGCCGATCTGCCAAACAGCATTGGCGATATCGCCGATCACTTCGACCTGTGGGAAGTACACCGGATCGACTTCGGCGGAGCGGAAGTTGATGTGGATGACTTCGGTGCCGCCACGGACCATGAAAAATGGCGGTTTCTCAATCACGTCGTGGCCAATGTTTACGATCAGATCAGCCGCCTCGACAGCACGGTGCACGAAGTCGCCGGAAGACAGTGCGGCATTGCCAAGGAAGCGTGGATGACGCTCATCTACCACACCTTTGCCCATCTGAGTGGTGACAAAAGGGATGCCGGTCTTGTCGATCAGTTGCTTGAGTACCTTGGCAGTCATCTTGCGATTGGCGCCGGCACCAATCACCAGGATCGGGCTACGGGCTGTCTGCAATTTCTCGACTGCGGCCTCGATGGCCTTGTGTTCGGCCAGCGGACGACGATGCAGGCTCGGAGGAATTGGCCGGCTTTCGGTCTGCTCCGCGGCGATGTCCTCGGGAAGTTCAAGATGAACCGCTCCGGGCTTCTCTTCCTCAGCAAGGCGGAAGGCTTCACGCACACGCGAGGGAATGTTGTCAGCGGACGCCAACTGGTGGGTGTACTTGGTCAGCGGTTGCATCATCCCAACAACATCAAGAATCTGGAAACGGCCCTGCTTGGACTTTTTGATTGGCTTCTGCCCGGTAATCATGAGCATTGGCATTCCACCCAAGTAGGCATAGGCGCCAGCAGTGACCAGGTTCGTAGCGCCAGGGCCAAGGGTCGATAAGCTGACTCCCGTTTTGCCGGTTAACCGGCCATAGGTTGCCGCCATGAAACCAGCCGATTGCTCATGCCGAGTGAGAACGAGACGGATGTTGGAGCGCCTGAGTGATTCAAGTAAATCCAGGTTCTCTTCACCAGGAATCCCGAACACGAACTCTACGCCCTCGTTCTCGAGGCACTGCACTACGACGTCTGAAGCCTTGAGCATTTCACTCTCCTCTAAAATCATGTATCCGCGCTTGAGGTGCAACTTTGGACAATTCGCTTACGATGGCGGGGAACCTAACGACTTCGCCAACGTTGCGCATTCTGATGGTAAATGTCTTTTCACAACTTTTCGGATCAAACACCGGCATTTGGCTTCCAGCTTCCCTGACCATCGCAAGGGAGGCCAACAGTCGCGGCGCGATGTGGACACAAAATGGTGTAGGTTCCATTCGGCGACCTACCAGCGTAAACAACCTGTCACCATAGTCGTTTCGTAACCGCTTGAGCGACCCGCAGACGGCTGCCTGCGTCACACCCAGATTCTGCGCCGCAATTGAAGCGGAGTGGTCTCGCCACAACGCCTCAAAGGTATAGAGCAGATTTAGATCTTTCATCACAGCGCCCTGACTGATATTCAGAAACCAAAACACTGCACTTGCCAGCAAAGCGTCGTGGGCTTCGACCGGCAAGTGCAGTAAAACCGGAATTCTTGAATGTTATGCGGACGCGTGGATAACTCAACGTCGTGTCAGGTCCAGTGCCACATCGACGATCATGTCCTCTTGCCCACCGACCATTTTTCGCCGCCCCAATTCGACCAGGATGTCGACGGTACGCAACCCGTAGCGCTGGGCCGCCGCTTCGGCATGACGCAGGAAGCTTGAGTAGACGCCGGCATAACCCAGCGCCAGCGTCTCGCGATCTACCCGCACCGGGCGGTCCTGCAGCGGACGGATGATGTCATCGGCGGCATCCATCAAGGTGTAGAGGTCGGTGCCATGATTCCAGCCCAGTCGCTCGGCGGCAGCGATGAACACCTCCAATGGCGCGTTGCCCGCCCCCGCCCCCATGCCAGCCAGGCTGGCGTCAATGCGGTCACAGCCCTCTTCCACCGCGACGATGGAGTTGGCCACGCCCAGGCTTAAGTTGTGGTGGGCGTGCATGCCGGTTTCGGTTTCCGGCTTGAGTACCGCCTTGAACGCACGGAAACGTTCGCGGATGTCCTGCATGTTCATCGCCCCACCGGAGTCGGCCATGTACACGCAGGTCGCGCCGTAGCTCTCCATCAACTTGGCTTGGGCGGCCAACTGCTCGGCCGGAATCATGTGGCTCATCATCAGGAAACCGACGGTGTCCATGCCCAGCTCGCGGGCATATTCGATGTGCTGTTTCGACACATCGGCCTCGGTGCAATGGGTGGCGATGCGCACCACCCGGGCACCGGCGTTGTAGGCTGCTTTCAGGTCATGCACGGTGCCGATGCCGGGCAACAACAAGGTAGTGATCTTGGCGTGGTTGATCACGTCGGCGGCGGCTTCGATCCATTCCAGATCGGTGTGGGCGGCGAAGCCGTAGTTGAAGCTCGACCCTTGCAGGCCATCACCGTGCGCCACTTCGATCGAATCGACCTTGGCTTTGTCCAAGGCGCGGGCGATGTCCTGCACGTTCTGCAGCGAATACTGGTGACGAATCGCGTGGCTGCCGTCGCGCAGGGTGACGTCGGAGATGTAGAGTTTTTTGCCGGGATTGAAAGTCATGTCGGTCTCCTCAGGCGTTGAGCATCGACTGCGCCATGCGCTCGGCGGTGGCCAAGGCAGCGGAAGTCATGATGTCGAGGTTGCCGGCATAGGCTGGCAGGTAGTGGGCGGCGCCTTCGACTTCGAGGAACACTGAGGTCTTGAGACCGGAGAACTTGCCAAGACCCGGTATGTTCAGTGGTGCGTCTTCAGGGATGACGTCGAACTGGACTTTTTGCTTGAGGCGATAGCCCGGCACATAGGCCTGTACGGCGGCTGCCATCTCTTCGATGGAGGCCTCGACCAGTGTCTGATCAGCGGCTTCGGACAGCACAAACACCGTGTCACGCATCATCAGCGGCGGTTCGGCCGGGTTCATCACGATGATCGCCTTGCCCTTGGCTGCGCCACCGATCGCTTCGATAGCCTTGGAGGTGGTTTCGGTGAATTCGTCGATGTTGGCACGAGTGCCAGGGCCAGCGGATTTGCTGGCGATCGAGGCGACGATTTCGGCGTAGTGCACCTTGGCCACTCGCGATACCGCCGCGACCATCGGGATGGTCGCCTGGCCACCGCAGGTGACCATGTTGACGTTGAGTTGGCCGAGATTCTGCTCCAGATTGACCACCGGCACGCAGTACGGGCCGATGGCCGCGGGCGTCAGGTCGATCAGGCGAATGCCGGGTTTGATCGAGCGCAGGAAGGCGTCGTTCTTCACATGGGCGCCGGCCGAGGTGGCATCGAAGACGAATTCGATGTCCTTGAAGACGTCCATACGGGTCAGGCCTTCAACGCCTTCATGGGTCACGGCTACTCCCATGCGTTCGGCGCGGGCCAGGCCGTCGGAAGCCGGATCGATACCTACCATGGCGGCCATTTTCAGGTGCTTGCCGTGACGCAAAATCTTGATCATCAGGTCAGTGCCGATGTTGCCCGAGCCGATGATGGCGACGCTGATTGGATTGCTCATTGTTATTGTCCTGTCATTGCACGCTGCCTGGGGATCAGGCGTTACCACGCCGGCGTTCGGCAAGGGTCTTGCCACCTGCGGCCCACTGGGTTTCGGGAATCTCTTGAAGCAGCACGCGTACGCTTTCTACGGACACATCGAGGCTTTGCGCGATGGCCTGGGTGACGTTGACCAACAGTGCATGCTTCTTCTCTTCACTGCGGCCCTCGGCGAGGTGGATCATGGCGATAGGCATGGTCGATAGCTCCGGATCAACGCTGGCTGGACGAGGTGAAGCGCATGGAGACGCTGCCCAAATGCTGGTAGCGCACGGTGATGTTGTCCCCGGCAGCAACGGCAATGGCCTCGGTGATGCCACCGGTCATGATGAAACAGCCCGCCGGCAGTTCACGCCCCTTGGCACCGAGCATGTTGGCCAGCATGGCGACGCTCTGCGCCGGGTGGCCAAGCACCGCAGCGCCGGCACCGGTCGCGACCACTTCGCCGTTCTTCTCCAGCACCACGCCCAGGCATTTGAGATCGATGCCCTGCACGCCGCACATTTGTCCGCCAGTGACGAAGCGGGCCGAAGAGGTGTTGTCGGCAATCACGCTCTTGAGATCGAAACGGAAGTTCTCGTAACGCGAGTCAATCACTTCGACCGCCGGCAGGATGAAATCAGTGGCAGCCAATACGTCGCCAACATGGATGCCCGGGCCCTTGAGCGGATACTTGAGGACGAAGGCGATCTCGGCTTCAACCTTGGGATGGATCAGCCCGTCGACATCGATAGCCGAGCCGTCCAGGCAAGAACCGTAGTCCGTGAGGAAGCCGTGGATCGGGTCAGTGACCCCCATCTGCTTCATCTTCGCGAAAGAAGTCAGGCCCATTTTCAGACCGGCGATTCGTACACCACGGGACTCCTTGCGCTGGCGAATGGCGTCCTGGATGGCGTAGGCGTCTTCCCAGTCCATGTCCGGGTGGGCGTCGGTGATCTTGGCCACCGGCTCACGGTTGAGCTCGGCGTTTTCCAGGTGTTCAGCCAGTTGGGCGATAGTTGCTGCAGAGAGATTCATAAGGGTTTCCTTCAAACAAAACGAACGGAGGCCGAGCCGATGCCGCCCAAGCTGATGCGTAATTGATCACCGGCCTTGACCGGCACCATGGCGGCCAGCGAGCCGGAGAGAATGACTTCGCCCTTGTTGAGTCCGATGCCAAGCTGGCCGAGCTTGTTGGCCAGCCAGGCCACGGCATTAGCCGGGTGGCCGAGGGCTGCGGCACCCGCGCCGGTCGCGACCACTTCGCCGTTCTTTTCCAGGGTCATGCCGACACAGGCCAGGTCGACGTCACGCGGGGCCACGCCCTGCCCGCCCAGGACGAAAGCCCCGGCGGAGGCGTTGTCGGCGACGGTGTCCTGGATGCGGATTTTCCAGTCACGGATGCGCGAATCGACAATCTCAAAGCACGGCATCACGTAAGCTGTGGCGCGCAGTACATCGGCTACGGTAATGCCCGGGCCGTGCAGATCTTCCTTGAGCACGAAGGCGATTTCGCCTTCGGCCTTGGGTGCGATCAAACCATCGATGGCGATGGCGGCGCCGTCGGCATAGAGCATGTCCGAGAGCAGATGACCGAAGTCCGGTTGATCGACGCCGAGCATGTCCATGACCACTTTGCTGGTGACGCCGATCTTTTTTCCGATGACCCTCTGGCCGTCGTCAAGGCGTGGCTGGATCATTGCCAGCTGTACTTGATAGGCCTGCTCCAGGGTCATGTCCGGATAGGTGTCGGTCAACGGCGCCACAGCCTGGCCGTTGCTGAGGGCCTGATGCAGTTGCTGGCCGAGAACGTGGATTTCTTGCTTATTCATAGATGGCTCCTTACAGCCGCACGCAGACGTTGCGCAGCTCGGTGTAGAACTCAAGCGAATGCACGCCCCCCTCACGGCCAATACCCGACTGCTTGGCGCCGCCGAAGGCGGTACGCAGGTCGCGCAGGAACCACGAATTGATCCAGCAGACGCCCACGTCCAGCGCGCTGCCCAAACGATGGGCGACCTGCAGGTTGGAGGTCCACACGCTGGCGGCGAGTCCATAGGGGGTATCGTTAGCCAGGCGGACGACTTCTTCTTCGGTATCAAAGGGTGCGATGTGGCAAACCGGGCCGAAGATTTCCTCGCGCACTACGGCCGAGGTTTCCGCAAGGCCGGTCCAGATCGTCGGCTCGAACCAGGCCCCTTCGGCCAGGTGCTCCGGCACCTGTGCAATGCCACCGCCGTGGACCACCGTGGCACCATCGGCGACAGCCTGACGGCAATAGGAAAGAATCTTCTCGCGGTGACCGAGCGAGATCACCGGCCCCATGGTGCTGTCGTGCTGATTGGGATCACCCACCTTGATGCCTTCGGCGTGGGCCTTAAAGGCAGCGACGAACCGCTCGAACAGCGGACGCTGCACGTAGATGCGCTCGGTTCCCAGGCACACCTGACCGCTGTTCTCGAACACAGCGCGCCCCAACCCCTTGACGGCCTTTTCCAGGTCCGCATCGGCGAAAACGATGCCGGCGTTCTTGCCGCCCAGCTCCAGCGAAACCGGGCGGATACCTTTGGCCGCGGCCTTCATGATGATCTCGCCCGTGCCGGTTTCACCGGTGAAGGTGACACCATTAACCTCTGGGTGAGCGGTGAGGAACGCGCCGGCCGAGTCGCCGCCGAAGCCATGCACCACGTTGTACACACCGGGTGGCACGCCGGCTTCGTTCATGACTTCGGCGAGCAGCGTGGCGGTGGCCGGTGTCTCTTCGGAAGGTTTGACCACCACAGTATTGCCGCAGGCCAGGGCCGGTCCGACCTTCCAGGTCATCAGCAACAGCGGCAGATTCCAGGGGCAAACAACGGCGATGACGCCACGGGGTGCCCGCACGCTGTAGTTCACAGCCTTGCCACCGTCAGGCGTATCCATCACGAAACTTTCGGTCGGCACATTCTTGATCAGGTCGGCGAACACCTTGAAGTTGGCCGCACCACGGGGAATGTCCAAATGCCCGGCGAGCGCGCGGGGTTTACCGGTATCGGCTACTTCGGCAGCCACAAACTCGTCATGGCGACGTTCGATGCCATCGGCCACCTTGTGCAACAGCGCCGTTCGCTGGGCGACGGTCATGCTGCCCCACGGGCCTTTCAATGCCGCTTGCGCAGCTCGCACGGCGGCGTCGACTTCAGTCTTGCCGGCCTCATGCACCAAGCCGATCAGGCTGTTATCGGCAGGGTTTCGGTTTTCGAAGGTACGGGCGCTACTCACCCATTCACCATTGATGAAATGGCGGAATTCTTTAGCAGGCATAAGGTATTCCTTCTTGTTTTAGAGTGTTGGAACGCTGGCTTCGGGATCGCCCGCCGTCAGGTATTCCCACATGCGTTCGTAGATTCGGCCGCTGGTGACAGCCCGTTGCGCGCAGCTTTGCGCGTCGAGTACCGGCCCTTGAGCGGCAAGACCTGCGCTGTGCAGTTGCAATTCAATCCGCGCGGCGTCTTCCAGGTACCAGGTCAGCGTCAACGCTTCGATCAGTGACGCGCCAACGACGATGGCGCCGTTGCCACGCATGACCAGGGCGTTGCCCTGTCCTAATTGATTGGCCAGGCTGCGGGCCTGCTCGTCACTGCGCAGCAACTGCGGGTCGTCCCACAACGGGATTGGCACCTGGAAATAGCTGCCCATTCCATGGCGAGGTTGAGGTGTCAGCCTTGCACACGACAGGGTCATGATCTGGGCAGGCATGCTGCGGATCACCGCATGGGCATCCTGACGGCGACGGTATATTTGCTGGTGGATGCGGACCTCACCCAGCACACCCTCGGGCAACTCACCTTTGATCGGGACCACAACGCCTGGCTCGCCCGGCCGGATCAAACCCATCGGTTGCGCGGCGCAAACCAAAAAGTGCTCCTCATCCAGCCGCAGGCTGCAGTGCCCGTAGGCGTGCACCAGACCGGCGCGGGACAAGGCGCGCGCGGCCACGCGCACTTGCGATTGCTGTTCGCGGCTGGGGGTTGGCAAGCGACTCACGATTTGAACTCCGGAATGTCAGGCTTCGCACCCCACGCGCAGAATCCCGCACCCTCCGCCGGAAACTGCCGAGGCTGGTGGCTTGCATCATTCTCTGGAGAGATCAGGCTGACCCCTGTCGAGTATTCGTAGGTCATACCGTCAGGTCCCTCGAAGTAGAGGAACATCGCGCCCGAGGTGGGGTGGCGGCCCGGACCGAAGAGGATGCGTATGCCCCGCTCAACCAGGAAGTAATAGGCGCGCATCAAGTCATCGACGGTTTCCACCTGGTGGTTGATGTGTTGCACACCGGGATGGGACGAAGGGAACAACGCGATCTTGTGATGGACCTCGTCGATGCGCAGTAGGGGCGCCTCGCCAATTCGGTCACTGACCCTGGCGTTTGCGAGCTGAGTCCAGAACAGCTCGTCACGCCGGGCATTCAGGGTGCGCAAGCCAATGTGGCTGAAACCGGTGATGCCGGCATCGCGACTAGGGAAATAGCGTCGTCCGCTGGCTTGGGGACGCAAGACCAGTTCGATGTTGTTGCCGCTGGGATCCTTGAAGCGAATGAAGTCATCGACATAGCGCACTTCAGCGTCTGCACGCGAGCCATGCTGCACGTCGAATTCATGACGCTCCAGCAACACCGCGGCGTCTTCCAGGTCTTGCGCTGTCCTGACCTCGAACGCTGTCGTGGTTTCCTGCGGATCGCCCTCGTAATAGCAGAGCGTGTGGTCGCGACTGTCCGATCGGAAGTACACCGCGCCGTTGGCTTCTCGGGCGACCTGCAGTCCGAGAACCTGAGTGGCGTAGCGACGTGCTTCGTCCAGATTCGCGGTACCCAACCGTATGTATCGAATGTCATGCAGGTTGATCATGAGGGATGTCCTCTTATTTATTGTTGTCTGGGATTCATCTTCCCGTTGCTCAATAAATAAAAGAAGCAAATATTAGTTATTAGCACTATCTGAATTTCTTATAGAGATATCAGCCTTTTCGGGAGCAAAAAAAAATGCCCCGTATCCGTAGATACGAGGCATTGTCACCCACGAGTCAGGTCAACCGATGGCCTCCTTGGCTATGTCTGAAGCGGTGGCCTGAGTACTCATCTCGCCCACTGTTTTATTCCTTGGCATGGAGATCACGAACACTGCGGAGATGACGTAGAAGCCGGCGCAGACGATCAATCCCGCTGCCAGGCTATAAAAGCTGGCAATGCCACTGAGCAGCACGGGGGCAAAAGCCGCCAACCCTCGGCCCATGTTGAAACAGAAGCCCGCCCCCAGCGTTCGCACCCGGATCGGGTACATCTCGCTGAAGTAAGAACCGAACAACCCTGCGAACACCATGAAAAATGCGTACCCCGCCCCGATCCAGATCAGCGATTGGGTCTGGGTGGTATAGACATAGACCAGCGCCATCATGGATGTCAGCAACAGCGATATGACAATCGTAAGCCGCTTGCCAATGCGGTCGGCGATGAAACCGAATACGTTCAGGCCAAAGAAATTCCCGAGATGGAGTACCGCCATAAAGCTGGTCATCGACGCCACAGTCAAACCACGGTCCTGTATCAGGTAGGTGGGCAGCCACGTGCTGACGCCCCAGGAGCCAAGCAATGCAAAGCTGGCAGCAAGAGACCCCAGCAGGGTGTAACGAAGTAGCTCAGGCGAAAAAATCTCCCTGACCGATATCCGCTGCGCAGCAGTGCCCTGAGTATCGCGCTGAGCCTTCCAGGCCGGCGATTCCGGAATCAGAAAATACACATAAATGATCGGCAATATCACCGCGGCGCCGGACACGAAAAACATCAAACGCCATTCCGGCAGCATGAACTTCGCCGCCAGGGCAGCCGCGATGGCGCCAATCGGGAAGGCACTGATCACGAAGGATATGGCTCTGGCGCGTTGCTTGGGCGGCCACGTTTCAACGATATAAGCCGAGAGGATCGTCCATACCCCGCCAAGCCCAAGACCAGAGACAAACCTCAGGCCCGCCATTACGTAGAGATCATGAGCGAATGCAAAGACACAGGTCAGTGCACCGAAGATCGCCAGCGATGCGATCAATGCCTTGCGCCGGCCGAAGTTGTCGGAGTACCAGCCTGTGGCAACGCCACTCACACCAATACCCAGCAATGTAGCGCTGGCCAACGCACCCACCTCATGGAGGCTGAAACCCAGGTCCTGGCGGATAACCGGCAGTGCGAGCGTCAGCAGGATGATCTCCATTGCATCAAAAAGGTAGGCGATAAATCCACCGATCAGTACGTGCCACTTGGATATTCCAGTCATGGTTTCACCTGGTTTTAATTATTGGACAGTGATGTTTTGTTCAAGGGCCGCCACGTTGTTTATGGCTTCCCTTGGAGGAGGTGACGTTCAGAATCGGTAAACGGCCTGCAGCCAGATACGATCACCTTCGGCTCGGTTCTCGACCTTCGTCTCGTGCTGCCATTTCATGACAAACCCGATTGCCGGGGTCTGGTATTTGATCGCGGGGCCGATCGCGGCGACCTGACCACGGTTACCATCCAGGTAGGTCTGGCCATTTTTCTCATCATCGCTGACCTGCTTGTACAGGTAGCCGTTCACGCCTACCTGCCATTCGCGGGTGATGTTGTAGCCGATGTTGTAGTCGGCGTTGAACTCACGGCCGGAGCGATAGTTGGTTTCGGAGTTCTCGCCATTGATCATGTAGATGAGCTTGGCGCTGACTTCCAGATTCTCAAGCGGATAGGCGGTAAATGAATACCAGGGCCCATAAGCCCATGTGTTTCGACCCGGGTTGAACAGGCGGTCCTTGTCATAGGACCCAATGGGCACAAACACATCCAGACCGAGTAACTGGTGGTACCGTGGAGAGCTCCAACCCAATACAAATGGAACCACCGTCAGATCGCCGACACCTTCTTGATGGTCGCTGCGATGAACGCGACCACGAGGAGTATCGACATCAAAACTGATGTCACCCTTGATCAAGGGCAAGGCAAGGCGACTGGCCAGCTTGGCACCCAGTATCGAGAAGTCCTGATAGACGTAATCCACGCGTATCGACAGTGCCTGGACGTTAAGGTCAAAGTTGTGAATACCTTGTTTTTTATCGCCCTCGCCGTCCAGCGTTTTGTTCGCACTGTAGTCGGACAAGTAGAAGAACTCGGTAAAGCCTGGGGGTGGCATCTTTCCCGCGCCGACCGTATTCACACCTAGTGGGTATGAACTGCCGCCGCCCTCTGTTGCCTGGGCAAGCGGAACGCAAAGAAGACCCATGCACAGAGCACTGATGCAGGCATTTGACGCGTACCGGGTATGTGATCTTAGTGTGCTCATCTCATGTACCATTATTATTTTTGTATGACGGAAGAGAGTTTTTTTGAAACTTTCAGCGTTAGCGCTACTTAACAACGGCAGGCAAATTTCAGGTGCAGCGATGCACACCGTCATTTGTCATGACGCTGCAAACAGTTGAGTTATTCAACGACCGAGCACTGATTGCCCGGCCGTCAGCACGGTATTAGCGAATAGTGGTTTCCAGCTCGCCGAGCCCTTCGATGCAGACTTTCAAAACATCACCGCGGTCCAGGAACGTATGGCTTTCCATGCCCACGCCCGCCGGGGTTCCCGTCAACAGGACATCGCCGGGAAACAGGTCGATGGTCTGGCTCAGATAGGAAATCTGCTCTGCAACGCCGTACATATGGTTGCGGGTATTGGAATCCTGTACCCACGCACCGTTCCTCGACAGCTTGATATTCAAGTTCTCGGGGTCTTTCACAAATTGTGCCGGCGTCAGGTACGGGCCCAATGGGCAAGAACCCGTGAAGCATTTGTGGCCAATCCAGTCAAAGCGAAACGGCGAGCTCGGATCGACTTGCTCGCGACGCAGTCGATCACGCGCGGACAGGTCATTGGCGCAGGTGTAACCCGCCACATAGTCGAGTGCCTCTTCAATGGAGACGCGCGACGCTCTCTTGCCGATCACCACCGCCAACTCGGCTTCCCAATCGAGCATGCGGACACCTTCGGGAATGTCCACCGCTTGCTTGTGTGCTAACAGACTGCCGCGGCCGGGCTTGATGAAATGCCATGGGGCAATGCCCTCGCTGCGCGGATCCAGCGACAGTTTCATGTTGAACGCGCGGGCCATGGCTTCGACATGGTCACGATAGTTTGCTCCCGCGCAATAGATCGTGCCTGGACGTTCCAGAAACGGAGCAAAGTGCAAAGTGGCAAGATCAAGCCGCTGCGACTCATAGAACGCTGGCGCTTCAAACACTGCCACTGCAAGCTTTTGCAGCTGCGGATTGGACGTCTCCCAGCTCTCGAGCAATGTATCGATGGAAGCTGTCGGCAACTCAAAGCCGGCCTTGGCCACAAGCTGACCAAGATCATAGGCGTAATCGCCAACCAGCAGGCCGGTAGCGTTTGACTGGACATCCGTCCGATAGGTGAAAAGCTGATACTTCATGGGGCCACCATCACAGGAGCGAAAAGCGTTGGTTGGAAAAACTGACGTGAAGCGTGAGGCCGCCTTCCATGAGCAACCACTTGCGTACCTCTACGTCATAAACACCGTGGGCAATAAAGGGATCTGACTGGACGATGCGCAGCGCTTCGGCTTGATCCGCCGCACGCAGAATGCTCATGCCACCCAGCTCACCGGGAAAGGTCTGATCCGAGACAAAGGGTCCGGAAGCAAACAACTCGCCGCGTTGCTGCGCCAGAATCGCCCACTTCAAGTGGGCGTCCAGCAGCTCTGGTACGCGGGTCAGATCCCGTGGCGTACGCATGACCACGAACAGCGGCTTGTTCAACATCCCTGCCAGCAGTTCCTTGGTCGCAGAGCTGTCACTCATCACGCGCCGCCTCGAAGTTCTGAATGAACGACTCAGGAGGTGGATTGGTTGCCCACACGGCGATCAGGTCTGGTGGTGCCCCGTCGATAGCCAGCCATTCGCTGTCATCTTCAGGAATGACATCGATGTCCCAGAAGTATTCGACCATGCTGTCCCAAGGGTCGCGGATGTAATGAAAGTAGTTGGAGCCGGCCACATGCCGGCCCAGGCCAAATGCGCTTTCATAGCCCAGGCTCATCAGGTGTTGAGCGCCCAATTCGATCTCATCAATACCCATCACCTCAAAACTGAGATGGTGCAGGCCGCTATGACTGCTCTTGGCCAGGCCCAGTACATGGTGATCACCGCCACAGCCACACCGCAGAAAGGCTATCTTGTCCCCCGCGCGATCAGAGACTTTCATCCCTAGCACCCGGGTATAGAAATCAATCGAACGATCCACATCGGGGGTAAATTTGATCAAGTGACCCAAGCGCAACGGTGTCACTCGACGCAACTTCGAGGACGGTGTGCACCCGCGCTGACCGATGCGGCGGTAACGGCCCGGGGTGTTCGACTCTGGCGTCGGCAAAGGAGCTAACGGCATGGAGTCGGCGTCGGTTACGTGAACCCAATCGCCGGACGGATCACGAAACCACAATCCGTCTTGCCCGATATCAAACGGTGCCGGATGGATGACCACACCGTGGTAGCTCAGGCTTTCTCGAATAGTCTGCAGGCCCTCTGCATCGGTACCAAACGAGATATAACTCAGGCGCTTTGTGGTGCCGGGCATCAGTCGCACTTGATCCTGGGCGCGCCCCTTACAGCGCAACACCAAATGATCACCGGCCATGCGGGCTTCGAGCCCGACAGCTTCGTAGAAGGAGCGACCCACTTCCAGATCCGGAACAGTCACGCCTACGTGTTGTAGAGAACGAATCATCTTGGACGCTCCTTTTTAACGGATAGGGGAAAAGGGGGCGGCGCTCAACAGTTCCACTTGCTGGGCAACCACCAGATGGCCGTTCTTGCCAAGGAACGTACGCCATCTTGGATCACTGGACAGTGCCGCGCGGCGTTGGGCACGGTCCTCGTAGCTGGAATATCCCCACAACTGAATGACCCGATTGATGTCCCCCGTTTCCGGTTTGAAATAACCGATCAGGTTGCCCAGTGCCTCGCCCTGAAGTGGCAGCCCCTCCTCCTCGTAAGCACGCAGGAATTCGTGCAGGGCACCAGGCTTGAGTTGATAGGTACGTTGTTCAATCAGCATGTTGTTTTCTCTTTTTTGGAAGGTGCCTGGGAGTCGGCCTGGGAGTCGGCTTCAATCAACTTGATCACTGCCGAGATATCTTCTTCACCAATGCCTTCTTCGATTGCCCTTAGAAAGTAGGGCTTGGCGGCATTGAACAAAGGCGCGGCGCTACCGAGTTCCTCGGACAGCTCACTGGCCATGTCGATGTATTTTTCCAGCGTGGCGAAAGGTCCTGGCGCCGGCAGAAAATGACGATCAGCCATCATCGGTGCTCTTGCGCTGAACATCGTTGAACCACCCGCGCTTTGGCGTATCACCTCAACCACCTGCTGTGCGCTAAACCCTGCTTTCACGCCAAGGTTTAACGCCTCGGCTGCGGCCAAGGTGTGAATAGTCACCAGATAGTTGGCAATCAGTTTCATCGCGACTGCGCACCCAAACCCACCGATATGGAACTGGATGTCGGCGATTGCATCGAGCACGGGCTTGCAGTGCTCCACCAGGTCAGAGTCACCGCCCAGAAACAAGGAAGCCTTGCGTAGGCAAACCATGGATGGAGTACCACTGACCTCCGCTTCCAACACCCGCGCACCACGTTGTTCGATACGCTGAGCCATTCGTTGCTTGAAGGCTTTGTGATAGGTGCCGATCTCGATGAGCGTGTGCTGCGGCCCTATGGACTGAAGCAGGCCATCAGGCCCCTCCATGATTTCCATGTGGGCCACTTCGCTGGGCAGGCAAGTGAGGATGAAGTTTGATTGCGCCGCTACGGCGGCTGGGCTTTCGAGCGCGATGCCACCCTGACGGATGAAGGCCTCGCGATCTCGACGTCGGTAACCGACAACGCGAAATCCGGCCGCAAGCAGGTTGGTTGCGATAGGAAGGCCAAGCTGGCCGATTCCCACCATACCGATGGTTATCACAGGCATTTTTCGCTTCTCTTGTTGTTGTTCTTTTACGCAAAGCTTGAAGCTCGGCTAAGCGCTAACCTAGGCGTAGCTGGGTTTGGGAGCAAACAGCCCAGGTTATGAATAAGTAGAAGCGAGGGTTATACAAAGGGAGGAATGGGCTTGATGCCTCAGCCATCAGGCCGCAAAGCAATGAACCAAACGAGGAGGCAGAGCTTTCGTCACACAGAAAGAGGCGCTACTGCATCATTGATCTGAGCCATGAGTAAAGAGGCATTAGCCTGGTGCAAGAGCCAGGGG
Organism: Pseudomonas sp. TE12508; assembly: GCF_056279485.1. NCBI lineage: Bacteria > Pseudomonadati > Pseudomonadota > Gammaproteobacteria > Pseudomonadales > Pseudomonadaceae > Pseudomonas > Pseudomonas sp. TE12508. The sequence continues at coordinate 177,585 of NZ_JBWCCN010000007.1, read as the reverse complement.
CATCGGCGTGTGCAGTGGCTTCATTTGGCTGCCATCCATGATCAAGCAGACGTCGCACTCAGACATCGTCATCACTGGCTGCTTGAGTGCCGGCCCTACCGGGCAGCGGTTGTGAACATGTTAGAGGTGTCCCAGGCGTCGGATAAAACCAGCCAGCATGTTCAGATTGTTATCGATAGGTGGGGGCTTTGCGACAGTGGGTCGCTTGCTCAAACCCGTAACCCAGTCTGAAAAGATCAGGCTCATGGTAAGGCAGGACTAGCAGCTCCATGCCGACTGGCAGACCGTCGTCACTGAATCCCGCGGGCAGACAAATCGACGGCATCCACATCTGCGAGGCGATCAGGGTGTTGGTCGGAAAGCCCAGGACTTCATGTTTGCCTTCTCTTATTTCCTGCTTGCTGGGAGGCAAGACCTGGGTGCAGGGGAACACCAGCGCATCCAGATTGTGCTGGGCAACGATACCGACCACCAGGCGCTGAAATTTGTCGCGCGCCGCCATTTTCTGGAAGTACTGCGGATCATCCTCTGGATGTTCAGGGCCTTCAAAAATAGCCTCTAGAAGATCGAGCGAAGGCTCGTAGAGTTTCTTTTCCCTGATCATCTCCAGCGTAGCGACTGGCATATTGTCACGTGAAGCCAGAAACCGATTGATGTCAGAACGCGAGTGCGACAGATAGAGCGAGGTTGCCAGGATATGCTCCATCAAGTCCGGAATCTCAACGTCGATCAGTTCGGCACCGGCGTCTTTGGCGGCATCCAGTGCCGTGGCGATGACCTTGTTGACCTTGGCAGACGCGGGGTCGTCATCGGAACCAAATGCGTTACGAATGACGCCCACCCTCCTCTCTCACGAGGACGAATCCCTTGAGCCCCAGAACACCGAGCCACCTGTTGATGCTATCCACAGACTGATCGATGTTGGTGATGCTGGCCTTGCTCTGCGCTATGACATCCTTGTGAGCCTTGGCCTCCTTACGAATCTGCTCCACCTGCTGCCTTGTTTGGTCTCGCTTTTGATCAAAGTCCGAAACGTACTTGGAGGTCTCCTTGATCCACACGTCGCAACTGCCTCGGAAACAGTTCCAAAATCGCGTCTTGATTTGATCCAGGTACGTTTTTCTATCTTTAACCTTAAGATTGATTGCGTCGATCTTGTCCTGTTCGACCTTAACCACCGCGTTCAAGGCAGCAATCAGGTCAGCTGTCGAATCCAATGTGATGGAAGTCGAGGGACTCATCAGTTTGGACTCAATACTGAACATATTTTTCCGAATTGCTGCTTGCAGATTGGCGGCTACACCCGCAAACGATCCAAGCTGATACTCGGCTTTTTCAAGCTGAACGAGAAGCCGCTTAACCCCAGCCTCATATCGAGCCGCCAATGAGTTGAGCTGCGCCACTCGCTTTTCGTAAGTCTGATCGAATACGCCCTTCAGGTGCAGGTAGAAATCATCAGGCAGCTTTTGCTGGCAAAACGGGCATGTCTCATCAGCCTGGTTAACAAAGGCAAAGGCTTGCTTCACCCAGTCTGAGTTACCCAGTTCCTGGATGAGAGCAGAGAGGTAGGAGTCGCCAGAGCCTGCGATGCATTCTTGAAAGATACTATTAGACTCGACATCACTTTCCTGGAATGTGAATCTCGAAATTTGCGGTAACTCGATGTCGCTTGCTGCTTGGAGCTCTTTGGCCTCTGACTCCAGCATTTCCAACGTATCAGCGGTTGCGGTATAGGCTAATGGAGAGACCCTTTCCAGCAGTTTCTCTTTTGAATTGATCTGATAAAAGCAGTATTTAAGCGGTGAGTTGTCGAACGGTTTCTTTAAAGCCCAAACACGATCTCGCAGCGCTTCACGGTGATCTTCCTGCGCCTTGACGTAACCCATTCCAGTTTTAACCACATCCTGCTGCTCTTCGCCCAATATCTTGAGCGCATCCTCTGCCTTTTTCAAAGCAGCCTCAGCGTCAATGTTGCCCTCATTTAGGGTGAAAATGCCGGGCTGTGAGCTCGCGTGGAAATTTTTCTCCATGAAGGTGTGGTTGTAGACCAGTACCTCCCGCTCAGCGTCTACAGGATTGATTCGGCACGCTTTGAATCTTGGGTCGGATAGACTCTGCAGGTAGTTACCTATGGTCGTCTTGCCCGTTCCGTTATGGCCGTAGAGCACGTTAATTTTCGTCAAAGGGCCCATAGTGGCATCCACATTGGGCGAATAGCTGGATACATTGCGCAACACGATCTCTTTAATCACGATGCAGTCCTTAGCTGTTTGGAAGATCCACATCTCATCCTATGAGCCATACAGCTATGACTCAAGGATTTACCAATACTTCCATTGTCGCCGTTGTATGTGCGTCAAGGGTTGCTCCATGACTCCAAGCGAGAATGATTTGAACACAACCTCCCCCCTCACCGCCCGTGATGTCTACCAGGTACTGAAAGACGTCGCGCTGGGCACACGCACCATGCATCGGGCCTCTCAGCAGACTTGGAATGAGATTTACAACGGTCTCATGACTGTTGAGATCGACGGTTGGCGTCTCACGCTTTTCAATGACGGCGGCACCTTGGATTACTGCGAGGATTGCAGGTCTCCTGACGGTCGTATCGGGGCTCTTGAAACCTGGCAACGCTACGGCACTGACCCGGTCGAACTATTAAGTGGCTGGGAACGAGAACAGCTTGAGCGTTTGCTGAACGCGAGCTGACTCTGCGCGCCATCAATAGCCGAGCGCCTACCAAATTCTCCTACTGCTACGCTGTCCTTTTTTCATGGAGGAATCGTGATGCCAAACTCTGACCTACTCCCTTCCCTGCTTTATAAGATTAACGAAAACCAGCAAGCCCTTGAGGCTGCAATCATGGAACTGACGCTCTGGGTCGAGCAGCGTGGATCGGGTGAGATTGGAGGCAACGTGCGTGGTGCGTTGGATACGATCAGAACAAATGAAGAGTTCATCAACATGACGCTCGCTGTGTTGATGGCACCGGAGTGATCCTTCCAATACGTAGAAGAAGCCTGTTGAGTAGCTCACCCCTTGCCTATCAGCATCAATAGGCCTGTGGTTGAGCTGTCTTAAAGAGCCATCTTCACCACACCAGAAAACAGTCACCGTTTTGTAACTTTACGGCAGTAATACTCTGGCTATTCAACGCCTGCTGTTTTTTCTGCTGCCACTTTAGGCGGCTTTTTTTTGCCTGATGATTTGGGCAGCAGCTTCGCTAGGTCAACCAATTGGATCTCGGCCTTTTCGAGCGCTGTGGCTGAGCAGCTTTGCCAAGCCTTTTCCAACGGACGCAGGTCGGGTTCGATCAGCGCCTTTTGGCACCATTGATAATGGTCATGCCAGGAACCTAAAGCCGATTGCAGTGCCTTGAGAGAACTCGCCGCTTTACGCGAGAGAGGTGAAAGCTTGGGGAAAGCTTCCGTGAGGTAGCGCGTCCGCTTGACCAGGATTCTCAACTCATGCCGATCGAATCCTGCGTCATCCACGGCAGCATGCAACCGGTCGATCTGTTTTTTCAGCGCTTTTTCTATTTGAGGCTGGACGTGCTTTAAACCGCCTTTGACTTCAACGGAGCGAAAGGTGGAAGGCCATTCATCCAATTGAATGAACAGGTTCTTGAGGGCCGGACTTTTTAGAATTTTGGTGTAGTTCGACGCTAACCGAGTTTTTCTGAGTTGCGCCTGAACAGGAAAGCCTTTGTTCTCCAGCTCCTGAATCATCACCTCCAGATCGCGAGCCGGCGTGGTCAGCCTTCCCACTTCAGCCGCCGCATTGTTCAGCGCCACCACCTCGCTCATGGCGCGCATCGGTCGGAGCAAACTCCTGATACGCCTCACGGCAATCCTGAGATCGTGCAAAGCTTCGCTATCAGTCCGTGCCTCCAAACGAGCGCGGGAGTGATACAGGGCAATCTAAAGTGCCAATATCTCAGCAACGAACTTGTCTACGAATGACATTCGGTCATCTCATTGAAACGATATCGACACGAGCTTAGCAGACGCGTGGATCAATTTTGATCCGCTCTTTCCATCAGTTATTTGGCTGATACCTGCGGAGAAGTACTCATACTGTTTTTTGCAGAGCGGCCTAAATGGATACGCCATCAAAGCATTGATCTAGAGCCTTTGTTTCATTTTGACACATCTGAAAAGTACGCTACGATCCGCCGCACCAAAACGCATAGGGATTGCAAATGAACGTCAGAATTGAAGCGCATGAGGAAGGCAGTGGATGCACGGTCTGGCTCGACAACAATGCAGTGTCGTTCCAGAACCTGGAGGAAGCGAAGACATACGTGACTCAGTTGCAGGAGCGGATTGAAGCTGCATCCAGTTCATTCGCTCAAGGAACAACAGATTCCGAGTAGGAGCAAGCGTTCTGCCTAGCAGCGAATTGGGCTGTAAGCCATGGAGGGAGCTCAAAAGTGGTGAACGCGGGTCACGCGAGCTTGATAGCTCCGCCTTGGATATCGTCCCGCGCCATTCGCAAGTCATTGGCGTCTTGGTTGAGCCGATGAATGAGGTTGAGCAATCGTTGGCGCAGCACCTCATCTTGGAGCTGCTCAGCAGCACGCATCACATCAAGCGCCGCTGCCTCATTGTTGGTGGCAACGGCGTCGAGTAGTTTGCGCATGCTTCTTGATGGCCGATTCATCTCCAACCCTCCTAGGTTTCGGTGACGCGAATCATATGGCCGAAATGTTTCGTTAGTGTTTCAGTTGCACGAACTGGTTTTGAATCACCGGCTCCGGCTGATTTGACGCTAGCTGGGGTGGCATATGAGGAGTCGATTACGCTTGTAGCAGCGATCCGTGATGAATCTAAAGCGCTACCATCAAGCCGGGCCTTGCCCGAATGAACGATTACAACAATCAACGTCAGGTACTACCGCTGAACGAGACACATGACGAAATTTAAACGAGCACCCCGCTCTCCAGTCGAACGATAAGATCGACGAAAGCTCTCGTTTCTACCCTCGTCCTCAACATGTCCAGCGGGCGCTTTGAACCGAGCCCTCGAGCCGGCGAACTCATCCATTCCGTTGCAGCGGTGACGTCATCCTCGAACAGGATCTAGGCTTTCTCAAAGACAGCAATCAATGCCACCAAACGGTCGCTTTCAACGGTGCTGAAGCGCCCTATGTTTGCCCTACGCACCAATGATGTCGGGGATACGCCGATAGCCTGAGAAGTGACCTTTCGCTCGACCTGCAGTGTTCGATTTTATGCTAGACGGCTCAGTAGACGAGATCAGTCGTGGCTAACTTGACGTAAACCCTACCTCAATGTGCCACACAAAGCTGATCTGATTGCTAGACGAGCGGTTGCTGCTCAGAGTTTCGCTTTAGCGCATCGTTGAAAACGCCAGCGAACTATAATCAATATTGAAACACGGAAAATGCTTTTTTCTATTGATTCTTCAAGGGCATAACACACGAGCAAAATGTAAGCAATTGTAATCATCAACGTCTATAACTAGCCTGAATACTCGGTCAAATAATGCAAAATCTGCTCGCTGGTCTAATCAGCACATTTTTGGCCTCCTGCGCTATAGATGACCGGGGCGCATGAAGGCAAGATCTCCCCTCAAGCAGGATCAGCACCAACGAATACAGAAAACCAATACAGCTCCAACCAACATCAACCAAACAAAGGTTAGTTTCAAGTTTTAGTATCTAACGCTTTACCCTTTAAACAAAACTATCACCAAAAGAATAAATACAAAAAACAATTCTACAGCGTCATAACTGACTATGAGAAAGGTGAGTGTTTAGCTTTTGGAGATATACATGTACGCAATGCCTTCTTGCCTGAGTATTCCTGTGAATGGAGTCTACTCATGAGCACTTCCAAGCGAATCGTAATCGTGGGCACAGGCTTCGGGGGACTCGCCGCAGCCAAAGCACTGGCTGGAAAAGCCTGCGAAGTCACTTTGGTGGATAGGAGTAATCACCATCTTTTCCAACCTCTGCTCTACCAAGTAGCCACAGCGATGCTGTCTCCAGCAGACATAGCGACTGCGACCCGCACAATAATCAGAGCTCAGAACCTTCGCATCGTCATGGCAGAAGTGATCGGTGTGGACGTGAGTAAAAAGCGCCTACTGACTAAAACCAATGATGATCTGCCATACGATTATCTGGTACTGGCGACGGGTGCTGATTACAGTTTCTTTGGAAATGATGAATGGGCCCTGCATGCTCCAGTTCTCAAATCATTAGAGGACGCATTGACGATACGCGAGAAGCTTCTCAGTAATTTTGAACAAGCCGAACGCAGCAAAGACGTCGCTCGAATTCAGAATTTACTAACGTTTATTGTGGTGGGAGCGGGCCCAACAGGCGTGGAGATGGCCGGAGCTGTCGCGGAGCTCGCTAAGACTGCCCTTACACGTGACTTCAAAAGCATTGACACCAAGCATCTGAGAATCCTTCTGGTTGAGGCTGGCAGTACAGCTCTGTCGGCTTTTCCTGAGGGACTGTCGTCATACGCCGTTCAAGCGTTAAGAACGTTAGGCGTAGAAGTACACTTGGGCAGGCCAGTGAAGACAATTACGGACTCCGGGATCATGTTGGGTAACACCTGGATCGCGAGCAATAGCGTCATATGGTGCGCCGGCACCCAAGCCCGACCGGCAGCAACCTGGATTGGTGCTAAGGCTGCTCGCAATAAGGCGATCATCGTGAATGACGATTGCTCGGTGCCGGGCAATCCAGAAATCTTCGCAATAGGTGACGTCGCCTGCTACCAAGCAGGTCTGAATCGACCACTTCCAGGGATTGCCCCGGTTGCCAAACAGCAAGGTGCATATGTCGCCAAGGCGATCCTTGCCCGTATACAAGGCAAACCCAGAGTTTCTCCGTTCAAGTATCGCAATTGGGGAACGATGGCAGTCATTGGTCGATCCCACGCGGTTGCCGACTTTGGAAAGATTCGCCTGAAGGGCTTCACCGGCTGGTTAGCCTGGTCACTCGTTCATCTCTTGCTCCTGATTGATTTCCGCAGCCGCACTTCCGTGTATTTGAACTGGTCATGGGCCTGGTTCACTCGTGGTCGCTCTGCAAGGCTTCTAACAGGTGTTCAACGAAAGAAAAACCCTCCGAGCAACGTTGATTACGACTATGCAACGGAATCGAAAAGTTAAAGGGGCATGTGATGGCTTGGATCTATCTAATTATTGGCGGTTTGTTTGAAGTCGGATTTACGACGTGCATGCGCTACACGGATGGTTTCAAAAATATTCCATGGACGTCAGCATTCATAGTTTGTATTGCCTTGAGCATGTATTTCCTCGAACTGGCGACTCGCAATATCCCATTAGGTACCGCTTACGCTATCTGGACAGGAATTGGTGCATTGGGGACTGTCGTAATAGGAATGATATGGTTTCAGGAGCCATCCACGATAACGCGTGTACTTTTTATTCTAGGTCTCATTGCTTGCATCGCAGGGTTGAAGCTGACTTCAGGGCATTAAAAATGATATAGGTACGTGATCACTACAGGCTTAGAGTTTTTAAACCATATTTATTACAAATGGAGCTTTCGTGGAAAACGAATGGATCGGTTACACCATTGTTAGCATGCTTATCGTGACGGGTTTTCTCATTCATGGAGTGAACTGGAGGGAATAGCCCTATTGGGAACATTAAATAAGCTGAACACAAGTCCTACAGAAATTTGAATCGCACTTTCAAAGGGAATGTTACTCAGATGCCACATTGGCATACCGATGGGGCATTTGAGCGAGGAAAACCAAGGAAGGTCGCCTCCCGCTTCGATTTGTGATGCCCACATCAGCCAGGCTTGTGGGATGTTTGGCGACTTCAATCCCCTGCATAGACTCACCTACAGCGCGCCGGGTTCACAAACCGGTATCTCGGCAGAGGCGAGCACTAAAATATATGATTGCGCGGAGTTATCTTGGGAATATAAAAAATCTAACGTAGTGGTTTATGCAATCTTGCTCATCGGATGAGTCATCCAACTTGGAAGCTGCAGAAATTTGGGTGTCCAGCCACTTGAGCATGAAAGCTATAAAGGAAGTCATAACGCCCACCAACACTCAGTCCTCAAAGCCCTTTCTTAGCATGCTTATTCGAGCATAAGAAGCAAAAAAATTGAGTCTTTAGTAAAATTGGCCGCAGCGGTATTTTTTTGGCCGTTTGAGGCATTTCTGCCCACGTAAAGATACTTCAATATCAGTCAATTGCTCTCACCCACTCCGTCAACCAGTAACAGACATAGAAACATTCAAAGGGTATCCACGTGCAAATAACAATAAAAAATAAAATTACGATACTGGCCGGAATTTGCTTGCTCAGCGTCGTAGCCGTATTGCTAGGGAGCACAGCCTCCCAATCGAAATCAAATATTAATTATATAAAAACAAAAACCCTCAATATGATAGACGATGCGGCCATCAGTAGAATGCAATCTAACGGCGAGATACAGGCCTTAAAAATACAAGCCTATTTTATCCGGTCGTACTTATACGGTTCTGGTGTCGCAGAGCAGATCAAAAAACAGCGAGAACTGGGAAATCATTTCGCCATTACTACCGAACAATCCCGAGATTCGTTGAACCAACAGATAAAGCTTGCACTGGCGACAAACCCCAACATTTTAAGTCTCTATGTTGTTTTCAATAACGATGCCCTAGACGGTCAGGACAAGAAATTTGTAGGCAGAACCGACCTTGGCAGCACAGATAGCGGAAGGTTCGCCAGCTACTGGATTAGAAAGGAAGGCGCGATTAATGCGCTTACCGTCACCGAGAAGATGATAAGCGATACGTCACCAATGCTAGATGGCACGCCATTCAACTCTTGGTTCACCTGCCCCAAGACAACGATGAAACCCTGCATTCTAAACCCCTACAAGGAAGAGCTCGGCTCGAACTCAAACCTGATAACATCAATCACCTTCCCATTGATTGAGAATGAGAAGGTGATCGCTGTATTTGGAATGGATATAAGTCTGCAGCAGTTACAAAGCCTTGCAAAGATCAGTAGCGAAAGCCTTTATGATGGCGCTAGCAATGTCAGCATTATCAGCCCAGCTGGATTACTAGCGGCTCACAGCGGTGACGAAAATCAGTTGGGTAACCAATTGGATGCAGTCTACGGCCCCGACGCCTCACAAATACGTGAAGGCTTAAATTCTCCAAAGGGCTCAGTAATTCGCACGCATGACAAGCTACGTGTCATGAAAAATTTTTCCCCTATTCCCGAAACGCCTGCCTGGATGATCCTACTCGACACTCCAGAATCTGTACTTTTTGAACCCGCAAAAAAACTAGAGAGCGAGCTGGATACTCAAGCCAGTCAAACCAGTCGGCAAAACTTTTTGATCGGGATAGGCGCAACGCTCTTAGGCCTAATCGTTTTATGGTTCGCTGCAAGGGGTATTACCAGGCCAATAGTCTCGGTATCAACAATGCTGAAAGACATTGCGACCGGTGAAGGTGACCTAACGCGAAGGCTCAATCACCGTGCACGGGATGAGTTGGGGGAGCTTGCATCATGGTTTAACACGTTCCTCGACAAGCTTCAGCCAATCATCGCCGAGGTGAAGCAGTCAGTTCATCAAGCGAGGGACACTGCAGATCGCTCTTCGAAAATCGCCCAAGAAGCAAGTGCAGGGATGTTTCAGCAATACCGCGAAATTGAGCAAGTCGCCACAGCCTCACATGAAATGAGCGCCACAGCCCAGGACGTAGCCAAAAGCGCCGCTCAAGCAGCCACCGCAGCCAAGAATGCAGATGATGCAACGAGCGAAGGTCTCGTAGTAATTGATGCTACGACAAAGAAAATTGGAATGCTGGCTCAAGAGATGGACGCAATGATGGGCCAAGTGAAGACGCTGGCCGTCAACAGCGACCAAATAGGTTCGGTTTTAGACGTGATTAAGTCCATCGCCGAACAGACCAACCTTCTGGCATTGAACGCCGCAATTGAAGCAGCCCGAGCAGGAGATGCTGGCCGTGGCTTCGCCGTTGTCGCAGATGAAGTCAGAAATCTCGCCAGAAGAACTCAAGAGTCGGTCGAAGAGATCCGGTTGGTGATTGAGGGACTGCAGCAAGGCACTCGAAATGTCGTGGGTGCTATCGGGGGTAATCACAGACAGGCCCAGGATAGCGTTGAGCAGGTCGGCTCTGCCGTGGAAGCCCTTCAACGCATTGGCGCTGCTGTGCGCGTTATTAACGACATGAACCTTCAAATCGCTACTGCAGCCGAGGAGCAAAGCTCCGTGGCCGAAGAAATCAATCGCAATATCGCGGGCGTGCGGGGGGTCACAGAGTCCCTGAAGACACAAGCTGACGAATCTTCCCAAATCAGCAGCACCCTGAACGACCTCGCCAGCCAGCAGCAGGTTTTGATGGATCATTTCAAGGTTTAGGGATCCTTGCCCTCTCCTTTCAATGAATGAGAAAGACCAACGGTCTTTTTTTAACACAACTGTCGTGCTATAAAGATTCAAAACGTCCTACAGGATTTCGGCAAAGCTCCACGCGGCCACCGATCTACCTCTAGGACACCTACAAAAATGTACCTGGAGGTTGAAATTCAATGATTCGTACTCGTGAGTATTGGCAGGTCAAGAGTGCAGGCTTGAGCCCAGAAGGTAGAGCTTTCATTGATGGCGAATACGTCGATTCGGTCTCTGGGAGAACCTTCGACTGCGTTAATCCAGCGACCGGAAAAGTAATCGCGAAAATTGCCGACTGCGACCAAGCCGATGTGAATCTGGCCGTACAGGTCGCCAAAGAGCGCTTCGAAAGCGGCGTCTGGGCAAAGCGCTCCCCTACCGAGCGAAAAAACGTTCTGTTGAAATTGGCATCGCTCCTGAAGGACAACATGGAGGAGCTATCACTTCTCGAGTCCATGGATATGGGTAAACCTGTTGAGGTTTCCTATAGCTACGAAATGCCGGAACTGGTGGCGTATGTCCAATGGATCGCCGAAGCCGTCGACAAGCTTTACGACGAAGTTGCGCCGACTGGCCAAGGTGACCTGGCGCTTATCCGGCGGGAAGCGCTGGGTGTCGTCGCTTGCGTGGTGCCGTGGAACTTCCCGCTGGATATGGCCATCTGGAAATGCGTTCCTGCGCTGGCGATGGGCAACTCTGTTGTGCTTAAACCCGCTGAACAATCGCCACTCACCGCTATCAAGCTCGCTGCACTGATGAAGGAAGCTGGTATTCCGGATGGTGTGTTCAACGTCGTGACCGGCTACGGTGAAACTGTCGGTGCCCCACTCGGCCTGCACATGGACATCGCCTGCCTGGCTTTCACAGGCTCAACTGAAGTCGGTAAATATTTCCTCCGTTACTCCGCCGAATCCAACATGAAGCTGGTGTGGTTGGAGTGCGGTGGCAAAAGTCCAAACATCGTTTTCGCAGACACCGAGAACCTCGATCTGGCAGCAGAGCTGGCCGCTCGAGTTTTCTACAATCAAGGTGAGGTCTGTTCTTCCCCGACTCGCCTGCTCGTTGAAGAAAGCATCCACGACGAGTTCGTTAGCAAGGTTGTGAAATACGCCGAAGCCTACGAACCAGCTGATCCTCTTTCACCAGAAGCACTCATGGGTTCAATGGTAGAAACACTGCACACCCAGCGCGTCATGAAATTCGTTGAGCAAGGAAAGAAAGAAGCGACGCTCGCCTATGGCGGTGAGCTGGTTTGCATCAACGACAGCGAAAACTTCATCCGCCCAACCATCTTCACCAACGTCACAAACGAAATGCAGGTCGCACGGGAAGAAATCTTTGGCCCTGTCCTCAGCATCATGAAATTCAAAACTGAAGAAGAAGCTGTAGCCATTGCCAATGACTCGATCTATGGGCTGATGGCTTCTGTATTCACGTCCAACCTCTCCCGTGCCCACCGCGTTGCCGAAGCACTCAAAGCCGGCACCGTAACGGTGAACACGGTCGACATGATTTCTCCTCTAGTGCCATTTGGTGGAGTGAAGCAATCCGGTAACGGACGCGACAACTCACTGCACGCTTTCGAAAAGTATTCAGCACTTAAAACCACCTGGATCAAGTACTAAGGTAGGGGCCATGAACAACAACGAAACTATCGTGGTCATCGGAGCTGGGCAAGCAGGCTTCCAAGTCACGGCCTCGCTACGCCAGGGTGGCTTTAAAGGGCGCCTAGTGATTATCGGCGATGAGTCCAACATCCCTTACCAGCGCCCTCCACTTTCCAAGGCGTACCTTAAGCATCAGGCGGATGAGACTTCTATTCAACTGAGACCAGCTGAGTTTTACTCCGAGAACGACATCAAGCTGGTGTGTGGCGATACGGTTGAGCATATCAACCGCAGACTCAAAACGGTACTCACCAAAGGTGGCAGGTCATTCAATTATGACAAGCTCGTACTGGCCACGGGTACACGTCCGCGTGAGCTGACACTTGAAGGTTCCAACCTACAAGGCGTCCACTCGCTGCGCTCCTTCCTGCACGCCGCAAACCTGCGGGACGACATCAGCAGCAACCAAAACATCGTCATCATCGGCGGTGGATTTATTGGCCTGGAAGTCGCGGCTTGCGCAGCAGGGCTCGGTAAAAATGTAACGGTTCTTGAGTATTCGTCGCGCCTGATGGAGCGAGCGGTTTCACCGGTTAGTTCCGAATTCTTCAAAACCTATCAGCAAAGCATCGGTGTGAACGTAGTCACCAGCGCCCGCATTGCAAAGCTTTCCGGTTCGGAGCGTGTGCAGCAGGTGCATCTGGAAAATGGCGAAACAATTGATTGCGATCTGGTTCTCGTAGGTGTCGGTGCACTGCCCAACGTTGAACTAGCAGTAGCTGCTGGTTTGGATTGCGACAACGGCATCCTGGTTGATGAGTTCGCCGTGACCTCTGACCCAGACATCCTCTCAGCTGGCGACTGCACCAATCACCCCAATCAGTATGCCGGTGGCCGATTCCGTCTGGAGTCGGTTCAGAACGCTATCGACCAGGCAAAGGTGGTCGCCTCCACGATTCTTGGACAGCGCATTGCCTATCACATCGCACCTTGGTTCTGGTCGGATCAAGGCGAGATAAAACTCCAAACGGTCGGCCTCCCTATTGGTACGGATCAGTACGTAGTTCGCGGGGATCTGGAGCAACGCAAATTCAGCGTTTTCCATTACCGCCAAGGAAAACTGATCGCGGTTGAAAGTATCAATTCAGCTGGTGACCACATGGTTGCGCGAAAGTTGATTACGTCAGGCCTCAGCCCTATTCCAGAGAAGGTTAGCTCTCTGGATGTAGAGCTGAAATCGCTCCTGGCCAGCTAATTCCCGAGTTTTATTTTTCATCTCTACGGACATGTACCCATGAGCGAAATGATCAAAGTTATCGCGCCCTTTGACGGCGAAGAAATTGCCGAAATCCGCGCAAATACAGAACAAGAAATCGAGCAGGCACTTGCCACTGCTTATGACTTGTACCGCAATCGTAAAGGCTGGTTGAAGAAGGCTGAGCGGATCGAGATCTTGCGCAAAGCCGCGACGCTGATTGGTGCGCGTCGTGAAGAGCTGGCGCGCATCGTTGCTCAAGAAAGCGGAAAACCGCTTAGAGATTCGTTGATCGAAGTAGACCGTGGCATCGATTGTCTGCACATCTGCATCGAAGAAATCCGAGGCAAAGCCGGTTCCGTCATTCCCATGGACTTGAACGCAACGTCGGCCGGCCGCATCGCCTTCACACAGCATGAGCCTATTGGTGTCGTAGTGGGCGTTAGTGCGTTCAACCATCCGTTCAACCTAGTCGTCCACCAGGCTGCCCCAGCCATCGCTGTGGGGGCACCGGTAATCATCAAGCCAGCGGTAAAAACGCCGATGAGCGCCTACGCGTTCATCAATATTCTTTACGAGGCAGGCCTGCCTAAAGCCTGGGCCCAGATCGTTTTACCAAACAGCAACGATCTCATCGTTAAGCTTGTCGCTGACTCCCGTGTAGGTTTTTTCTCCTTCATCGGTTCGGCTGCAGTGGGCTGGATGTTGCGTTCCAAGTTGGCGGCTGGTACCCGCTGTGCATTGGAACACGGTGGTGTCGCACCTGTGATCGTTGCCGAAGATGCCGATCTGGAAATGGCTCTTCCACGCTTGGCCCGTGGTGGCTTTTGGCACGCCGGACAAGCCTGCGTATCCGTGCAACGCGTTTTCGCAGATCGCAAAATCGCGAAGAAGGTCGCACAGGGACTCGCTGAGCTTGCAGCCAAAGCTATCGTTGGAGACCCCCTGTCTCTCAATACTGACATCGGCCCACTAATTTCGCACAGCGAGATCAACCGAATCGATCAGTGGATAACGAACGCAGTCGATGGTGGTGCACAACTTATCTGTGGTGGTGAGCGCATCTCGGAAAGCTGCTACAGCCCAACCGTTCTTCTCGACCCACCGAAAGACTCTGACGTGATGCGTAAGGAAGTCTTCGGCCCGGTCATTTGCGTATACAGCTACGACAGCCTCGATGAGGCACTGCACGAAGCAAATTCTCTGCCCTTCTCCTTCCAGGCGGCCGTGTTCACTCAGAACGTGGATACCGCCCTGTACTGCTACAGGCACTTGGACGGGACTGCCGTGATGGTTAACGAAAACACCTTGTTCCGGGTCGACTGGATGCCATTTGCTGGGGCACGTCACTCGGGTCATGGCGTAGGTGGCATTCCCTACACCATGCACGAAATGCAGATCGAGAAAATGATGGTTTGGCGCTCCGACGTACTGAATTGAGAAATGGCGATGACTAACAAAGACCTTTTGACCCGACGTGACCGTGCTCTACCTCGCGGTGCTGCGACTTCCCATCCCGTATTCGTTCAGCGTGCCGAAGGCAGCGAACTCTGGGATGTTGAAGGCCAGCATTACGTAGACTTTGCCTCGGGTATCGCCGTGAACAATACCGGCAACCTGCACCCAAAAGTGGTCGAGGCAATTCAGCATCAACTCACGCAGTACGCGCACATCGGTTTTCCCGTGGTTTCTTGCGAGCCCTATGTGCAGCTCTGCGAACGACTGAACGTGCTCGCTCCAATTGAAAATGCGAAATCTGTGCTTTTCACCACGGGGGCCGAAGCCACAGAGAACGCCGTCAAAGTCGCTCGCTTTCACACTGGTCGCCAAGGCGTTGTGACTTTTACCGGTTCGTTTCACGGTCGGACACAACTCGCTCTCGCGATGACAGGAAAGGTTCTGCCACTTCGCTCGGGTGTGACGCCGTCGCAAGCAGGCATTTTCCAAGTACCGTTCCCGATCCCTCACCACGGGACATCGGAAGAGGAAAGCTTGCGAGCACTCGATCATCTGTTCCGCGCGAGCATCGCTCCCGATCAAGTCGCAGCTATCGTAATCGAGCCTGTCCAGGGCGAAGGCGGTTTCTATCAAGCATCGAAACCATTCCTTCAGCGCCTGCGCGCCATCTGCGATCAGTATGGAATCTGTCTAGTCGTTGATGAAGTGCAATCCGGTTTTGGTCGCACAGGCAAGTTCTTTGCTGTTGAGCACGCTGACATTGAGCCCGACCTGATCTGCGTTGGTAAAGCAATGGGCGGTGGCTTGCCACTTGCAGGCTTGATCGGTCGCGCCGAGGTAATTGACGGCCCTCCTCCAGGCTTCCTGGGCGGCACCTTCGCGGGCAACCCACTTGCCTGTGCTGCTGCAAACGCGGTGCTCGACGTAATTGAAAGTGAACAACTGCTCCAGCGCGCCACGCAGATTGGCGAGCGGATTCAGGCGTTCCTGGCCGACCTCAAAAACAGCAGCGATTCAACTGTTCTGCCGATTGGCGATATCCGTGCTCTAGGTGCAATGGTCGCCTTTGAAATTGTCACCGAGCGCGGTTCGAACACTCCGGACGCGGAAGCAACCAAACGCGTTGCGACTACCGCTCGAGAGCTTGGTTTGCTGTTGCTGCCGTGCGGCTATTACGGCAACACCATTCGCGTATCAACACCTCTGAACATCAATGACGACATCCTGGAAATCGGACTTTCCCGCCTTGCCTTGGCGATGAAGGCATAACTCCATACCAGTCGAGATAATAAAAATGGTCAAGATTACCTTCGTGCAACCTGATGGTTCTTCAGTACACGTAGACGCAAAAGTTGGCGGCACTGTCATGGAGGCAGCGGTCAACAACCTGGTCAAAGGAATTGAAGCTGATTGTGGCGGCTCGTGCGCATGCGCGACCTGCCACGTCTACATCGCCCCCGAGTGGAGAGAAAAGCTTCAGGGCGCCGAAGTCATGGAGGCCGACATGCTGGAATACGCATATGAGCCGGATGCCAACAGCCGACTTTCTTGCCAGCTTAGGATCACTCCTGAGATGGAAGGCTTAGTCATCAATGTACCAAGTCAGCAAAGCTGATCTGGCCACATCACTGTTGGATAAAGAGGTACTCCTATGAACTTCAATCAACCCTTGGGCGGAAACCAAATGCCTCGCTTCGGCGGCATTCCGACCATGCTGCGTCTTCCGTCAGCGGAAACAACCGAAGGCCTTGATGCGTGCTTTGTCGGAGTACCGCTTGATATTGGCACCTCCAACCGCTCAGGCACTCGGATGGGGCCACGTAGCATTCGAGCAGAGTCGTGCCTACTACGACCGTTCAACCTGGCAACCGGCGCGGCGCCTTTTGAAAGTATTCAGGTCGCAGACATCGGTGATGTCGCAATCAACACATTCAATTTGCCTGACGCGGTCAGACGTATCGAGGAATCGTACGACATCATTCTTAAGCATGATGTCGCACCTCTCACGCTCGGTGGCGATCACACCATTACCTACCCAATTCTTCAGTCAATTGCGAAGAAGCATGGGCCAGTCGCGCTCATCCATATCGATGCGCATGCTGATGTTGGCGAACACATGTTCGGTGAACGTATTGCTCACGGCACCACCTTTCGACGCGCCTATGAAGATGGGTTGATCAACCCGAACCTCACGTTCCAGATTGGATTGCGAGGCACCGGCTACTCACCAGATGACTTCAACTGGTCGCGAAGCAAAGGGTTTACCGTCGTGACGTCCGATGAGTGCTACGGCATTTCCTTGGAACCTCTGATGAAGAGCATCCGAGAAAAAATCGGCGATCACAAAGTCTACATTTCCTTCGATATTGATGGGCTCGATCCATCGGTAGCACCGGGCACTGGCACACCCGAAATCGGTGGCCTAACCGCCTATCAAGGTCAACAAATCGTACGCGGCTGCAAGGGGCTGAATGTCATCGGCGGCGACGTGGTTGAAATATCACCGCCCTATGACCAATCCGGCAACACCTCTCTGCTTGGTGCAAACCTTTTGTTTGAAATGCTCTGCGTACTGCCGGGCGTCAAATATCACAACGTCTAATAAAAAACATCTGTAGGTATAAGTCCATGAACCGCATTGATGTCGATAGCATAAACCTGGCCGATCTCAACTTCTGGAAGCGCCATGATCGCGAGGAAGCTTTCGCAGCCCTTCGGGCCAATAAACCAGTCACTTGGAGCGAGTTCCCTGAGGGATCCCCAGAGTATGGGAGCGAAGGGTTTTGGTCGGTTACGCGATACGACGACGTTGTCGCCGTGAGCGGCGATGCAAAAACCTTTATCAGCGGACAAGGAACCATCCTAGGCG
This sequence comes from Pseudomonas sp. TE12508, assembly GCF_056279485.1. NCBI lineage: Bacteria > Pseudomonadati > Pseudomonadota > Gammaproteobacteria > Pseudomonadales > Pseudomonadaceae > Pseudomonas > Pseudomonas sp. TE12508. The sequence continues at coordinate 159,959 of NZ_JBWCCN010000007.1, read as the reverse complement.
ATCAGAGTGTTGAAGAGGCGCATCAAGAGGGCTGGTTCCTCAACATGGATGCACCACAGCACTTCAAGCTCCGCCAGGTCGTTGCTCGCGCCTTTTCTCCACAAGGCGTGGCCAAAATGACGGACGCAGCTAAACGCTATGCCGTTGAAGTAGTAGCAGCAGCGAAGGAGCGTGGCGAATGTGACTACGCCCGAGACGTAGCCCAAGCGTTTCCAGTGGAAGTTGTGTGTGACTTCCTCGGCGCACCGAAAGAAAACCGCAAACGTCTACACGAACTCACCGTCATTGCACTGGCAGGCGACACCCTAGGTGAAAATGCAATCCCAGCTATCACCAGCGCTTTTGCTGAGCTCAATGACTATGGGCGTCAGCTCGCGGTAGAAAAGCGTAAGAATCCAGGGGACGACATTCTTTCGCTGATCTTGGCTGCCGAAGTAGAAGGCAAGAAGCTCAATGACGTAGAGGCCGGCTACTTCTTTCAACTGCTGGTGACTGCGGGCATGGAGACCACCGGTACTGTGGGTGCACATGCAATGAAGTGCTTCCTCGAGTTTCCGGATCAGATGAAGATCTGGGCTAACAACCCGGCTGCAGTTGCGGTGACAGGGTTTGAAGAACTGGTTCGCTGGGTCACTCCAGTGATGCACATGCGCCGCACGGCGACCCGTGATACTGAGATCAATGGCCAACACATCGCTGAAGGTCAGAAAGTCGTCATGTGGTACAACTCGGCTAACCGCGATGACAGCAAATTCGAAAACCCTAATAAATTCGACGTGCTTCGTTCACCGAATCCTCATCTCGGTTTCGGGGGTGGCGGTCGCCATACCTGCCTGGGTGCACACCTCGCACGACTCGAACTGCCGTTCTTGATTGCAGAGACTCTCAAAGAGTTCAAGAACATCGAACTGACTGCAGAACCAGAGATGATTCCGTCCCGTTTCATCAACGGAATTGCCTCGCTTCCTATCCGTTTTACTGCAGCCTGAGGAAAGACCATGTCATTTGCCAACAAGCGTTATGTCGTAACTGGCGTGTCCTCTGGTGTGGGTAATGCGACTGCCAAACTGCTCAAGGCTGCAGGCGCAATTGTGGTGGGCATCGATGTAAAAGAAGTCGCTGGCGCCTGCGATGAGTTCATCCTCTGCGACCTGTCGAACCCAAGCTCCATTGATGAAGCGGTAACTCAGATCATTGAGCCAATTCATGGTTTGGCCAACATCGCGGGCATCCCGGGAATTTTCCCGAGCGAGTTGGTTTTCAAGGTCAATTACCTTGGTCTGCGCCGTTTAACTGATGCGTTGCTGCCGCGACTTGAAAGCGGTGCCTCAGTTGTTAACTGCGCCTCTACCGCTGGTGCAGGTTGGAGAAACCGGAAAGAGGCATGCGTAGAGATCCTGAGTGAAAGCGACTGGGAGGACAGTCTGCGCACGTTCAAAGCAATGGGCATGAACGCGATCACCACGTACGACTTCACCAAAGAAATTGTCATCCTCTACACCATGCTAATTTCCAGCTCACAGCGACACAGAGGGGTTCGCGTCAATTCCATCAGCCCTGGTGCGGTGCAGACCCCCATTCTGCAGGACTTCTACAGCACCATGGGTACGGAGCTTTTGGATGGTCTAAAGCTACAAGCCGGTGGTCGTGATGCCTATCCCGAAGAAATTGCCAACGCCGTCTTGCTCATGCTCGATCCGAAGGGCTTTTGGGTCAACGGTACGGATCTGATCGTTGATGGTGGTGCTGAGGTTTCAATGAATCTTGGCGACCTGGCGGCTGCTCCTCTGCCGTTCAACTAAACACGCCTGCCAAAAACTTAGGGCTGGATTTGTCCAGCCCTTTCAAGCCTGTGAGCGGTACCAAAATGAACAACAACCTTCGCACACTTGCTCAAAAAGATATGCAGAGTCAGCTGCATCCTTACACCGACGCTCGCATGCACGAGGAAATCGGCCCTCTGGTAATCGAGAGGGGCGAAGGAATCTACGTATATGACGACCAGGGTAAGCAATACATTGAGGCCATGTCTGGTCTGTGGAGTGCAGCTCTGGGCTTCAACAATGAACGCCTGATAAAAGCAGCGGAGAAGCAACTGCGAACTCTGCCTTTCTATCACACGTTCAATCATAAGACGCATGCTTCCAGCGTGTTGCTGGCGGACGAATTGATTCGTCTGGCCCCTGTTCCTATGAGCAAGGTGTTTTTCACGAATTCGGGATCAGAAGCCAACGACACCATCGTTAAACTGATCTGGTACCGAAATAATGCCATTGGTAAATCGGCCAAGAAAAAACTCATAAGCCGCTTGAACGCCTATCACGGTGTAACCGTCATGAGCGCAAGCCTTACGGGTTTGCCAGGTAACCACAAAGGCTTTGACCTGCCACTACCAAACATTTACCACCTGACGTGCCCCCATCATTATCGCAATGGCCGACCAGGTGAAACCGAAGAGCAATTTTCGGATCGGCTTGCCGCAGAGCTGGAAAGTTTGATCCTTCGCGAAGGGCCTGAGACAGTCGCCGCATTTTTTGGCGAGCCATTGATGGGTGCCGGTGGAGTGATTGTTCCACCACGTACCTACTGGCAAAAAATCCAGGCAGTGTGCAAAAAATACGACGTCCTCTTGGTAGCCGACGAAGTGATTTGTGGATTCGGTCGCACTGGTGCGATGTTCGGCTGCGAGACCTTTGATATTCAGCCAGATGCGATGATCCTTTCAAAGCAGCTTTCGTCTTCCTATCAGCCTATCGCTGCAGTGCTGATCAACGAACGCATCTACCAAGGCATCGCTGACCAAAGCCATATCTATGGCAATTTGGGGCACGGTTTTACCGGCTCTGGTCATCCAGTCGCAACCGCCGTTGCCCTAGAAAACCTGAAAATCATCCAGGAAGACAATCTCGTTGCCAGAGCTCGTGACCTTGGTCAGATGCTGCATGCGAGCCTTAGCCAATTCACGAGCCATCCACTCGTAGGTGAGATTCGCGGCACCGGCCTGATTGCGGCGGTTGAGTTAGTGACTGATAAGCAGACAAAGGCTCCCTTCGCAGCCGTTGGGCATCTGGGTCGCAATCTCGCCGCACGAACGCAGCATCACGGAATGATCACAAGGAACATCGGAGATGCAATCGCGTTCTGCCCTCCGCTCATTTCAACAGAGAAAGAAATCGGATTAATCGTCGATAGGTTTTCGATGGCTCTGGATGACACAACCAAATGGTACAGCGACCAAGAGAGTCGTTAATCCGAATTAGCTGGTGACACCAGGCACCGGCTATGTTTTGCCCCGGCACACTCGGGGCTTTTTTTCTGTCTAGGCGTAGATACAAACGCCTGAAGCCGTACTGCATATAAGCAAATAGTTAGAGGCAAACGGCGCTTTATAATGAAAACCAGAGAAAAATTCGTGTGATTTACCGTGCTTCACGCAGGTCATCTGCTTGGCCAGTAAGGCTTTATTTTGGCCAACCTTGCCATATCCCACATGTGGCAGGAGGCGCAAAATACCAATCAGACGTCAATCTACGAAAAATTTGTTGCTGGAGCATTACGGAATAATAATAAATAGCACGATGCTTATGCGATAAAATTAGTGCCGCCAGCGTGCGCGGACATCCTGTCAAATGTGTCATTAGTTTTTTTGACATATAATAAAAAACCAGAGGATGTGTTATGAGTACTGAGAACCAACACTATCAGGCAACTAAGCCACAACAGTTTGCCGCACTTTTACTACCGTGCTACGCATATATTGCCATGCTCGGAATCCCGATGTCGTTTAGCGGAATTATTGATGGCTTTACTGTAAGTGCTGCAACCGCTACGGCAGCGACAACTGCAGAGATTATCTGCATTTCCATCGCATCGCTCTTCGTATCTCTTGTGCTCAGCCATCTTCGACCAAGAACAACGATAGTAATAGGCGTTATGCTTGCTATCGTAGGTCAGGCGCTCACCATTCAGACTACTGAATTTTATGACGTGGTCTTTTATCGTGGCATAGCTGGCATTGGTGAGGGCCTATGCATTGCCATTGGCCTGGCAAGTCTCGCGCAAATGAACGGCGGCACCCGTCTTCTGTCCTACGCAAGCGGACTGACAGCTGCGCTAACACTCGCTGCCTTCCTAGCTGTTCCCTCGCTGCAAGCGACGATTGGCTCGAAAGCGATGTTCTGGTTCATGCTTGTAGGGGCAGTGATATGCCTGCCTCTCGCTTTCGCACTGCCGAACAAAAAAATCGACCGTCTGATCGAAAACTCCTCCATTGGAAACGCGTTCAACATCCGCAGTGTTTCTCTGTTCGTTCTCTGCTTACTCACCAGTATCGGTGCAAACACCTGCTGGCTGTACTTTGAGCAAGTAGGTGAGAGTGCGGGCCTGGATCTGGCTCAGGTGGGTGTGGTTGGCTCTGTCAGCATGCTCTGCTCAATATTGGTACCGGTTGCTGCCAATCTGGTGTTCAACCGAGTCAAATCTGTATTACCTCTTCTGGTGGCGTGCCTTCTGATGGCTGTTACCTCCTACCTGTACGTAGTGCCGAGCGCTTCCGTTTACTGGACGATTGGTATAACCATGACCTTCCTTTACGTCTTCCTGATCGCTTATGCCCGCATGTATTCCGCCGATTTCGATAGCAGTGGTCGCTCAACCGCAGCGGTCGGTGGCGCAGACTCTTTGGGTATGGTGATTGGGCCGGTGCTGGCTGCTGTGACACTGAATCTCGACGCTGGATTCCGGCCTTTAGGTGACTTCGGAGTGGTGATGCAGTTGCTGTGTATTGTCCCGGCGCTGTTCATCTTTATGGCATATCGATCAAAGACTCGACCCCAGGCCAGCCACTGAAATGAACTAAGCCCTGGTAAGTGCCGGGGCCGTTTGTAGTTTCACTGGCGGCAATAGTCGGTAAACAGTAAGCGCGCCCGGGGAAGCCTTGAAGTCTCAAAAACGCCATCTCCCGGTTCCCTGCGCCCTTTTTGGCTATGCTGACGAGACTCTTTAACAGAAAACGTTGTTAGGCTATATAACAACTCTAATGCTGCGCCCCGTGAAGAAATTTCATTCATGTTGACACTATCGTTAACAGCATAGCCAGTAGTACTCATCGAAGAGCGTGAAAAAATGCTTTGTGCAAACTCAAAAATCAAGAACAATCAGGCCTTCTAGCTATGACAATCAATACCGCACAAACACGTTCCGATCCCACTGCGCCACTGAAGCGCCAATTTAAAATGCACGATGCATTCACTTTAGCATTCGTTTATATCTCACCGATTGTCGCGCTTTATGCTGTCTTCGGCCTTATTGTTCAGGCAGCTGGGCCTGCGGGTTGGTGGGTCTTCCCCATCGGCTTATGCTTACAATTATTAATCGCGCTCTCGCTGGGCGTTTTGGTTTCCCGCTGGCCTCTTCAAGGCGGTAGTTATCAATGGGCGCGTCGCCTACTTGGTGATAATACAGGTTGGATCACTGGATGGTTTTACATCTGGACGCTGATCTTTGTCTTTGCATCTAATGGTTATGCCATCGCAAGCTTTCTTCCTTCAGCACTGGGTATTGAACCGTTTACACCGTCGACTCAAATTATGGTTGCGCTAGTCATTATTTGCGCGGCAACCGGACTCAACCTCCTCGGCCCAGGTACGCTGAAACTTTTGGGCAAATTGAGCCTGGGCGCGGAGATCATTGGATCGCTAGGCCTCGCTACTGTACTTTTGATTTGGCATAGGAAGCATGACCTCGACATCCTTTTCACCACAGCAGGTGCGGGCGGCGATAATTACGTACTGGGCGGCCTTCTTGTCGCGCTTGGATTTATAGGTTTCGGTTTGGCAGGCTTTGAATCAGTCTGCTGTATGGCAGAAGAAATCGATCAGCCTGAGAAGAACATCCCGAAAGCTATCATTGGTGCTCTACTCGCGATTGGTTTAGTCGTGAGCTACAGCGCTCTCGCACTCATCCTCGCTACACCTGACTTCGGAGCGATTGTAAGCGGCGCGATTGTCGATCCCGCCGCCTCGACCGTCCAAGCAGCATTCGGTGAGAACATCGCCCAAGCATTTTTCATCTTGGTCATCATCGGCTTCGCTGCGTCCATGATGATGGCACAAACCAGCGTTTCCCGAGTGATTTGGGCATTCTCGCGGGACAAAATCCTTCCTGGTTCTGAATTTCTATCGAAGCTTTCGAAGAAGCATGGCACTCCGGACAGAGCAGTAACAGTTGTTGGTGTACTCGCCATGCTCGTCACGTTGCTCGCGTTCTCAGAGCGTGTCTATGCCACCCTTATTTCTTCAGCTACTGCGAGCTTCTTTATCACAATGGGCTTTGCCGTCATCGGCTTGCTATACCGTCTAGTCTCCAAGCAGTGGAAGTCGGGAGTATTTGGTTTGGGCTCGATGACGCTTCCGGTTGTCGTCGGGGCATCTTGCTGGGTTGTGTTTGAAATTGCCAACTCAGCCTGGCCACGCGAAGTAGCGGGACAAAGCTGGTACGTCAGCTGGGCGGTATTTATCGGCGTGTCGCTGATTGGTTTCCTTGGCGTTCTTGTTTGGCTAAGCATTCGCAGCAACCTGCGTACCTCACATGCGCTTTCTGAAGGAGTGGATCAAATCCTCACTGACGAAATTCGCACCTGATGGTAAGCGCCATGGAAGGCGCTTACCACATTGAGTCCTGTGAGCAATCCGAGAGCGCCAAAGCATTCAATCACAATGCTCGTGTACTGTGCCCGATACGCCTCTCAGATCAAATCTCCTTCTTAAGGGCCATATAGGTAGTCTTCACGGGGCTATACCATTCCTGCTGTCAAACATCCACTTGACCATCGCCGCCTATTTTTGGCCTTTTTCGCCATATCCCCTGCCCCCCGTTTCCCCGAAAATCTATTCACCATAAATACAATTTCCTCGCCAAGCAGCGCGGCCAGAGGTTTTTTCTAAAGGATTCCGAGCGTCATGCAGAATGTCTTCGACTACATCATTGTGGGCGGCGGATCAGCCGGTTGCGTATTGGCCAACCGGTTGTCGGAGTGCGGTCAATTCCAGGTTTGCTTACTTGAGGCTGGCGGTTCTGACAACTCCATTTTCATCAAAATGCCTTGCGCAGTCGCAGTACCTCTCGCAACTCCAAAATACACTTGGCCATTCGAATCAGAACCCGAAGTTCAGTTAAACGGAAGGCGGATCTTCTCTCCCCGTGGAAGAGTTATTGGCGGGTGTTCATCGATTAATGGAATGGTGTACATGCGCGGGCACCCTCTTGATTTTGACGAATGGGAAGCCAACGGTTCCGAGGGATGGAGCTATGCCGACGTTCTTCCCTATTTCAAGCGCGCCGAACACAGAGCAGAAGGTGGTGACACGTGGCGCGGATCTGGTGGGCCTCTCAAGACGCGCTACGGAACTTTGAGCAACCCTCTGTACAAGGCATTCATTGGAGCCGCAGTTGACGCTGGGTACGCAGAATCCGAAGACCTTAATGGCTACCGCCAAGAAGGATTTGGTCGCTTCGACATGACAGTCCACAACGGACAACGTTGGTCGACAGCAGTAGCCTATCTCAAACCCGCGCTTAGACGGAAAAACTTGCACGTCGTCTACAACGCCGTAGCGACGAAATTGAACATTGCGAATGGCAAAGCTGAAGCCGTGGAGTTCACGTGCGACGGTGAAAAGCATGTGTACTCGGCGAGACGCGAAATCGTGCTGTCGAGCGGCCCAATCAATACCCCAAAGCTGCTTATGCTTTCTGGCGTCGGGCACAAAACAGAGCTACTTGAACACGGCATAGAGCCGATTCACTCCCTACCTGGGGTGGGGAAAAATCTCCAGGATCACATCTCACTGTACCTGCAGGTCGAGTGCAAAAAGCCAGTCAGCTTAAATTCGATAAACACCGTGGATAAAGCAAAGATCGGTGCAAGATGGCTTCTCAAGCGTGACGGCCTTGGGGCAACCAATCACTTCGAATGTGGGGGCTTCATTCGCTCACGCGCAGGGATCAAAAGTCCTGACATCGAGATTCATTTCCTCCCAATCGCAGTGAGGGAGAAAGATGACCCGAAGTTCAGAGATCATGGCTTTCAGGTCGACGTGGGGCCGACCAAATCCAAAAGTGTCGGTCAGATCAAGCTCAATAGTTCGGATCCCTTGGATCCGCCGAAAATCACATATAACTACCTCAGTCAGCCCGAAGACTGGGTCGAGATGCGTGCCTGTATTCGCTTGGTACGAGAGATTATTAAACAGCCTTCATTAGCAGAGTTCGCAGGTGAAGAGATTATACCTGGCGCTCGCATACAGACCGATGAAGAGTTGGATCACTTCATAGCCAATCATGTCGAGAGCGGATTTCACCCTTCCGGCACCTGCAAGATGGGCAGCCCGACGGATCCAGACGCCGTAGTTGACTCCAGTCTCAAAGTAATTGGGCTGGACAAACTCAGGGTAGTCGACTCTTCAGTCATTCCAGTCATCACCAATGCGAACCTGAACGCTCCGACCATCATGATTGCTGAAAAAGCGGCCGACTTGATATTGCAGCGCCCTCTTTTGAAACCTGAGAAGGCGGACTATTTCATTCCAGAAAACTGGATGACCCACCAGCGCTAACAGCAGAAGGAGTAAAGAATGTACACATTGTATTACGTGCCCGATTGGGCGTCGCTGGCTGTGCGACTCACCTTGGAGGAGTTCGAGATTCCATATGAAGCCGCATTGATCGACAACGAAACCAATGAGAGAGATAGCGTGAGGTTTAGAAAAATGAGTCCACTAGGGCTCATCCCTGCTTTCTCAACACCTCATGGCGACATGTGTGAAACCACAGCGATCCTACTGTGGCTCGGCGATCAGCACCCTGGCCTTTCTCCGGCTCCGTCCTCACAGGAGCGAGCCCCTTATCTCAAATGGCTGTTGTTCATCAATAATGCAATCCACAACAACATCCTGTCCCTTTTCCATCCAGACCGGGTCTCCAGCGCGGCTAGCGCAGATGAAACCATGCAGAATGCGAGGGCGCAGATCCAAGTGGCGCTTGGCATCATCGATTCAATGGTGGCCACCGATCAGCCCAGCTGGCTGCGTGCAGACAAACCAACCGCGCTCAACTACTACCTTGGCCTGTTGATGCGCTGGATGAATGGCTTTGACGTGAGCCATCCCGCCCACATCTCGAGCAAAGAGTACCCCTCACTGCACTCGATGCTCCATGCACTGGAGAATCGCCCTGCTGCTCGAAAGTGTGCGGAGCTGGAAGGGTTGGGAGATACCATTTTTACCAATCCAACCCTAGTCTAACTCTTGGATGATAGGACGGCGAAAACAACTTCACGTTCCTACTCCGAAGCTCATGGTGTCCACCGATTACGACTGGGCACCACTTCTGGCTCCACACACGGGCTCTTCCTTCAGCCACAGCACCGCTAGCTGCAAAACCATCAAAGGTCAGCGAGGCTGGCTGCCGAACCCCGTGCGTTGATCGAAAATTTTCATGTGGGGCAACTGATTTAAAGCAAAGCTCGTCTACAAGAGGGCGGAACTTCACGCTCAAAAAGCAGGACTTTTCAGGCTAAACTCGTCCCACACCTCGCTTAATACGCAGATGGTCACAACCTAACTTCGTGCCCTCTGCAGAAACTAAAAAGCTGAAATCGAACATCTACAATCACATATGGAAGGCAGACTCAGTCAATATTCATATCCCAGTTTAGGTGCATCGATGGCACCCGACTTACGGCAAACGATCGAGCCAGTAGGCTTATTTGAGCCTGGAAAGAGCAGCGGTAATCAGACGGGTGTGTTTCTCTTCTGGAAACCTGGCGGGATCAAGCAAAAAGGAAACTAACAATCCATCAGACACTGCGACAATAAAATCAACTTCATCGTCAATTTCACCTTGCAGCTTAATCTCTTTATTCGCCACACCCTCGCTGATGAATTTACGAATTTGGCTCCGCGTACCTTCGTACACCTCATGAAATTTATTTTTCAGTTTTGCGTCATACGGGACTACTGACCAAAACGACAATGAAATTATTGAATCGATTTCACCTTCTGGACTAGGCACCAATTCTTCAATGACAACACGTACTTTATCCACCGCACAGGTGCACAGTGCTGCACGTTTCTCAATTCTAGCGTATGTATCCTCCGCGACAGCTTGAAAAGCAAAGTCGATGAGATCATCTTTATTAGAAAAGTAGTGCGCCAAGGTACCGCTGCTAAAGCCACCCTCACGAACAATCCCGCGAATCGTGGTATTGGCCAGGCCATTCTTACCAATCGATTTGAGCACCGCCTTGGTGATTTCTGCTTTCCGCAGTTCGTGATCGACTATCTTAGGCATAAGTTTATGCAGCGTCCTTCGATGACAAAAATGAGGGAAGAATGGCAGTCGGTGTTGGAAAAATCAATCGATCGTGATCGCAAACGAACTGCATCGTCTCCCCTTGTTAGAGGCGAATATTCTGTTGAAAACTGCTGGCACTCTTCCGTTCGTTACATGCTCTAGATAGGCGCTCCCGACCAGGAGGCAACCTTTCCCGGGCTCTGTAGCCACCCTCACGCTTTGTAGGCACCAGGTGCCTGGCCACTCCATCTCTGGAACGCGCGTCGGAATCCTGCGCCGTCGCAGAAACCTAATTTTTCGGCGATCTGATCCGTCTGGAGCTTTTCTTCCTTCAACATAATTTTGGCCCTTTCAAACCGAACGTCATCCAACAGTTGCCGATAGCTCGTTTTAAAAACACCCAATTGGCGCCGCAATGTGCGTGACGAACAATGCATGCGTGAGGCAATTTCTTCTAATGGCAATGGTGCTTGCAACGTCTCAGCGATGATGGCTTTCACTTGGAATAGCCACTCTCGCTCAGCAGCAAATTCCCGGTTCTGCCTTCTGCATATTTCCAAGATTTCCAGATGGGAAACAGGATCGGCCAGCGGGAGAGCCTTGTCTAAATACTGCGCGGAAAAACGGAGATAATTCTTTGGTTGCTCGTTGAGCACGGTGCAGGTGAGCTGTTGAGCACATCGTTCACCGTGCTCGTCGCTTCGCTTACCTTCGAACCCGACACTCAAGAGCTGCAGCTCCTCGCCCAAAATATCGCTGCAGGTACGCTTGAAGGACGCTATCGCCAACTCCGCATACTCCGACTTAAGGTCGACGGCGCCGGTGTAATCACTGAAATTCAATCTGGCAATACCATCCGACTCCTCTAGCGAAATATTGAATCCGTTCGCTATCAGGGCCGGGAACTCAGCGGCTGCTGCCAATGCGGCTCTTAACGTGGGAGCGGTGAGAAACGCATACCCCAGCAAGCCGTACACCGACACCCTAGCTGCGAGGCCTATTTCGATACTGATGTTTCTGCCTGGCAACAGCGCAATAACGTTTCGGAAAACCAAATACTCGTCGGTAATTTTAACCTTGGTGGAAAGCTCGTTGATCGTCTCCAGCGTCAAGCTGCTTCGCTGAAGCGCGAGTTGAGGGTCAAGGCCTGCCTGCTCGACTTTTGCGACAAGGCGGCTGGAGTGATGAACTGATGTTAACGAACAACTTCTCCAACTGCTCATAGACCACCCTTACGACTGTCATGAATTCAACGAGCGGTGGCTGGCCAAACACAGCCACCATGACCTCAGTGATTAACGCTTGGCGTTAGCCAGACGCAACGCTCTTTGATAGACCGGTTCATCGATCATCTTGCCGTCCACAGCAATGGCACCTTTACCTTCGAGTTTGGCCTGTTCGAACTCCGAGACGATCCTAACTGCCAGTTCGACCTCAACTGAGGAGGCAGAGAAACCGAGATTCGTTGGCGCGATCTGACTGGGGTGGATTAGCGCCGCCCCCTTCAGCCCAACTGCCCGTGAAGCACGTACTCTGGCGGCGAAAAGGTCGAGGTCGGAGTAATCAGCCAATGATCCAACCAAACCCAGTGCATGCAGGTTGTGAGCAGCAGCGGCTATAGCAACCTGAGTAGCAGGGAGCGTGAGAACAGCCTCACTAGGAGCAGTTTCCAATGCCGCACAATAGTCTTCTGACCCTAGAAGCAAGCCCTTCAGTAACGGGGAGGCTTGTGCAATCTCATTGAGATTGAGGATGCCAATTGGGGACTCAATCAAAGCGATGATGACCGGTGAAAGCTCATAATCATTACGGTAGCTTTCAATCAGCTCAGCCGCAGCTTTAACCCGGTAGCTGTCATCACACTTAGGTACCAGGATTGCCGTAACCTGCGACAGATCCGCCGCTGCGATGTCTTTAACCATGTCTTTTAGCGAAGAATTCACTCGAATCACGACATCAATGCCAGCATCTGCCACGCAATCGACTGACTCTTGTAGCGACTCACGCGCAGACGCTTTCGCACTGGGAATTACAGAGTCCTCCAGATCCAAAATGATCGCATCTGCTCCCCGCTTGATCGCAGACTGGATCAGCTTCGGATTGTTCGCTGGCACAAAAAGCATCGACCGCCAAGAATAGGAACGAGACATCAGATAGCTCCTACACTGGCCAACGATTCAATCTCGGTTGCGGAGCAACCAAGCGATTCGAGAATCGATTTGGAGTGTTCTCCGACTGCGGGCACTGCATCCATACGCGGCTCGGACACAGCCCAACCACCAGGTGGAAGAAGCGCTGGAAACTCGCCAATCGGGCTCTGCACGTTCCGCCAGCGATTACGAGCTTTCAACTGAGGGTGATCCCACACCTCCGCCATGTTGTTCACTTGCGCATTAGCGATCTGCGCTTTCTCCAGACGCGCGATCACCTCATCACGCGTCTTCCCAGCAAAGACTTCAGTGATAATTTGGGTAAGTTGCTCGCGGTTTTCATGACGCTTGGAGTTGGAGTGATACAGCTCGGAATTGGCCAACTCTGGGGATTGAAGTACGTGTTCGCAAAAAGAAGCCCACTCTCTCTCGTTCTGCAAGCCGAGCATTACGGTCTTGCCATCTCCTGCCACGAAGGGGCCGTATGGGAAGATGGTAGCGTGCCCTGCCCCAGCTCGTGGAGGCTGCGATGCGCCCTCAAATGAGTAATAGAGAGGGAACCCCATCCACTCAACCAAGCTCTCCAGCATGGAAATCTCGAGACGTTGTCCTTTCCCGGTTTTTTCTCGTTCGAGAAGCGCTGCCAAGATATTGGTATAGGCGTACATCCCGGCTGCAATATCAGCGATTGAAGACCCTGCTTTGACTGGCTCATCTTTTGTGCCCGTCACCGAGACAAAACCGGCCTCACTTTGAATCAGGAGATCGTACGCTTTCTTGTCACGGTAAGGGCCACTGTCTCCATAACCGGAGATGTCACAGACTATGAGATCTGGGCGCTCTTTGGAAAGCTCCTCATAAGAGATGCCGAGACGTGCAGCAGCACCTGGAGCAAGGTTCTGCACCACGACATCGGCCTCCTCAAGGATCAACTTGCGAAGGAGCTGATTTGCTCGTTCGTTTTTGAGATCCAGGGTCAAACTTTCCTTTGAGCGGTTCACCCACATGAAATGGGAAGACATACCGCGAACTCGTCCATCGTAAGCACGAGCAAAATCGCCGGTTTTAGGACGCTCCACCTTGATCACACGAGCGCCTAGGTCAGCGAGTTGGCGCGTAGCAAAAGGCGCGGCAATCGCGTGCTCAAGGGTGACGACGGTGATATCAGCCAGTGGTCTCATGGTCTCTCCAGTTTTTTGAAGTTGTTATGGGACTGGTCAAGCGAGATAGAGGGACGTTCCCTTTGTAGGGTCGCGAGGCAAAGCTTGAGCAGTCAGCTTCTTTTTAACACGACTGTTGTGTTATGAAAAGAAAACCGACGAGTGACCGCCTTTCCTGCCGAAGGATGCCTCCTGTGTCAGCCACGACCGGGGTGAACGAGCAGGCAAAAAAAAGCCAGGCACTGGGAGTGCCTGGCAAAAATGCGCTTCTGTTGGTGCAAATTTTAGAAAGTCTTGCTCACGCCAACCAACAGCCGTGCGGAGCATGACTCCTTGTCACCAATATTTGAGAGACACTCCGTTTCGGACAGATTCGTGTCGATGTAACTTGCAGACCAATCCAAGCCAACCCAGTTCTTGGTCACCTTGACCTCCCACTCGTTATACGACTCCTCGGAGCTACCATCAGAAGAGAAAAATGCTGGATCCTTGTAATCAGCCACCCCGAAACGAAGATCTAAGCCGATATCATAAGGTAACGCTTTAGTGCCATAACCTATGTAGTTATAGGTGAAAACCTGATCACCATAATAGTCATTTGAGTAGTACGCCCCAACCTTAAATCCATAAGCGGTCAAAACACCATACGCTTCCCCAGCGTTGAGAATTGAGCTTTTTGGGTAAGTATATTGAATATATCCGAGATCAAGATTGATATCGTCGCTTATTTTCCAATTGTATCCAGCGAGAAAATCATTTTCCGTCCGAGTATCTAGCCCATTGATATCTACATTGGAAGCCCACACCCCAGCATACAATCCGCTCGAATGGGCAAGAGTGGCAGAAGCTTGTACCGCAGGTTTTCGTTGAGTAAATGAAACACCTCTCATCGAATACTCAGAAAACGCACCAACAGTTGTGATTAGCTCGAAATCATCACTTAACGGAATTGCCGACACAGATTGTGCAACACATGCGAAAGCCCCAGCAACAGCACACACAGCCGCCTTGTTCATACCCAGCCTCATGATTATTTTTATGGCAGAATGAGTTAAATGAAATGCAATCGCAGATCCTTTGCAGCATCTCAGATAATTTATGTTTAGCGAGCAGACTCCCTAGACTTGTCCTCCGGCAAACTCACCACGAACTGCCAGAGAATAAAGAAAAATCTCGAAAAGCTCTCTTACACACATAAAATCACCTGATATTTTATATTTGTTATTCAAAGGCAATTAGATTTATGACATCGGAAGCTAATCCCGTGCATCACTGATCCATGCCCTGAAACGATTGTTACCTACGCAACCGTGCTGTGATATGGCTGATTCGGCCAAAAACAAACCAGACAGGCCAAATTGCTGGTTGAATGATCGTTAATTGTTGAAGAGATGCCACCACAGACTTATAAAATCCTGACATACAAAATACG
Source organism: Pseudomonas sp. TE12508 (assembly GCF_056279485.1). Lineage (NCBI taxonomy): Bacteria > Pseudomonadati > Pseudomonadota > Gammaproteobacteria > Pseudomonadales > Pseudomonadaceae > Pseudomonas > Pseudomonas sp. TE12508. The sequence goes on along the minus strand of NZ_JBWCCN010000007.1, from coordinate 144,864 downwards.
GCTCTTTACTGCCAGTCGTGACTTGCATAAGCAATAAATACAGAGTTAAAAACTTCGATTGGGTTAAGCTTTTTGAGGACTACCAAGGCATGGCCATACTCGATACATCTCTGCAAGACAGTGCCGCACCAGAAGGCGTTTGCTACGGCTGTGGGAGCAGTAATCCGAACGGACTGCATATCAAGAGCTTCTGGCATGAGGACGGCGTACACGTCATCGCCGAGCACCTGCCTGATCCCAAGTTCTGCGGTTGGCCCGATCTGGTTTACGGCGGGATGATTGCGATGCTGGTTGATTGCCATTCCAGCTGGACGGCGATGGCCTATCACTACCGAGCTGAGCACCGTGAGCCCGGCACCGAACCCGGTATCACCTGCGTCACTGGAAACCTTGGCATCAAATTCATCAAACCCACACCAATGGGGATATCACTGACTCTGCGGGCCAAAGTTGTAGGCGATATCGGACGCAAGACTCGTGTGATCTGCGAGGTCTATGCCGGAGAGGTGCTGACAGCTATTGGTGACTCTATTTTTGTTCGAGTAAATACAGAGCAATTGGCAGCAAACGCCCATGGTCGCCAGGCTATTCCTGTGTGATTAGCGCCCCTACGTTCTAGGGGTAACGCTTAATTAAGCCCGGCCATTTGACCGGGCTTTTTTTCTCACACCTTATGAACCGTTAAGCCTGAGCCATTGCGATGATTGCCCACATTAAACCGCGTGCCTGAGCAACTCCACCAACTGGGCATGCATTGCAGGATCACCACAAGCAACAACAGTCCCGCCATTTTGAGCAGTCCTGCCATCCCAGGCTGTGATCACTCCACCGGCACCTTCGATAATCGGAATCAACGCCTGGACGTCATAGGGCTGCAGACTAGCCTCGATAATCACATCTACGAATCCTGAAGCGAGCATGCAGTACGCATAGCAATCACCGCCGAAGCGAGCCAATTTCGCTTGGCTTGCCACAGATTGAAAAGCCTCTCGACGCACTGGTGTCTCGAACATATCTGGTGTGGTGCACATCAGTGTTGCTGAGGAGAGGCCTTGGCACTGGCGTGTTCTTAGCTTCGTCCCATTGCACCATGCACCATCCGGACTGCCTATGTAGCGCTCACCCGTGAAGGGCTGATTCATCACTCCGAGCACAGGGCGCTGACCATCGTTGAGGGCTATTAGCGTTCCCCATAGTGGCAAGCCGGTGATGAAAGCTCGGGTACCATCGATAGGATCGAGCACCCAAGTCAGCTCGCTGCTGCCTACGATTGAGCCCTCCTCCTCGCCAAAGATGCCGTGTGTGGGATACCGATCCTGAATCAGTTCGCGCATCGCTCGTTCGGCAGCCTTATCCGCCAAGGTTACGGGGTCGAAAACATGACCGCCCTTATCCTCCACATCCAGTTTTGCTCGAAAGTACGGCTGAATAGCTACAGCTGCGGCCTCGGCTAACTGCTCGGCGAAGGCTTGATATTCAGCAATATGATCTGCTCTGATGGACATCGACGATTACCCGATTTAGCGAAAAAACGTGGATCTTATCTGAGGCAACTGTCCACGGTGGCGGAGCCGTACTGAGCCTTCCATTCCTTCAGTGTTTTGTGGTTGCCGCCCTTGGTTGGCACGACTTCGCCGGTTTCCGGATTTTTGTACACCTTCATATGGCGAGGTTTACGGCTGCCAGCTTTGGACTCGAGGGTTGGAGCGCGACGCGCCCGACTGCGGGTTGATCACGTCTTTCAGGCTGTAGCTGTACTCGCCCAGATCTTTCTGCTGACCTACCATCGTTCCGAGGACAAGCAGAACTGAGAATTGCTCAATGAGAAAAGCGCCGCAGGCATTGAGGCCCTTGTTGATGAACTTCGGTCGTCATCAATAAGCGAATTTTACTTCTCGATACATCGGTACAAACTATCTTTAACAGAAGGGCTCCAAGGCTTTCTGAGCCTGCTGGCCCGATGACTTCAATCTGTCTTTTGCCAGATCGATGTCACGCTTTTCCATCTTGAGCGGTCTACTTGAACGCGAGCAAAAGGGAAGAGATCGTATGCGTTGCGCAAACTGCGGATTCGAGAATCCCTCCGGGGCCAGCTTCTGTGACGCGTGTGGCGCCAGGCTGTCTTGCAGCTGTCTGCGCTGTGGCCACGAGGCGCGCCTTTCCGACAAATTTTGCAGTGAATGCGGCGCGCCGCTAACCAATGTACCTGCTGCGCCATCACCGCCCCCCCGGCCTGTTTCAGGGCCTTCTCCAGCGCCCATTCATTACACGCCCCACCACCTTGCCGAGCGCATCCGCGCCGAACAGGTAGCCATGGAAGCCCGGGGCGAGACCGCCGGTGAGCGTAAGACCGTCACGGCACTGTTTGCCGACATGGCTGGTTCCACGGCGTTGATCCACGACCTCGATGCGGAAGAGGCCCACCACCTGATCGAACCCGTCGTCGCGCTGATGATGGAAGCCGTCCACCATTACGAAGGCTACGTAGCCAAGACGCTGGGCGATGGCATACTCGCGCTGTTCGGAGCCCCCATCGCACATGAGGATCATCCGCAGCGGGCGCTGTATGCGGCACTGCGCATGCAGCAGGCGATACGCCGACATGGCGACCGCATTCGCCTGGAGAAAGGCATTCCGCTGCAAATCCGCGTCGGCATCCATACCGGAGAGGTCGTCGTGCGTTCGATCCGCACGGACAATTTGCACACCGATTACGATCCGGTCGGGAACACGATCCACATTGCATCCCGGATGGAGGGCATCGCCGCACCATCGTCGATCCTGGTGAGCGAGTCCACCTACAAGCTGGCGGAGGGTTATTTCGAATTCAAGGCTCTGGGGGCCGCCCAGGTCAAAGGCATTCCCGCCCCCCTCGTTGTGTACGAGGTGCAGGGTCTCGGCGCGTTGCGCACGCGCTTGCAACTGTCGGCACATCGCGGGCTGGCCAGGTTCGTCGGCCGCCAGGTCGAGCTCGACCACCTGCATCAGGCGCTCGAGCAGTCCAAAGCGGGCCACAGTAAGGTCGTCGCGGTGATAGGCGAGGCCGGAGTCGGGAAGTCACGGCTGTTTCATGAGTTCAAGGAGCGCTCGCGGCGTGGCTGTTTGGTGCTGGAGACGTTCTCGGTGTCGCACGGCAGGGCCTTTGCCTATTTCCCGCTCATCGAACTGCTGAACAACTATTTTCAGATTACCGCCCAGGACGACGAGCGCCGGTGCCGGGAAAAGGTCATGGGCAAGACCCTTACACTCGAGCGAAGCTTCGAGGATCTCGTGCCCTACCTGCTTTATCTGCTGGGTATCGGCCAAAGCAGTTCTGTGCTCGCGGAAATGGATCCTCAGATCAGGCGCGATCGCACCTTCGATGCGATCACTCAACTGCTGGCGCGCGAGAGCCGCAATCAACCGATCGAACTGCTGTTCGAGGATTTGCAATGGCTGGACTGCGAGACCGAAGCATTCCTCGCGTACATGATCGACCACTTGGCGAGCACCCCGATCCTGCTCCTCGTGAACTACCGGCCCGAGTATCGACCTGTGTGGACGCGCGCGAGTCATTGCAGCCAACTGCGGCTCGAACCGCTGGGCCCAGCCGAAGCCCAGGGACTGCTGGCGACCCTGCTTGGGGACGATCCCACCCTCGCCCCTCTCAAACAGCTCATCCTGGATAAGACCGAGGGCAACCCTTTCTTCATGGAAGAAGTGGTGCAAACGCTGGCGGAGGAGAAATTGCTGCTTGGTGAACCCGGTCAATATCGAATCGAGCAAACTCCGGCTGCGCTGCATATTCCCACCACTGTGCAGGGTGTACTCGCCGCCCGTATCGACCGCCTCCCCGTTGCGGAGAAGGAATTGCTGCAGATCCTCGCCGTTATCGGCAAAGAGTTTCCGTTCAGTCTGATCCAGTGCATCTGTGATGGGCGGGACGCTCGGCTGGACGAAGATTTGTGCGATCTGCTCGCCCGACTGGAGGCTGCGGACTTCATTTACCAGCGGCCCGCATTTCCGGAGGTGGAGTATTCGTTCAAGCATGCGCTAACCCAGGAGGTTGCGGGCCACTCGCTACTCACGGAGCGGCGTAGCGCGCTGCATGAGCGCACGGCGCAGGCTATCGAGGCACTGTTCCCCACTCGCATCGCGGATTACTGCAGCGAACTGGCGCACCACTATAGGCTGAGCGGCAATGTTCCGAAGGCCGTGGAATACCTGCACCGTACCGGGCAACAGGCCCTCCAGCATTCCGCCCATCTCGATGCAATGCGTCACCTCGGCGCGGCGCTGGAATTGCTCAAGCATTTGCCTGATACGCCAGCGCGTGCTCATCAGGAACTGACGTTGCTACTCGCCCTGGGGCCGGCCTTGATGGCCGTGCGAGGCTATGGTGCGCCCGAGGTAGCGGCCACTTACACCCGCGCACTGGCGCTGTGCGCGCAAGTAGGTGACGACTCGCTTTTCCCTACGCTGCTGGGGCTGTGGAATTACTACGAGCTGCGTGCTGAATACTCCACTGCATGCGAACTGGCTGAACGATTGCTCAGCATTGCGCAAACTACGCAGGATCCGGACTTGCTCGTGGATGCCCATGCGGCACTCGGAGAGACATTGTTCTTCCAAGGTGATCTGCGCAATGCCCATGACCATCAGGAGCAGGCGCGTGCGCTCTACATCCCAGACCGGCATCGCACACATGCCATTACGTACGGCTTGGATCCGGGCTACGCCCTGTCATTTTCGGCCTGGAGTCTTTGGTACTTGGGTTTTCCCGATCAAGCAAGCACGCGCAGCCGGGATACCCTTGCTCTGGACAAGAAGATTTCCCACCCGATTAGCTTGGCCTTCACCCTCTCCGCTACATCGATACTCGCGCAGTTTCGGCACGACGTACAACTCGCTGAAGAGTGTGCAGATGCCGCCATTAAGCTTTCTCTCGAACGAGGGTTTCCGTTTTCTTTGGCATGGGGGAATATTCTTCAAGGTTGGGCTCGCATCGAGCAGGGAAACATTGACGAGGGCATCGCTCAGCTAACCCAAGGTATCGCCAATTACCAGGCAGCCGGAGCAGAATTTGGATGTTCTTATTTTCTAGCACTGCTGGCCGCAGCTCACGGACGCGACGGGCAACCGCAGGCAGGATTGGATGCCGTGACCGACGCTCTGGCTATGGTGAACAGAACAGGCGAGCACTTTTATGAAGCAGAGCTGTATCGCCTGAAGGGAACTCTTATTCTCCAATGTCCGGGTGAAGAAAGACAGGATTCTGCCGTGCAGCAGGAAGCGCTAGCATGCTTTCACAAGGCGATCTCGGTTGCTCGACAACAAGGTGCAAAGTCACTCGAGCTACGAGCCACAGTGAGCCTTGCTCAGCTATGGAAAACACGAGACAAGGAGGCGGCCAGGCAAATGTTGGCCGACATCTATAGCTTCTTCACCGAAGGCTTCGACAGCGTTGATTTACTACAAGCCAAGGCGCTGCTCGATGCATGGGCATCAAGTGGGGAGTGAACGATCGATAACGCATGGTGCTGAATGGAGCATCGGCGTGTCGTCGGCAAGCGCGTGACGGGACGAAGCACCGCAGCAAGTTCCGATTCGTATCAGCTCCGACGAGGAGACCTCGAATGACCACGAAGAACGGAAGGCCTCGGGGCAGTGATGAGCGTAAGCCGGTCGCGCTGGCTTTGCAGGGCGGCGGCATGCACGGTGCGTTCACCTGGGGCGTGCTCGATCGGTTGCTCGAGGATGACAGGCTTGCCATTGAAGGGGTGAGCGCAACCAGTGCCGGCGCGATGAATGCCACCGTGCTGGCTTACGGTATGCTGCAAGGTGGCGAGGCCGGGGCGCGCCAGGCGCTGCACGATTTCTGGTACGCCGTGGCGCAGTCCGCCGAGCGTCATAACCCGTTGCGCTGGATGCCATGGTTGAAAGGGACACACAGCTTCGGTCTGGACTATTCACCCATGTATACGTTCGCGGACATGGCACTTCGAATATTCTCGCCTTACCAGTTCAATAGCCGCAACTTGAGTCCATTGCGGGATGTGCTGGATAAACAGATAGATTTCGCAGCCCTGCGGAGCCAATGCCCGTTCGACCTCTATCTTTGCGCAACCAATGTCGAAACGGGAAAAATACGCATTTTCACGAAAGATGAGGTTTGCGCCGAAGCGGTACTCGCATCAGCCTGTGTGCCGACATTGTTCCAAGCGGTCACGATCGACGGACAGAACTACTGGGATGGCGGCTATATGGGAAACCCGGCCATTTTTCCGTTGATCTACCACTGCAATACACGCGATGTGGTGATTGTCCATATCAATCCACTCGTCCGCCCAGGCGTACCCATTACAGCTGCTGACATCCTTAATCGCATCAGTGAAATCAGCTTTAATTCGTCGCTGATGCGTGAGCTGCGCACGATCGCTTTTGTCACCGACCTCATCCAGCAAGGCAAGGTCGATCGCAACGAGATGAAGGAGATGCTGATCCACTCCATTAAGTCAGACGAGGCAATGTGTGCGCTCAGCGTGTCCAGCAAGTACAACGCGGACTGGGACTTTCTTTGCGGGCTGCGCGACAACGGACGAAGCGAGGCCGAGACGTGGCTCTCGGAGAACTACTGCAATATTGGCGAACGGTCGAGTATCGACATCCGAAAGGAATTTCTTTGAACGCCGCCATAGGACAGGAAAGGTGATTGGCGTTGGCACGAACACTCGCTCTATGGGTGCGGTGTAGCACGCATGAGTGCTCCACGGTGTGATCGCCCACTACGGCAACGCCAGATCCAATGTCCCTCAATCTGCTACAAAAAAGGCCCTCGCGGGCCCTTTTGTACTCAAACCAAAATCACTTGGTCAGTCAGGACTCCACGGTGTCGGAACCGTATTTCGCTTTCCATTCTTTCAGCGTTTTATGGTTGCCGCCTTTCGTTTCGACTACTTCTCCAGTGTGCGGATTTTTGTGTCACTTCACTTGGGTAGGTTCGCGAGAGTCGGCTGTTGACGCGCGCACATCGATAGCTCAAACGTCAACCATATGATGTGCTCACGACATGCCTTCGCGTTGAGTTGACGACCTATAAATTACGCAATGCCTTGACCAATTCCTGATCGTTACCACCTAGGGCACTGGTGGCAATAGCTGCGTTTCGAAGCAGCATAGCAATCGCAGCATCCATCTGTTGTTTGTTGAAACGCTCGGCTGGGCCCGACAGGGTGAGAGCTCCCTTGAACTCATACCCTACAGCAAAGACCGGTACCGAAACCGACGCGGTTTCGGGATCCCGCTCTCCACTGGACGCCGCCCAGAACTGATTGCGTTCCTGCGCAAGAGCCGGGTCTTGCAACTTGCTGAAGGCTCGTAGCACTTTGCCCGAAGCTCCCGCCTGCAACGAAAAGCGCGCGCCCTCATGAATGGAGAATCGGACAGCACGCTTAGGTTCAACCCTGAACAGCACAACGCGACTGCCGTTATCCAGTACGTAAAATGATGAGGTTTCACCACTCTCTTCGGTAATCGATTCCAGGATCGGATAGATCACATCACGCAGGCGAAACGAGGTTTGATAAATCTGCGCCAGACGCAGTGGTTCAGGGCCCACTGCATAATTACCATCGGGTAGTCGCCGCACAAAGCCTGCGAACTCCAATGACGTTATGATTCGAAGAATGGTGCTTTTGTACAGCCCAGTACGCCTTGCAATCTCAGCCAGCGACAGACTGCTCTGGTCAATATCGAATGCCGTTAAAATCGAGAATGCCCGGTCAACCGCAGCCACACCACCCTCTGCAGCAGGATTGGAAGGCTCGACATCTTTGGGTTGTTCACTCGTCATGATCGCTCGCGGAAAAATAAAAAACGATGGAGTACGGTGCAAAAGCGAATGCCCGATAAGGGTGAACCTTACCCTTTGCCCCTATTAGCTGCCAAATCGTTTCACAACCAGCCCATACAACGTTCGCCTCAATGAGTCCCAACGATGGAACAACTGCTGACTAGACTGAAATTCTGAAGCCTCTTTCATTGACTGCTGCAGAAGGCAATGAATGAGGCATGGCCACAGGTTCGACTACGCTACCACTGAGCAAGCTCCTCCTATCAAGCGTCACGCATGAACAGACGAAGGGACATTGCCATCAAGGCCGCTACAAACACGATGCACCCCATCGCCATTAATCCAGCGCTGAATGAACCGGTAAAGTCTTTCAAAAAGCCCATCAGATACGGGCCTGCAAATCCACCAAGCGCACCGATGGAGTTGATCAAGGCAATCCCACCTGCTGCCGCCCGACCGGAAAGAAACTTGCCGGGTAAGGTGTAGAAGATGGTTTTGGCCGAAATCGTTCCAATCAGCGCAAAAGTGATGCCGAGCAGTGCAGGAACCAAAGTATTCATCTGCATTGCCACTAATAGAGCAGTACCTGCCAGCAGCAAAGCCAGGATCAGGTGCAGGATGCCTTTGCCAGTACGGTCTACATGACGAGCCCAGATAAGCAGGCCAATAGTCGCGAAGAAATAGGGAATCGCCGCCACCCATCCAATCATGCTGACTTCAACCCCATGCCCTTTGAGCATTTGCGGCAACCAGATGCCGATCCCGTAGGAGCCGAGCGTGAAGCTGAACGTAATACAGCTGAGAATCCAGACCCGTGGGTCTTTGAGCGCGTCCTTGAAACCATGGCTTTTGGGGTGACTGCGCTTCTCGTCGGCAAGCATCTCTTCAAGAACATTGCGTTCTTCAGAGGTGAGCCATTTGGCTTCAGCCGGACGGTCAACCATGACCTTGAGGGTGATCAACCCGAGGATGCAAGCTGGCAGACCTTCAATCAGGAACATCCATTGCCAACCAGATAGACCCCAGATGCCGTGCATCTGCAACAACCAAACGGACAGTGGCCCACCGACCAGAAACGAGATGGGGGTCGCTATGGTGAACCAGGCAAGCACCCGAGTTCGATACTGAGCTGGAAACCACAGCGTCAGAAAAAATATTACGCCAGGAAAAAAACCAGCCTCAGCAACTCCGAGTACAAAGCGCGCAATGTAGAAACTGTAGGGCCCAATGACCAGTGCTGTCGCAGCGGCGGCAAGGCCCCAAGTGATCATGATTCGAGCCATCCAAAGGCGCGCGCCGAAGCGGAACATTGCCAGATTGCTTGGAACTTCACAAAGGCAATACCCGACGAACATGATGCCTGCGCCCAGACCAAACTGGGATGCTGTCAAACCGAGCTGATCGGTCATCTGCAGTGCGGCATACCCCACGCTGGTACGGTCAAGGTAGTTGAAAAAATAAGCGAGTGCCAAAAGAGGTATCAAGCGCCAGGCGGCTTTGTGCAGGACACGTGTCTGCTCTCTACTCAGGACTATGGAGACAGGAGCGGACGATTCAGTTGCGGAAGTCGTGACGGTGGCCATGACGTGATCCTCGATATTGTTCTTATTGAAGCCGGCGGCTCAGTCATGCCGCCGGTAACACACCCTGGGATGACAAAAGCTCAGCCTTTAACAACACCGGCACTACGCAAAGCCTCAATATCGGCTGGTGCATAACCCATCTGGCTCAACAACTCATTGGAGTGGCTGCCCAACGTCGGCACGTTCAGGCGAGTGCCAAATCGTTGACCGTCCATCTCGAACGGAAGCATCGGCACTTTCACTACCTCACCATCAGGCAGCGTCAGCTCAGCCATGCCACCTGATTGATTCAGGTGTTCATCTTCGAACAGATCTTGCGGACGCTGGATCGGCGAAAACGGTAATCCTGCCGTTTCACAACGGGCCATCACTTCAGCCTTGCTCATGCTGCCTAGGCGCTCGATAACCAGAGGCATGATCTGATCGCGGGCCGCAACACGCTCATTGTTCTGTTGCAGCGAAAGATCGGAACCGAGTTCGGTAAAGTCAAAAGCAGTGCAGAAGCTCTGCCATTGACTGTCGCTGACAACACCCAGGAACACCTGGTCATCATCAGAGGTGTTGAATACGTCATAGATGGCCCATGCGGAAATGCGGCTTGGCATCGGCGCTGCGGCCTTCCCAGTCACAACTTTTTGCATCATGTGCTGAGCCACTAGGAATGCAGAATTTTCGAACAAACCAGTCTGGACAAATTGCCCCTGCCCAGTGGCATTACGCTGATGTAAAGCCGCCAGAATCGAGATCGCGCTAAACATGCCACCCATGACGTCATTGACTGAGGCGCCAGCGCGCAACGGACGCCCTTCAGGGCCCGTCATATAGGCCAGCCCTGTCATCATCTGCACCACTTCATCCAACGCCGTGCGGTGATCGTAGGGGCCAGGCAAAAAGCCTTTCATTGAGCTGTAAATAATGTCGGGCTTGATTCCTTTGACTTGCTCAAATCCGAGCCCAAGCTTTTCCATCGCACCTGGGCGGAAGTTCTCAGTCACCACGTCAGCGCTGGCGATCAGCTTGCGCACCGCCTCCATGCCCGCCTCAGTTTTCATGTCCACGGCAAAACTTTTTTTATTGCGGTTGTAGGTCATCCAGTAGCCCGCGCCGGATCCCATGAGACGTCGAGTGTTGTCACCTGCCGGAGCCGGTTCGACTTTGATGACTTCGGCACCAAGATCCGCGAGTACCAAACCGCAGGTTGGGCCCATAACCATATGCACAAATTCGATGACACGGATGCCGGCGAGCGGCAGGGCTTTTTCAGAAGTCTGCTGCATGCTCATGCATCCTTTTTCGCGTAATGGAAGTTCTTGCCGACGCCTGCGTCCGGAATGAAACCGTATAGCGGTTCACCGGGCAAACCCCGTTGCAGCCACTCACGGGCAGCCACCAAACGTTCGATATCGACGCCCGTGCGCAGCCCCATGGACTCAAGCAGGTACACCAAATCCTCAGTCACAATGTTGCCCGAGGCGCCCGGTGCATAAGGGCACCCGCCTATCCCGCCTTGCGAGGCATCGATTGTAGTGACTCCTACTTCTATCGCCGCTACGACGTTGGCCAAGCCTTGACCGCGTGTGTTGTGAAAGTGCGCACTGCCAGCCACCGTACCTACTGAGTCGCGCAATCGGGTAAACAGGCGGCGAACCTGGGTTGGGTTGGCGTAACCGACTGTGTCAGCCAGGCCGACTTCGTCGACCCCCATCTCGGCCATCGTAACGGCCATGCGGATGACATCGTCCTCCGGTACTTCGCCCTGAATCGTGCATCCGAACACTGTCGACAGACCGGCTTCTATCTGGATATGCGGGAACTGCGTGTTACGCAGGGCCACTACAGAGCGCACTTCCTCGAATACCTGAGCGTGCGTCTTGCGGATATTCGACAGCGAGTGCGGCTCACTAACAGAAATCGGCATGGTGATTTTATGTACGCCGGCCTCGAAGGCCGCCTGCGCGCCTTTGAGGTTTGGCACCAGTGCGGTCACGAACAAGCCCGGTAAGCTACGCCCATGAGCGACTAACTGCGCGGCATCAGCCATTTGAGGCAAGAGCTTGGGCGAGACAAACGAGCCGATCTCAATTTCACGCAGACCGGCACTGGCCAGTGCTGATATCCATTGAAGCTTGAGTTCGGTCGGCATTGTGGCCTTCACACTCTGAAGCCCATCTCGTGGCCCCACTTCACTGATCAAAATGTCGATGTCGTTGTTGTTATGCATCGCTAGACCTCTTCTTGTTTTTTCCCCATGCCACACAGCTCGCTCGGAGAGGTGACATGAAAAAGAGCTTTCGTTCTATCTGACGGAATTACGTTCTATTTAAAATACTGCGATGCGTAACCATTGCTGTCAACAAAATCGTGATCAACGGCAGAATACATTCACGAGAGAACGCTTACGGGAGAGTCATCCGAAAAAACAGGCTTGACAGAAGGAAGCATGTGGCCTGAAAGTTGTTCTAGCCGAAAGAATTACGTTCTGCCAGATAGAACATAACAAAAAGACTTGGACAGGCTAAACAGCCGCCACGTCTGTTTACACCGGAGACTGCCATGAGTTTTTACGCCCCTCCTCGCGTGCTGCCGACACGTCTGTTCAGCCAATTACCTGAAGGGTTCTGGCGTGACGGTGACTCCGATTGGGTAAGGGCGAACAAACCTGGACAGCGGGTCAAGAGCTTTTTGGAAGGGCCGTCCTTCGATCTCGAAGGCAACCTCTACGTCACTGACATCCCCTATGGGCGAATTTTTCGGGTTACACCTTCGGGTGATTGGCAGCTAGTTGTGGAGTATGACGGTTGGCCTAATGGCCTGAAAATTCACCAGGACGGTCGCATTTTCATTGCCGATTACAAGCACGGCATTCTTCTGTTAAATCCAGTTGATAGCAAAATCACGCCCTTCCTTACTCACCATCGTAGTGAAGGCTTCAAAGGTGTGAACGACCTGTTCTTTGATGACTTGGGTTTGCTTTACTTCACCGACCAAGGCCAGACCGGGCAGCACGATCCCAGCGGTCGGGTGTTTCGCTACGATCTGGATACACAGCAACTGACTTGCTTGATAGACAACGGCCCCAGTCCGAATGGACTCGTGATGGATATCGATCAGAAAGCCTTGTTGGTGGCGATGACCCGAGGCAATGCCGTGTGGCGCCTGCCCATTCAATCGGATGGCAGCACCACCAAAGTTGGCATATTCATGACCATGGCTGGAGGTGTCAGTGGGGCCGACGGCATGGCGCTTGATACCGAAGGCAATCTCTATATCTGCGATGCGGGGAATGGCTGTGTGTGGGTCACTGACCGGCATGCGGTGCCGTTGTATCGAATAGAGGCATGCACTAGAGGACGAACGGTGACCAACCTCGCATTTGGCGGGCCTGGTAATCGTTCCCTGCACATCATCGATTCTTCCACCGGCAGCATCCTGGTCGCGGACTTGGAACATTCGGGCAACCCCATGTTTTCCCACGCCACGACGTAATCCTTATGCGCAGCACTCCTTATATGCCCTCGTGCATATAGGCCTACTTCGTCCATAAAAAAGCCAAAAGCGCATGGGCCCCAGAAAACAATTCATAAAAATAAAGAGGAAAACATGCTCACTCTCCTTAGCTACGCAATGATCATCTGCTTCATGTACTTGATCATGAGCAAACGCCTCTCGCCTCTGGTAGCTCTGCTGCTAGTTCCGGTCGCCTTCGCTTCTATGGGCGGTTTCGCTACCCAGCTAGGGCCAATGATGCTGGACGGGGTAAAGATGCTTGCACCAACCGGCATCATGCTTACGTTCGCAATCCTGTACTTCTGCATGATGACAGATGCCGGGCTCTTCAATCCCCTAGTCAAGTTGATCCTGAAAACGGTAAAAGGCGATCCTCGGAAAATCGTTTTAGGGACTGCAATTCTTGGACTTTGTGTCGGACTTGACGGTGACGGTGCGACCACCTACATCATCACCACGGCTGCGTTGCTACCTCTGTACCGCCTGACCGGCATCCGCATGCAAGTGATGGCGACCGTGCTGCTGATGACCATCGGGGTGATGAATATCCTCCCGTGGGCAGGGCCGTTTTCGCGCGCGGCAAGTGCCATGCATGTAGACATCACCGAGCTGTTCGTCGAGATGATTCCTATCATGTTCGCTGGTGCGATCTGGGTTCTTTTTTCTGCATGGTACTTGGGCCGCGTGGAGTACCGCCGTCTCGGTGTGGTTCAACTCGATGAAGAAGCCGCGCTGGAAGGAATGGCACATATCCGCATGCGAGATTGGAGATTCATTTTCAATTCGGCACTTACCATTAGCCTCATTGCAGCAATGATGATCAGCCTCATGCCGTTGCCGATCCTGTTCATGCTCGCCTTCGCCATTGGTGCTCTGGTCAATTTTCCAAAGCTCAAAGATCAGAAAGCAATGGTAGCGAGACATGCCGATAACGTCTTAGCGGTGACATTGCTGATTTTCGCAGCGGGAACATTTGTTGGAATCATGAGCGGAACTGGCATGATCAAGGCAATCTCCGCGAGCTTGATCTATGTGGTACCTGAGTGGGCAGGACACTTCATGTCCGTGTTTACGGCATTTCTCAGCATGCCGTTCACTTACGTGCTGACCAACGACGCCTTCTATTTCGGCATCTTGCCGATCCTCGCCGAGACCGCCAGCCACTACGGAATTGGTGCGCAGGAAATGGCCATCGCCAGCCTTATTGGTCAACCGGTACACCTGCTTAGCCCTCTGGTGGCCTCTACTTACCTTCTGTGTGGATTACTCGACTTGGACTATGGCGATAACCAACGCGTGTCCATGAAATGGATGATTGGTACCTGCGTTGTAATGTTTATTGCGGCCCTGCTATTTGGCTCGATTTCTATCATAGCGAAGGCATAGAGCTGACCTCTGTCGCTGAGGCAAAGACTGTAACAGTGTGCGGATTGAGGAGTGGCGACTGATACTTGAAGTGGTACAGAGGAATCTCTACCACCTCAAGTGCTGAAAAAATGGCCCTCTCGGGCCCTTTTGTACTCAAACCAAAATCACTTGGTCAGCCAGGACTCGACGGTGTCGGAGCCGTGCTCAGCTTTCCACTCTTTCAGAGTCTTGTGGTTGCCGCCTTTCGTCTCTACGACCTCGCCGGTGTGGGGGTTCTTGTAGACCTTCACTTGGCGTGGCTTGCGGGTGCCCGATTGGGACTGAGCTGCTGGAGCGCGACATACCCCAAGACACCTACGGCGCCCGCCCATGTGATATCTGGTTATTATTGGCTGGCTGCGACATGGCCAAACCTGCTGCTTTCATGTGCTGACTGCAACCGCCCCAGAACCCAAGATGACTGCGATGGCAATGCCAGAGTAATTGGTAAGGCTAACTTCTTCCCCCTTGTTGATGAGACGAAGCGCGCGAATGCCGGGACGTAGCCAGCACGATGCGCTGGATGCGTTGACGGTCGCGCTCAAGGGCCCTACAGAAGCTCAGCAAAGGGCTAACAGTTGGGGAATACCGTAAAAAATTTTCTGTCACATAGAAGGAGCACTTCATCAAAATTCCGCTTTCCACCTGTCACCAAATTTCTGACTTCTTTCAGCATTTCTTTTATAAATGTAATTTCCCCCTGGTACGTGTACTCCACGGGAATGACTACTAACAAAATTCTTTGATCTGGATAGTTTTTATCATGCTTATCTTCGATGGCCTTCGCAATTCTAGCCGGTAGCGAATCAATCATTGACTTGATCTTGGCCAAATTCCTCATCGGAAAATTCCCTATACCACGCTGCTCACTCCACGAAAGCAACTCGAAGTCACCGAGTGGAACAGCCCAGGTGATTTCTACAATCAATATCTGAGAGTCGTCGACTATTTTGAGGTCGAAATTGTCCGCTTCCAAACCAAACTGTAGGACTGCTGAGTCAGCAATCTTCTGATGCTTAATGAAGTAAAGAGAGGGAAGAAGCTCCTCTCGAAGAAGTTTGTTCGGCGCTTTACCGTCCACTGCGCGCCGGGTTGAATAGAATCCATTAAGGGCGTGGAAATACTCAAAATTCTCCATGGAACCATGGTTTACGTAAGCGTCAATAATCTCCTTGAAGCTTTGAACTTTAATTAATTGCTCAAAGGGTACCAAGTCCAGATAAGGCTTAGTGTACGTCTTCTCAACGGGCGCCTGGATATGCTTAAGCTCAAAGTTCGCCCCGAAAACCAATTCGCAATAATATTTTGCGAACGAGGGATCGATGTAGAAGCCTTCATCGTGTTGACTCAGAAGTCTCTTGTCCCGCATGCCCTCGAAACCATAAAATAGCCCCTCGATCTCGGTCTTTAGAGCCTCCGCGACCTCAATCCGCTTGCAATCTTCCTCCTCTAAGAAGCTAAACCACCATATGAATACGTCTTCATAATCTAAAAATTCATGGTCATGCTGATAAATATTGACACTAAAACTTTTCCCAAGCGATGCCACCACGTTATCGACAGCGGACTTGAACTCGCGATATGCCTCCCAACCCAATTCCACATACGGTGCACCTTCGGTGAACAAGATGTAGCTGTGAGATTGGGGGCGCTCAATTTCTTCAAACTCTTGCGTTGACAACATACCACCTACTGTTTGGTTTTTTAGTGAGAGGCACGAGGCGGCTCTGCCGTCTCCGCTTGCGCGAGGGAGCAATCCCCTACCACAAGAGAAAAACAGTGGCAGACCAACGGAATTTTCATTTCTCATCTCTTGTGTAAATTTGAAGCGCCGCATCCTGACTCAGGAAAGTCTGAGCTCAAACAGTATCAAGTGGCCACTATTCCGTAAATTCAAAGTTACTCCGCCAGTGCGAGGATCGCTAGCTACATGAGCAGATCGAGCGACGGCGCTGACACGCGGCTGACTGGGTCAAGAAATTGAACATCTCCAACCACTTCCTCCTGCTGCTTCCAGTCCACCCTCATAGGTCAGACTTTCCAGGGCTTCCATTAACCTAGACGGCTCAACCTGTACCATCCGCCCGTGTCGAACTGGCATCGTCGTAAGTATGTCGCGGCGCGAGCCTTCGCCGTGAAGGCAAGGCAGGTCGGATAAGCTAAGGCGGCCGCAGAAAACGTAGCCTATGAACGGAAATTTATGAACAGCCGCATCATTTCGGAAGCAGATAAGCCAGCGTTGGTTGAGCCGCGAGCGACTTATGAACATATGACATCGCCCATAAGTTAAATGATGTGTCAGGACGGAACTTCTACCAAAGGTTCTTTCAAGCTACCAATCCCCGATCCCTGTCTGAGCCAACTCAATACCCCGGCTCCAGCAATCGACGCTCGAACCGTCTGATCATGTAGGAAGCTTCGGCTCAGAGTTCTGATGACAGGCACTCAGATCAAAGCATCAGCCGGCTACCGCTGCGGCGACAAATCACCCCTTCGATCCTGCTAACGATCTATATCTACGGCTATCTCAACCGCATCAAGACCGGCGCAGCGAACTTCGCCTACGGGACATCGAAGGACTCTATAGATCTCAGAAATCACCTGCATCGTTGCGTCTTCGATCGTTCCTTCATTACGGCATAAAACCCAGCCGTGATCTGCAATCGCTCGCTCGAACGCCTTGGTACAAGCGACATGTTCTTCCAGCTTATGGATCACAGTACTGCTCAACCCACGCCGTCGTGCCGCTGCCCTCGCCCATGAAATTTCAGGGGCGGTGACAACCCCGACATGCAGGTCTGGCACTCGAACGTTTCGATCAATGTTCAACTGTAGAATCTCTGCAAACGGGACTATCTGGCGAAACGCGGCTTCAGACGGGTACCAGCGATCGATCAAGATGATGCTGCCTGGTGGCTGTTTAGCCAGCACATGCCGGGAAATCCAGGTACGGCTATCAGCAAAGCGCTCACAAACCTCCAACTCCAAATCCCGGGTGGGATTTCTGACGAGTTTGTTCACGAGGGCCATTGTTTCACCCCTATAGGGATCGCTTTTTTTCTCGCAAAGTCGGATCACCTTTTTGTTGTCTGCCCTCAGTACTTTCGTAACGGCCTCCAACAGTGTGGTTTTGCCGGCTCCCTTGGGCCCATCTAGAGAAACAAACAGCGGACGATTCATTCTTCACATAACGATTGATGTACGGTTTCTTTTGCCCTGTTCGTTCGCTGGAACCGCTTGGCGCGACTATGCGAATCGAGTGGAGGGGCCTTATGAACAGACATTGATGAACACTCTAACCGTCGCTCTCAGCTTTCGACAGGCGATGCGCCGAAATTGTGGAAGTTTCTGTACAAATCCGAGTCTCAGAGCGGTGGGAACGATTAAAGTCGCTTATCCAGCCGGCACATTCTTGTCCCACCCCGTGCATACCCGGGCAAATCACTAAGCCAGTACTTTCCAGCCCAGTTGCTCACGAGCCTCTTGCAGGTCGGATTGCAGATCGTGATCCCACAGCCAGTCGAAACGCTCTGCCAGGGTTTTGCCCAGCAGCTGCTCATTATCGGCTACCGCCGGATCACGCAGTTCATAGAGCTCGCCGGCTTCCCAGGAAGTGCGTTGCACGCGACAGGCGCGTGGACGACGGATCGCGTCATAGACCTCGAGCACCGCTTGCGGCCGGCTCGCCAGAACCTGTGGGTCTGCCAGCAGTCGGGCCAAAAGCCAGGCATCTTCCAGCCCCTGCCCTGCGCCAGCGCCCTGGTGCGGCAACATGGCGTGGGCCGCATCGCCGATCAGACCTACGCGGCCGTGCACGTAGCCCGGCAGCTCTTCGAGTTCGTGCAGAGCCCAAAGGGTCGGCGCTGGAATGCACTCGAGCAGCACCCGTGCGGCATCGCCCCAGTCGGCGAAGGCGGCAAGCATTTCTTCCTGGCTGGCATTACGAACCCATGGCGAATCGCTCGGCCAGGATGGGTCAGGCTGACTGCGATCGGAAATGAACGCCACGACGTTGATCAGCCGGCCTTGTTTAACCGGGAATGTGAGGATGTGTGCGTCGAGCCCCAGATACATCTGCGGGACGTCGACCAAGTGTTCATCTACACCTCGAGTACGGTAGGCAGCGCGCAACTGTTCGCTGTCGATCATCCCGCGGTAAGCACAAGTACCGCTGAAGCGCGGCGTAGCCAAGGACTGTCCGAGGCCTTGAAGAACATGATCACGAATCGAAGACTTGATACCGTCAGCAGCGATCAACAGGTCACAGCGGTGCTCGCTGCCATCGGTGAACAATACGCGGGCCTGTTCGGCATCCTGCTGCACGCTCACCGCGCGCTTGCCGAATTGGGCGATTCCCTCTGGTAACTGGCTGGCCAACGCGTCGAGAAAATCCGCACGATGCACTGAAGACTGCCCTACCCCTTCAGCCAGGCTTGCGCCGAGGTAACCGGCATCCTCGCCGCGGCGCCATTCGAACCAGATATCCTGCCAGGGATCAAGCGTGCGGTCGGCGATCTGCCGGTAGGGTTCGGCAATACCCAGGCCGGCGATGGCACGAACGGCGTTGGCGCCGAAGGAAACACCTGCACCGACCTCGCCAAAGGCGGGGGCCGATTCGAACAACTGCACGCTGAGATGGGAGTGGCGGCACAGATCCAGTGCCAACGCCACACCGGCGATACCACCGCCGACAATACCGATGTGCAAAGTAGATTGAGAGGTTTGCATAGCAAGGTACCCATGAGGCTGATTGTTATTGGAGTACCTGAATCATCGCCATCTGAGCGCTATTGATAAATACCGTAACTCCCATACTCAACATTACGAATGTGAATATTGTTCACCGGAAAAATGCTGCTTAAGCGCAACGCCCTTCACCTGGAACGAATCCAGGTGAAGGGCGTTGCACTCATGGTTCAGCCAAGGTGGATCGTGCCGAATAATACATTCGGCAAAATGGGTTTAACGGGATGCGAGAACACCATTCAACTTCGCCACTTGCGTAGCCAATGCGTCCATCAGATCTGGCGACAAGCAGTCATAAGGTTCCAAACCGAGCGCGCGCAGTTTTTCGCGAATCTCCTTCATGTCCTCCGGCGGAGTACCGGTTTCGATGAGCGACGAAACGAAGGCTGCAAAGCCCGGTGCAGCCCACCCTTTTTGCGGAGAAAGCTCGGTATGCACGAAGTCCAGGCCATAGAACGCATGGTCTTTATTTTCGATGCGGCCGAACATATGCGCATGGCACTCTTTGCAAGCATGTCGTTGAATAGTGGCGCGCTCGTCAACAATGGCCAGCTTCTCAGCGTTCGCGATGACGCTGACTTTATCGCGAGGAACAACCGCTACGACCGCGAATTTCGCACTGGCGGGTTTCCAGCACTTGCTGCAGCCACAGGCATGATTGTGCAGAGTCTGAGCGTCAATCCTGATTTCAACCTTATCGGTCGGACACAGGCATTGCAGGGTACCGCCAGAGAAATTTGCAGCGCTTGGCGCTATGCCGTTATCCAGTGAAGGATGAAGCTTCAAATTGCTCACGATAAACCTCCAGTATCAGGGAGTATTCGAACTGGATCTGGAGCCTGAGCTCCAGGGCGCGGATCAGTATTTGATAGTGCCTTCATGCATCAGATCGAAGGCCTCATTAATACGTTCAAGTAGTATGGTATGAGTGACGAAGGGAGCCAGATCGATTTCGCGCGTTCTGGATCAGAAAGACCAGAATGGCTATTGCCCCTACCAGCCCCGGTATAGCGAAGATGAGAAAACTCGCCTGCAGCGGCAACGATGAGGCATGCAGTGCGCCGCCCAGCAGAGGACCAATGATGGCACCGGTGCGCCCTACCCCCATCGCCCAACCGAGACCTGTAGCCCGGATCTGCGGCGGGTAATATTGCACGGTGCAAGCGTTGGCCAGGATCTGTGTGCCAATGGTGCACGCCCCGGCAACGGCGATGAGCAAATAGAGCACAGGTAATGGGGCCTTGAGTGCGAGCAGGCTCAGGGCCAAAGCCCCGCAACTGAAGAAGACGAACAAGACCTTGGCGATACCTATTCGATCACCCAGCCACCCGCCGGCCACCGCGCCGATAATCGCACCAAGGTTCAGCGCCACCAGAAACGCCAGGCTCGAGTTCAAGCCATACCCTGCTGCACTCATGAGTTTTGGCAACCAGGAGCTCAATGCATAGACCATCAGCAGGCAACAGAAAAACGCCAGCCACAGCATGAAGGTGCTCAACTTGCGCCCCTCTTGGAACAACTGCGCAATCGACGCGTTTGTGCCTTTAGCGACTGTGTGATTCAGCTGATCGGTTGCACTGGGTTCATAGCCCGGTACGGCCTGCGTCAGTAATATCCGGGCCTTGGTCGTCTGTCCCGTTCGTAGAAGGTAATCCATCGATTCAGGCAACTGCCGTATCAAAAATGGCAACGCCAACAGTGGGATCAAGGCCACATAGAACACCGCTTGCCATCCCCACTGAGGAATCAACACCATGCCCAAACCCGCAGACAGCATCCCTCCTAGCGAGTAGCCACTGAACATGAGGGCGACCAAGGTGCTGCGGGATTTCCTGGGTGCGTACTCGTTCATCAACGCGACAACGTTCGGCATGACCCCGCCAATCCCCAGACCGGCAACAAACCGGCACAACGCAAAAGCCTCCGGGCTCTGCGCCAAGCCGTTGATCGCGGTGACACCACTGAAAAGTGTTACGCACATCATGATGGTTTTACGTCTGCCTATCCGGTCCGACAATGATCCGAAAAACAGCGCGCCCAACATCATTCCCACCAGCGCACAACTACCCAGCGCTCCCGCCTGTAATGAGCTCAGCCCCCACTCGGCCATCAGTGAGGGCAACACGACCCCATAGATGACCAGGTCATAGCCGTCGAAGATGATGATGAGTGCGCACCAGAACAGCACGCGTGCATGGAAGGCGTTGAAACGTGCCCCGTCAATCAGGGCTGATACATCGATCGTACGCATGGCATCGCTCTTTTTGTCATTGTTATAAAGCCGGAGGTTCAGATGCCTCCGGGAGTTGCGCAGTGCCCAACTCGCTGACCGACGTGCTTGAGGATTGGGCATTGAAGCGATCATGGCCAAGGCATCAACCGTGATAAATGCAGTGATCCGAATACCCATTATTTCGAACGTGAATAAAGATCGGGCACGAGCAAAAGCCAAGCGACCCTTACAATGGACGCGACGGTTTAGCACTTGATAGGCTTGTGATTCTTGCAGCGGCCATTTCAGAGCGGTGCAGACCCAACAAAGGGCAACGGTTTATTGCTCTGGTATGAGCCAATCTGCATGAGGCGTTATGGAATTACGTGAGCTGGATCTCAATCTGCTTTTGGTGTTCAACCAACTGCTCATAGACCGCAGGGTTTCGACTGCGGCGGATAATCTTGAGCTGACCCAGCCCGCGGTCAGCAACGCGCTAAAGCGGTTGCGTAGCGCCTTGAACGACGAACTTTTCGTACGCACCTACCAGGGAATGGAACCCACGCCTTACGCCCGGCAGCTGGCTGAGCCGATTGCGCAAGCCATTCAAACATTGCGCGATGCACTTGGCCGACAGGACACGTTTGACCCGCTTAATAGCAATCGAAGATTCACCATGGCCATGACGGATATTGGTGAAATCTACTTCATGCCGCGGCTGATGGATGCGCTGGCTGAACGCGCGCCGGGTTGCTCGATCAGTACGCTGCGCAACAACACCGATACCCTGGCCGAAGGGCTGCAGAACGGTGCGATCGACCTGGCCGTCGGGTTACTTCCTCACCTTCAAGCCGGTTTTTTCAAGCAGCGCTTGTTCCACCATCGCTACGTCTGCATGTGCCGCAAAGGCCATCCTGCCACCCGGGAACCGTTGACGCTTGAGCGTTTTTGCAGCTATGACCACGTTCGTGTTGTAGCGGCGAACACAGGACACGGCGAAGTTGATACGTTCCTCGCACGGGCTGGCATCGAGCGAAATATCCGTTTGGAGGTTCCGCATTTCGTCGCGATAGGCCACATACTTCAACGTACGGACTTGCTGGCAACTGTGCCTGAACGATTCGCCACCAGTTGCGAACAACCCTTCGGACTCGCCGTTCTACCGCCGCCCCTGGAGTTGCCGAAAATCGAGATCAATCTGTTCTGGCATACCCGATACAACAAGGATCCGACCAATCGCTGGTTACGTCAGCTCATGTTTGAGCTGTTCTCCGATTGAATATCAAGGTCGACCCGCAGGAACCGAGTTCCAGGTTTGATTTGATTTGATTGAATGAAGAAGCCGCCTTCCTGAAGGCGGTTTTTTTTCGACGAGCCTGAACGAACCTGAAAAATCGCCTTCGCGAGCCCGCTCCCACAGGGCATCACTCGCCACCTAAGCAAACGTCAACAGAACGTTACTTTTCCGAAACGCCTCAAAAAACCTCGCAACCGTTAATCAGTTAGTCCGGTTTTTTGACGCTCCCCCGATGCGCGGTAACAACTTTTGCCCTCCGCTGGGTCATAACACGGTAGCTGTCGATGGAATATTGGCATCTTTCGAGGTTTTCGCCTGATACGGAGATAAACTCATGATTTTCAATGTACAAAATTTTGGCGCCAAAGGAGATGGCATCACTGACGACACGGCGGCGATACAAAGTGCAATTGATGCGGCGGCCGCTGCAGGCGGGGGGCAGGTGTACATGCCGTCCGGAACTTACATCGTTTCGGGAGGTGAGGAACCCTCCGACGGTTGCCTGATGCTCAAGAGCAACGTCTACCTGTACGGCGACGGCATGGGAGCAACCACCGTCAAGGTGGCTGACGGCTCCGACACCAAGATCACAGGGGTCATCCGATCCGCCTATGGCGAGGAAACCCATGACTTCGGCGTCAGCAACCTCACCATCGACGGCAACCGTGACAGCACCACGGGCAAGATCGACGGTTGGTTCAACGGTTACATTCCTGGCGAAGCAGGCTACGACTCCAACGTTACCCTCGACAGCGTCGAGATCAAGGATTGCTCCGGGTACGGTTTCGACCCCCACGAGCAGACCGTCAACATGGTCATCAAGAACAGCGTGTCCCACGGCAACGGCCTGGACGGCTTCGTTGCTGACTTCCTCAGCAACAGCACCTTCGAAAACAACATCGCCTACGACAACGACCGCCACGGTTTCAACATCGTCACCAGCACCCACGATTTCACACTCACCAATAACGTCGCCTACGACAACGGCGGCAATGGCATCGTGATCCAGCGCGGCAGCGAGGACATCCCCTCCCCCAGCAACATCACCATCACCGGTGGCGAGGTGTACGGCAACGGCGCCGAAGGGGTGCTGATCAAAATGTCCAGCGAGGTGACGGTCAGCGGCGTCGACATTCACGACAACACCAGCGCCGGGATACGCATCTACGGCAGTAACCACGTCGAGATCATCGACAACACGCTCAACAACAACTCCCTGGGCAGCCCCGTACCGGAGATCATCATCCAGTCCTACAACGACACCCTGGGCGTGTCCGGCAAGTACTTCAACGGCAGCGATAACACGATCCAGGGCAACATCATCACCGGCAGCAACCTGTCGACCTACGGCGTTGCGGAGCGCAATGAAGACGGCACTGATCGCAACGCCATCATCGGCAACACCATCAGCCACACCAGCAACGGTGCCACGCTGATCTATGGCGACGGCAGCTACGTCAGCGCCACGGTGCCGATAACCACCGTGCAAGGCACGGCTGGCAACGACACCCTGCTGGGCAGTGCCGCCAGCGAGATTTTCTACGGCGTTGCCGGCAACGACACCATCAATGGCGGGGCCGGTGGCGACATTCTGGTGGGTGGTGCAGGTATCGACAAACTCACCGGCGGTACGGGCGCCGATACGTTCCGTTTCGTCGCTCAGTCCGACAGTTACCGCAACGCAACCGCAAGCTTCGATGACATCATCACCGACTTCGACGTCAGCCAGGACAAGATCGACCTCGCCGGCCTCGGTTTCACCGGCCTGGGCAATGGCCGTGGCGGCACCCTGCAGGTCAGCTACAGCGCCAGCAACGACCGCACCTACATCAAGGACTACGATGCCGACGCCAGCGGCAATCGTTTCGAACTGATCCTTTCGGGTAACCTGACCAGCACCCTGACGGCCAATAACTTCATCTTTAATCGGGTGATCACCGGCACCAGCGGCAGCGACTCGCTGCTGGGTAGCGATTCGGCCGACACCCTCCTCGGCCTTGCAGGTAATGACAACCTCAGTGGCGGCGCGGGCGACGACAAGCTCGACGGCGGTGCCGGTATGGACACCCTCACCGGTGGCGCCGGGGCGGACATCTTTGTGTTCTCCAATCGCCTGGACAGTTACCGCAACTACAACACTGGCGGCGCCAACCTTGGCGACCTGATCACCGACTTCGATACCACCGCCGACAAAATTGACCTCTCGGCCATGGGTTTCACCGGCCTGGGGGATGGCAAGAACAACACCGTGTACGTGGTGCTCAACAGTGCTGGCACCAAGACTTACATCAAGTCCCTGACCGCCGACGCCAATGGCAACCGCTTCGAAGTGGCTTTGGACGGCAACTACGTCAACACGCTGACCAGCGCCAATTTCGTCTTTGCCACTTCGCCAACGGTCAACCATGCGCCGGTGGTGGCAACGGCGTTGCTGGATCAGAACGCGACCGAAAACACCCCGTTCAGCTACGCGGTGCCGGCCACCAGTTTTACCGATCCGGATAACGACAGCCTCAGCTACACCGCGACCCTGGCCGATGGCAGCGCCCTGCCCGCGTGGCTGGGCTTCAACGCCTCCAACCTGACCTTCACCGGCACGCCAACCAGCACCGCGTCCGGCAATTACAACGTGCTGGTCAAAGCCACGGACCCGGCCGGTGCATCGGTCAGCGATAGCTTCGCCCTGGTAGTGGCCGATGCACCCGCCAACACCATCACCGGCACCAACAATGCCGAAACCCTCAACGGCACGGCGGGTGCGGACCTGATCCTCGGCCTCGGTGGCAACGACACCATCAAGGCCGGCACCGGCGCGGACATCGTCGATGGCGGCGCCGGACGCGATTCGCTGTACGGCGGCGACGGTGCCGACACTTTCCGCTATACCAACGTGCTCGACAGCTACCGCGACTACGACGCCGGCGGTGTCACGGTCACCGACACGATTTATGACTTCACCATAGGCGTCGACAAGATCGATGTTTCGGGCCCGGGCTTTGTAGGCCTCGGCGATGGCCGCAATGGCACGTTGTACATCACCCTCAACGCGGCCGGCGACAAGACCTACATCAAGTCCGCTGTAGCGGATGCTGATGGCAATCGTTTTGAAATCGCCCTCAGCGGCAACTACCTCAACACCCTGACCGCCAGCGACTTCGTGTTCGGCGAGAGCGTCCAGCAGGACATCCTCTACCTGCCCACCCTCGGCCAATCCAATGCGCGCTTGCTGCGCATGACGGAGGACGACAATCAGTCCGGCACCTCGATGCTGGTCAACGACCTGGACCGCTATACCCCCTATGACGTGCGCAGCCAATTCACCGATGCCAATGGCAACGGCATCGACATCGCGGTGGGCGGCAGCACGGTCACCGGCCTTTCGACGCTCAGCGCCGAGGAACTCAAGTTGTGCTGGTGGCTGACCGACACCAACCAACCCGGGGCTGCGCTGTTGCGCGCCGTGACGCTGCTGCGCGACCAGCTCACCGAACTGCAATCGACCGATAACGTCACCATGGGCATCATTTGGGGCCAGGGCGAGGAAGCCGCCCAGGAGATCGCCCGCGCCACGGACAAAGCCGCGGCAGCAGCGGCCTACAAGGCCGCGACCCTGAAGGTGTTTGATTACCTGCATGCCCAGTTCGGCAACTTCAGCGTGTACTTGATGGAAACAGGTCACTACGAACAGGACGCGGCGCGTGCCCGTGGTTATTCGGAGGAGAAAATTGCCTCCATCGTCGAGGGGGTTGGCTATGTCCGCGCCGCCCAGGAAGCCATCGCCGCCGAGCGCGCCGACGTCAAGCTGGCGGTGGACTACACCGACCTGCCCTTGCGCCACGAAGTCGATCCGCAGGCGTATCCCGACGACGTCTGGCACTTGCACGAGGAGTCGGCGGAGATCGTTGGCCAGCGCCTGGCCGACTACATTGCCGATGACCTTGGCTTGCAAGGCAATCCTAACGACAACAACAGCGTGCAGGACATTTTCGACAACGCTCAGAACATGATTTCCGGTACCGACCAGGCGGATACCCTGGTGGGTAGTTCGGGCAACGACACGCTGGATGGCAAACTGGGCGCCGACACCATGACCGGTGGTGATGGCAACGACGTCTATGTGGTCGATAACACGTCCGACCGCGTGGTGGAAACCAACACCTCGACCTCGCAGATCGATACGGTGCGGGCCTCGGTCAGCTGGACCCTGGGCGCTAACCTCGAGAACCTGGTGCTCACCGGTGTGTCGAACATCAACGGCACCGGCAATGAGTGGCACAACTTCATCACCGGCAATGCCGCCAATAACGTGCTCGATGGTGCCGCAGGGGACGACAGCATGAGCGGCGGCGATGGCAACGACACCTACTATGTCGATAACGCCAACGACACCGTGATCGAGATCAACAGCAATGCGGTGTCTGGAGGGATCGACAGTGTGCACAGCAGCCTGGCGGCCTATACCCTCGCCAACAACGTCGAGCATCTGTATGTCGATAGCACTGGCGCCGCCAATGGCACGGGCAACGCGCTGGACAACACGCTGTTCGCCGGCGCCGGCAACAACGTGCTGGACGGGCGCGATGGCAATGACACGGTGTCTTTTGAACGCGCCTTGTCCGGCGTTACCGTAAACCTCTCGACGTCAGCGCAACAAAACACCGTGAGTTCCGGGCTCGACACCTTGAAATTCGTTGAAAACCTGACGGGAAGCGCCTACGCCGACAGCCTGTCGGGCAACAGCGCTGCGAACGTTCTGAACGGTGGTGCGGGCAACGATGCGCTGGTGGGCGGTTCGGGCAATGACCGGCTGATCGGCGGTGCAGGCACCGACAACCTCACCGCTGGCACTGGCGCGGATACCTACGCGTTTGGTGCGCTGTCGGACATGGGCATCGGGGCTTTGCGCGATGTGATCAACGGATTCAAGAGCACCGAGGGCGATCTTCTGGATTTCACCGGCCTGGACGCCAACCCGCTGACCACCGCTGTCGACGCCTTCACCTTCGTCGGCAGCAACGCCTTTGACCCTGCCGACGCCACCGGCCAACTGCGCTTTGCCGATGGCATTCTTTCCGGCAGTGTCGATGCCGACGCCATCCCGGAGTTCGAAATCCAGCTGGTGGGTGTCCAGGAGCTGCACGCCAGCGATTTCACAGCCTTGGGTTAGGCTCACATCCCCGGGAGCGGGGCTTGCCCGCTCCCAAAGGGATTTGCAGTCCGAGGCAGATCTATTCCTGCCCCACGGTAACCACCTTCCAACTGTCATCTGGATCAAAGCGCTTCATCGACTGCGCCAACTTGTCACCAGCGGGTCCCAAGTCTTTTTCGAACACCTGCCCTTCATGACTGATCATGAAACTCATCACCCCGGTGTCAGCGTATTTCGCCGGCCAGGCGATCAGTGCAAAGCCACGGCTCATCTCGTCACCGATGAGGTAGCTATAGGCGCCGCCCGGTGCCGAAGGACCTTGGCCATCAAGGATGCGGAAGTGATAACCCTGCCAGTCTTCGCCGGCAATGGTTTTACCGAACAAAGGACCCAACGGGCTGATCTGACCGCTATCGTCGTCCTCCCAATAAAGTCCGTCGTGTTTGCCGGCGGTGCTGAAGATTTTCTGCGCATAAGCGAGTGCGCCGTCCCCGTCATGATCCACTGATGCATACTCCATCTGGACGTCATGATAAGTCAGCACTGATTGCACCGCGGCGAGTTCATTGCGGCCAATTCGACGTGCACGGACTTCGGCGCTACCGGCGTCGATATCAAAGCGCCAACCGTTCGTGGCTTTTATCATGGGGATAGGCAGTGTCCAGTGGTCACTGCCAACCGCCAGGACCGCCTTGCGATCGCTGGTTTTTTCAATGGCGTGTTGCTCGCGATATTGCTTCAAAAACGCATCCACATCACTGCGCTGCACGCCCTCGCGCGGGATGAAACTGCGCCATTCATTACCCAGCAACTCTGCCAGGCGTGCCTGATCGGCGTGTTCCGTACCCAGCGCTTCGACGAACGCCTGGGCGGCCATTTCTGGCGTTGGAAATGTCTGCTGTGCCGTAACCATGCACGACCACGTCAAGCCGGCAGCGATCGCCATGACATGAAGGCGCAAGCCCATGAGAGCCTTCACTCGAGCATTGTTTTTCAACGACGGCCCCCCCTTTGACGCGCTGGTGGATTGGACGGCCGACTGACCTGATGGCCGGCTGGACGCGAGGCACTAGGGCGCCGGGCGGATGCCTGGCTGACCTGGCCACGACTGGCTTGTGCGTTGGCCTGGGACGGTGAGCGCACGCCGGCGAATGCATTGTTGCGGGCACTGCCCGTACTGCCGGTACTGGCAGCCGGCCGTTTTTGCGCCGTCTGGCGCCCTTGCAAATCGCCCTGCCCGCGCTGATTTACCTGAGCGGTCTGTTTCCTGGGAGGCTGACTCTCCCGAGTAGTTCTGGCAGTGCCCTGGCTCCTGTCAGACGCCTTCGGTCTGTCTGTACCTGCTTGCATCCGATTGCCGGGCGATGTTGCAGACTGGGCTTTGCGCGCCGAATCACGGGCTTCGCGGTTGCTGGTGGCGGGTCGCTCGATACCGTGCTTGTCCATTGAACCACGGGCTTTTTCACGAGCCTGGGCTCGCTGGGCATTGTCCCCTCGATAGGCTTCACGCTGACGGGCACCGTCCAGTTGTCGGCCGTACTGTTCGCGGCTCTTACTGTCTCGGTAGGGAACGCCATCGCGATGAACAGCGTTGTGCTGCCACTTGTTCTGATTCCGAGTGATCTGGTTGTTGCGATTGATGTTGTTGTAGCGGTCGACGTCGATGTCGATGTCGTTGTTGCCCCAGTCACATTCACCCCATAACGAGCCGATGATAGCCACACCGGTACCAAAGGCCAGCCCGGCCATCAATGCCGAACCGGGGTAATAGGCCGGCGGCGGTGGATAGTACACGGGAGGCGATGCCGGATAAGGCCAGGTGCCGTAGGTTGTTGTCGGGTTATAACTGGGTACGTAAACCACCTGCGGATCGGAGGGCTGAATGATGATCGTGGAGGTGCTGCTGGCCGGAGCCGGAGCCGGAGCTGCCGGTGTCGGTGCCGCAGCCGCCTGCACCGTCACGTTCTGATATTGGTTGCTCTGCAGGTTGCCTGCTGCCTGGGCCTGATGACGCAAGCGTTGCACGCCCCCCATGACATCGTCGGGCTGCGCCAGGAAGGCATCACCCAGGCGTTGCACCCAGACGGGATCCTGTCCCAGCGTTGCCATGACTTGTGGGAAAGCAACCAGCGCCTGCACGCTCGGATCCCAGGGCTGGTTGGCCACTTGTTTGACCGCATCATCGCCCTTGGCGTCCGGGTGTGCTTTAGACCAGGTGACCGCTTCGGCGATTTCCCCGGGGTAGGTGGTGGCCATCAGCACCTGGGCCAGCAGTGGGTCCGGGTAAAGCGCAATAGGAGCCAGCATTTGATCCAGCTGCTCCTGGGTGAACACGGCATCTTTGGCCGCCGCGGTGACGGGCGCTGTATCGACAGTGCTTGTGGTCGCGCTCGCATCCAATGGCTGCGCCAGGCAGGAAGATCCGCTCAAAAACAATACAGCTGACACCGCGTAGAACAATGGAATGCGCATTGCACCCCCTATGTGGTCAGGCAGGCTTGAGCGCCTTGATCGTTCCGCCCTTCCCTGCACCGTCGCGCCCGTCAAAGACGATACAGATCTTGATGCTCTTGGCTTTCTTCAAGCCTTTAACGCAAGTTCAAGAAGTCTTTAACGCAAGTTCAAGGGGTGATCTGATAGCCCCGTTGCTGCATGCAACTGCTGTAGGCGGAAGCAGTAGCCGCCGGTTCTGCCCGGCGATCCTGACGACGATCCTGACGTTGCCGAGATCCGCCTACAACCGCACCTGCCACAGCAGCATCCTTGGCCTTGTTCTGTCGATATTCCTGTTTAACGTCGTCGTCTACCTTGTCATAAACCTCGTCATACTGACGACCGCGCGCTCCGGCAACCGCCGCACCTGCTACTGCGCCAGTAGCGGCACCACGGGCACGTCCACCTGATTGAGGCGTTGTGCTGGTGCTTGCTGCGTTCCCGGCCTGAGCCTGGCATGAGCTTATGTCCTGCTGAATCATTTCGGAGGACTGCCCTTTGAGCGGCGTTACGGTCTCGGCTGAAGCGCAAAGGCAGAATACCGAGACAATCGTAGCCAGACAGGGGGGGATGGATTTCTTCATAAAGCCTCCACTGCTATCAGTGTGCTTTGGATCTTTGAGTCTAGTTCAGCGTTTGGCGACTAGCCCTGGAACAATGTTCTTAGGGTGCAACTTCTAATTCCTTTTGTACTTGTGCACCCTCGAATGGGTGGCAAGTTTTGAGCACTGACTTACACCGCTATACAGCCAATACGCGCCGGATAATCTCAACGCTCCAGGACGTAATGGCCCGGGGCTGCATATAACGGCGGATATTTGCGTGAGCCAAGTTTGCGTGGTGCTGGCCGGCTAGCGCCCGACCGTTGTTCAATCCACTGCCGCCAATGCGGCCACCAACTGCCGGTGTGGCTCTCGCCTGCGTCTTGCAGCCAGCTTTCTGGATCTGAGGCGGTGGCAGCGGCGGCGTAGAAATACGACTTTGGGTTGCCCGGCGGATTGATCAAGCTCTGTAGATGGCCGGCATTGGAGAGAACGAAGGTGCTGTCCTCGCCGAACAGTCGGGCGGTGCCGTAGCAGCCCTGCCACGGTGTGATGTGGTCGGTGGTGCCGCCGATCACATAGGCACCGACCTTGATTTTGCTCATGTCGATCGACTCGCCAGCAATCTGCAATACCCCCGGGTTGCTATAGGGATTGTGCTGGGCCAGATCGAGGTAGTCGGCATGCAGCTTTGCCGGCAGACGCGTGGAGTCGTTGTTCCATGCCAGAATGTCGAATGCCGGCGGCTTGTTGCCCAGCAGATAATTGTTGACCCAATAATTCCAGATCAGATCGTTGGGTCGCATCCAGGCGAACATGCGCGCAATGTCCTGGCCACTGAGTGTTCCCTTGCACTGCGAGCTGGTCTTCGCCGCGCGCAGTACCGCCGGCGTGGCAAACAGGCCGATCGAGGTGTCACCAAAGAGCGCGGGCATATCGAGCACGCACACCGCCCAATTGGTGTTCGCCACCTTGGCGCCTTCACCGCGCGCCGCCAGCCAGCCGAGATAGGCTGCGAGCGTCAGGCCACCTGAACAGGAACCCCACATGTTGACATCCGCGCTACCGGTAATTTCCCGCGCGGCATCCACCGCCTGGTCAAGGCACAGTGCGTATTCGGACAAGCCCCAGTCGCGGTGCATGCTGGTCGGATTGCGCCAACTGACGACAAATAGTTGTATACCGCTGTCCTGTATCCATTTGATCAGACTCTTGTCTGGCGACAAGTCAATGGCGTAGTACTTGTTGATCTGCGGCGGTGACATAACTAACGGGCGGGCATGTACATTCTTCGTGGTTGGGGCGAATTGCAGCAGTTCGAACATCTCGGTGCGCAACACCACCTCGCCCTTCGCCGTGGCGACATTTTCTCCCACCTTGAATGGCGCGCTGTCCACCTGCATCGGCATCCCGCCGTTGTGGCGCAGGTCACGGGAGAACTGCCCGATACCTTTGACAAGGCTCATGCCACCCGTATCGAGCAACTTGCGCAACGCTGCCGGATTGGTCAGCAGCAGGTTGCTCGGCGCCAGTGCATCAAACACCTGTGCGGCAATGAACCGGGCGCGGCCCTTGTCTCTGGCATCGAGATGGGCCTCCTCGATAAAACGGCTCAGCTCGTCATTGCCAGCCAGGTAGCTCTGCAACAGGCCGCGCAACAAGGCATTGGATTGCCAGGCCGGATCGCAAAAACGCTTGTCTTTGGGATTCGGTGCCACGCTGGAGCTGCCGGCGACAATATTGCCCAGTTCCTTGAAGAAACTGCCAACATGCCGCGCGGCCTTGACTGGCGTCTTGCCCACGGCCTTGAACAGGGTACCGGAGGCGCTAAGCAGATCGACCGGGCGCACCCTGAGCAATGGTGTAGCAACCTGTGCTGTCTTGACCGCTAACTCCTGTTTCTGCTGCTTTTGAAGAGCTTTTGGCGCGCGGCGACGTTTGGCAGGCGTATCCGTTGATCGAGTGATACGAGGTGTTTTATTCATAGCCATTCTCTTGTTTTTGTACACAAGCCTTGGGGGCAACGAGCAATCCCCATCTGACGATGCAGGCACGATGGGACGTGACGCAGTGTCGCGCAGCTGCCGGCGTTCACCTTGACTTTGCGGGACATCCACCTGCTAAGCTGATAAATCGCTGTCCCGAATTGAGAAATCATCATTCATGAGTGGCCTTGTTCGCAGTGCCAGCTTGACCAACTACGTTGAAATAACCCGATCGCTACACGTTGATCACCTGGAGCAATTGCGCCTCGTCGGCCTCGACCACCGATGCTTGCTTCAACCGGATTTGAAGATTCCCAACGAAGCTGTAGCACGTCTGCTCGAAAATTCGGCGCGTGAAGCGGGTGTGGACGATTTTGGCTTGCGCATGGCCGAAACCCGCAAGCTCTCCAATCTGGGGCCTCTGGCGCTGCTGTGGCGTGACGAACAGACGATCCGTTCGGCCATGGAAGCGTTCCGCGACTTCCTTTTCCTCCACAATCAGGGGCTGGTGCTGAATATCGAGGAGAGTGGCGGCGTGGTGGTTTTGCGCATGGAACAGGTCACAGTGGGAAACCTGCCGGTGCGTCAGGCGATGGAACTGTCAGTGGGGGTGACCCACCGCCTGCTGAAAACCTTGCTGGGGAACCACTGGCACCCTTCAATGGTTTGCTTCCGTCACGCAGCGCCGATGGACGACAGTCGACACCGCCGCATATTCGCCACCTCCGTGCAGTTCAATAGTCTGATGGATGGCATCGTTTGCCGCAGTACCGATCTGGACAAGGCACTGCCCAGTGCCGATCCGGACATGGCCCGTTATGTTCATCAGTATCTGGACAGTATCCGCGAAGAATCCAAAACAGCTTTACTTGAAAAGGTGCGCCAGATGATCTGGATAGTGCTGCCCACGGGCCATTGCTCGGTGGAGCAAGTGGCGGCCAATTTGGGATGGGACAGGCGAACACTGCATCGTAAGCTTGCGCAGGAGGGCGAAACATTTTCCTCGCTGCTGGATCAGGTGCGTGCAGAGCTGGCAATGCGTCACCTGGCACATTCCAGTCAACGTTTGAGTGAGATCGCCGGGGTTCTGGGTTTTTCCGAACTTAGCGCCTTCTCCCGCTGGTTCAGCCGGCACTTCGATTGCAGTCCATCAACCTGGCGAGCTCGCCAGTCCAATCTGTAATACAGCCTTATACTGCGATACACCCAATGCGAACAAATGACTGTTCAACGGATCAATAGATCCCACAGCAATCCGGGTATCAGGTAATGAATCAACCCAACATGAAAACGCTCACCTGTCTGTTCGCTGTCAGCGTGTGCGCGGCGACGAGCACCTGTGCAAATGCTTCGCCCATCTTCCACACCAGTTTCGACTGCGCCACGGCAAGGGCGTCCGTCGAAAAGCTGATTTGTCGCGACCCACAACTGATGCAGATGGATATCGAACTGACGCGTCTTTATCGCCTGGCGCTCACGGATGATCATGCAGTACCGCGTCCGGACAAGATCATGATCGACCAGCAGTTCTGGATCGACGCCCGCAATCAGTGTGCCTCCGACCCTGCGCCCAAGGCGTGTACGATCCGCCATTATGCCGAGCGCGCGCACCAGCTACGCCAAGGCTCGGCCATTGCGAGAACCAAGGATCCGGACAGACTCACCGAAGGCCCCCTGGCGTTTCGGTGTACAGGGTTAAACGCGCTGATTGCCGCCACTTTCTTTAACACGCAGCCTGGTGTCGTGTACCTGAAGTGGGCGAACTCCTCGATCACCCTGAGTCAGGTTCAGAATGATTCGGGAACCCAATACACCGGCAAGGATTCCCAAGGGAACTACAGCTTCTGGCAAGACGGCAACGCGGTGCTTTTCCAGAAGCCAGGCTCAGGGGAAATGAGTTGTACGGCCGAGCCGATCGGCTGAGACCGTCTCTCACGTACTCGGCGATTTATGCCACGGATAGCCTTTGGCACTGAGTTCAAAGGCGTATTTGAACAAGCGCTTCATGTACTCGCCATCGAACTTATGGAGGCGAGAAATGCGGAAGTCGGAGCCGATGTACGCCAGATTGAAGTCCGCCCCATCTTGCTGGGCAATTCGGTAAATTCGGTCCAGATCGCTGATCCCCTGAGTCTGGATCAATGCGCTGATGGCTCGACCGCCGATGCTCAAGGTTCGGCGCTTCGTTCCGGACCATTGCAGTTCCAGTTTGCCGTTGCGAATGACATAGAAATGCCGTTCACGGCGCAAACGCGCCCCCGGCACCTGGTTCAGCGCCATCACGGTGCCGGGTGGGTAAAGGAACACCTGCGTAAGGACACCTCCGTCCACGTGCATTTCCTGAAACGGGTGGCCGTTAACGTCCACATCAATCATGACGGGTGAGACGGCACCGGGAATACTCATCGACGCGACCATGATGTTGCGAAACAGCTCGAGCGCTCCCGGTGCCTGGCTGGAGGCAATAGCCCCCATGTTCCAGGTGACCGGGCGCCCTGAATCAAGGTCGGTGGTACCGATCATCAGGAGCCGTCCCTTGGCGTATTCCGCCGCGATCGCCGCAAGAATCTCGGCGGTGATGTGCTGTGCAATGAGCCGCGACAGTGGCTTGCTGTGCGCCATGCCATCGCTGGTGAGACGGGTCAGCATATTGCGCGCATGGAAAATGTCTTTTGGACCGACTGCATTGCAGATACGCACAATGACATCGTCATACTGGGGCCCCAGATAGGCAAACGGGGCGACCAGGGCGCCAGCGCTAATGCCGGTGACGACTTTGAACACGGGTCGAGACCCATGCCGGGTCCATCCC
This sequence comes from Pseudomonas sp. TE12508, assembly GCF_056279485.1. Classification (NCBI taxonomy): domain Bacteria; kingdom Pseudomonadati; phylum Pseudomonadota; class Gammaproteobacteria; order Pseudomonadales; family Pseudomonadaceae; genus Pseudomonas; species Pseudomonas sp. TE12508. Next base: position 109,300 of record NZ_JBWCCN010000007.1, on the reverse strand, counting down.
GCAATGATGCCCCCGGCGAATGTGCCGGCATCACCGCCGCCCGAAACGGCCAGCATATTTGCCCGCGGCAGGATGTCGTTCGGTAGCCCTGCGCTGGCGAGCGCCTCAGCCTCTCGAAGGTTGGCCTGGCTCACATCCCGAATGAACGGCGTCAGGTCCTGGTCCAGCCAGTAGCGAGCATCTGGAATGCCCGGGATGAGTGCTTTTTCCGTTAACGTTGGCGGCACCGCATCACGGCGTTGCAGGCACGCTTGACGCAACATGTTCAGGGTTGAGGCGCTAGGTCTGAGCTGGAATGGTTTCAACACGCCTCCTCCGGCCTCTGCAATTGACAGAGCCCGTCACGCACACTCGACACACCCGTGACCAACCTCTCAATGGCGAGTGGCCTGAACATCTTTCATGCTAGCGCAAGCTCAGGCAGTCATAACGTTAGTGGGACGTCCGGTCTGCCCTGCGGATGATCCTCCCCCCCATAGACGATCATTAGAAACGCCAGCAATCAGCGCAGCTTCAGCGGATCGACCAGTTCAGCGGCGATGGCCATGCCCACCAGGTCCGGCAAGGTATTGGCCTGCATGCGTTTCATCACCCGCGAACGATACAGATCGACGGTTTTCGCACTGACGCCCAGTTGCTCGGCGATCTCGCGGGTGGTGTAACCCTGGACCAGCGGCAGCAAGACATCGCGCTCCCGTGGGGTCAGTGTCAGCAAGCGCGCCTGCAAGGCTTCGTGCCCCTGATTGCCCGAGCGGTTTGCCGCGCAGTTGCTGAGCGCCTGTTGCACGCTGTCCAGCAGCAATTGTTCGTTGTAGGGCTTCTCGATGAAGTCATGGGCGCCCGCCTTGAAGGCGCGAACCACGATCGGCACATCGGCGTGCCCGCTGACGAAAATGATCGGCAGGTTCAGCTCACGTGCACGCATTTCTTCCTGCACGTTCAAACCGCCCATGCCGGGCATACGAACATCGAGCAGCACGCAAGCATCAAGACTGGCATCACAGGCATTGAGAAACGCCACGCCACTGGTAAACGGCAAGGCTTTGAGCCCTACCGATTCCAACAACCAGACGGTTGAATCGAGCATGCCTTGGTCATCGTCGACCACATACACCACGTGCTCCGTCACACCTGCCATTACGTTATTCCTGTTGTTGTTTTGTTGGGCCGGCCAGCGGCAAACGGCAGCACATCAGCAGCCCGACAGGTTGGCGTCGGGCCTGTAACTCGCCACCAAAACCTTCGATGATGCTGCGGCTCATGGACAAGCCGAGCCCCAGGCCATCGGCCTTGCTGGTATAGAACGGGGTAAATATCTGCTCCAGTTCGGGCTCGCTGACGCCTGGCCCCTGGTCTTGCACACTGATTTCCACGGTGGCACCAGCGCCCTGCCCCGCAGCCATCACGATCAGCGAGGGTTGCCCTGGATGTTGTTCGCGGTTGGCATCGATGGCATTTCGCAAGAGATTGAGCAGGACCTGCTCCAGCAGCACTCGGTCGGCATAAATCGGCGGCAGATTATCCGGTAGGCGATCCTCGATTGTCACTTGGCAATTGCTCGCCTCCCAGGCGCATAAACGCACGGCCTCGCGGGCGACGTCGGTGAAATTCAAGGCCTGCATCCGGCGTTGCCCCTTGCGCAGAAACGCCCGCAAACGTCTGATCACTTCTGAAGCATGCGTGGCGTGATGGGTTATGCGCTCCAGGCCTTGCGCCACTTTGGCGGCAGCCTGGGGATTGGAATTCAGTGTCTGTAAATAGCGCTGGCTGGCATTGGCGTAATTGACCACCGCCGCCAACGGCTGGTTGATTTCGTGTGCAATTCCCGAGGCCAATTCACCCAGGGTGACCAACCGCGCGGTGTGCGCCAGTTCGTCCTGATGGCGGCGCTGTTGCACTTCACGTAGTTCACGCTCGGTCATGTCCCGCGCCACCAACGAGTAATAGCGCTCGCCGCCGGCCGAACGGTGCGCCAGCAGCACCAGCGATACCGGCACTGAAGTGCCGCCTGCCGGTGGCTGCAATCGCGCATCGGTGCTCCAGACACCGTCGCGCTCGGCACTGCTCCAGCCATCACGCTGCAGGCGTGCCAGGTCGCTGCTGGCGAACAACGTTGCCAGGGCTGGCATCGGTTGTTGCTCGTCGATCCCCAGGATGCGCCGCGCCGCTGGATTGAGGTAAGTGACTTGCCCCTCGGGGTCGATGAACAACACAGGATCGGTGTTGGCCTCGACGACTTCCGCCAGGCGCCGCTTGTTCTCCTCGGCGTGCACCCGGGCGGTAATGTCCCGGGACACGCTGACCACTTCCACCACCGCCCCGGTATAGGTTTCACGAATCGCCCGGCTGGCGGTTTCAAACCACAGGTAATGCCCATCCCGATGGCGAATCCGATAGGTCATCGTGTGATAACCGTCCTGCTCCAGGGCATCCCTCGCGCGCTGCACCAGGCTGGCCAGGTCCTGTCCATGGAACAAGCCTTGGGCCATTTGCCCGCGCAACTCCTCCGGCCAGTAGCCGAGCAATGTCCAGGACGCGGGCGAGGCATCCAGAAAGCGCCCGTCCGGTGTATGCCTGGAAATCAGGTCGGTGGTGTTTTCAATGATCAGCCGGTACAGCCGCCGTGCCGTGGCCGCTTCACGCTCGGCCAGCACTTGTGCCGTGGCATCGCGACACCGGGCGAGCACACGGTTGTCCTGGGGATCGGGGATAAACGTCCAGATCAGGATCTGTGCTTCGAATTGGGCTTCGACCCCTTCGATGGCGCGTTGCTGGTCCAGGCAGGCGCGTACCAGCACCCGGTGATTCACCGGTAAAAAACCCAGCACATCGGTCAGCGGTTTTTCGGCCAGCAACGCCAGCAGCGCCGCATTGAACTCCAGCGGCTTGCCCTGCGCATCGAGCAACAGACTCGGTTGCGGGTCGTGCCCCAACAGCGGTGAGCCGCGCAGCATGCCGTTGACGCTGCTCAGCAAGGTCGTCAGCAAGTCCTGCACCCAGCCCAGCCAATCAAGACTCACGCCCTCGCACACTTCCACCAGCAACAAACCCGCCTGCCCCGGTTGCAACGCCAGATCAAACACCTGGCCATGGCTGATAGCGGCCCGGCGCAGTCGGCCGGCCAACCAGCAATCGAGTTGACGTACTTGCGCCAGATCCAGCCGCCCCGCTTCGGCCAGCCGATCAAACAGCCGCTGATCGCTAGCCAGCGAAGGGTCGCCCAGCCCCGGTGGAAAATGCTGGGCAGCGCCCTCGTGGCTGTAAATCCGCGCATTGGGTTGCCAACTCAGATAAACCGCCCGGCGCACCTCAGGGCAATCCTGCAGCGCACGGCACAACGCATCGGCCCGGGCGGCCAGAGACACACCCTCGCGCTGCAGGCGCAACCAGCTGTGCAATCGAACGGGAGTCAGGGTCATCACAGATCCGCTTCGTTGGGGCAGCCAAGGATATACCGGCCTTGGCGGTGTCACTGTATTCATTTAGACCTGCAAGAATCAAATATAGTACATATCCTATATGACGTAGGTTGTACTTCCATATCACTAGCTGAATGTTATATAAAGCAGGCCGGACATAAAAGGCGACTTCAGCGGCTACGCTGCAAGGTCACCTATAGAGCTAACAATCAGCCACCGAGTACCCGTACATGTCGATCTATGAACAAGGGCTAGGCCCTGCGGCTGTCAATCATATTGCCTTGTCTCCGCTCAGCTTCATCGAGCGCACCGCCAGCGTTTACCCACACTATCCCGCCGTCATCCATGGCTCGATCCGCCGCACCTGGGCGCAGACCTACACCCGCTGCCGCCGTCTGGCCTCGGCGCTGGCCGGTCGCGGCATCGGCAAGAACGACACGGTGGCGGTGATGTTGCCCAACATTCCCGAGATGCTCGAAGTGCATTTCGGCGTGCCGATGATTGGCGCGGTGCTCAACCCGCTCAACGTGCGTCTGGATGCCGAAGCCATTGCCTTCATGCTGCAGCATGGCGAAGCGAAGGTGCTGATTACCGACCGTGAGTTCCATGATGTGATTCACGCGGCGATCGGCATGCTGGATCACCCGCCATTGGTCATCGACGTTAATGATCTGGAATACGGCGAAGGCCAGGCTGTCAGCGATCTGGACTATGAAGCGCTGTTGGCCGAAGGCGACCCTGCTTTCGCCTGGCAGTGGCCCGATGATGAATGGCAAGCCATCTCGCTGAATTACACCTCCGGCACCACCGGCAACCCCAAAGGCGTGGTTTACCACCATCGCGGTGCTTACCTGAATTCATTGGGCAACCAGATGACCTGGGCCATGGGTAACCATCCGGTGTACCTCTGGACCTTGCCAATGTTCCATTGCAACGGTTGGTGCTACCCGTGGATCATCACCGCCATGGCCGGTGTGCATGTGTTTCTGCGCCGCGTCGATCCACAGAAAATTCTCACGCTGATCCGCGAGCATCAGGTCACCCATCTGTGCGCTGCGCCGATTGTGCTCAATGCCTTGGTCAACATGCCGGAATCGGCTAAAGCGGCGATCGATCATCCGGTCAACGCGATGGTCGCCGGTGCCGCGCCACCGGCCAAAGTGATCGGTGCCGTGGAACAAATGGGCATCAAGGTCACCCACGTCTATGGCCTGACCGAAACCTATGGCCCGGTGACGCTCTGCGCCTGGCATGCCGAGTGGGATGAGTTGCCGCTGGACGAACGGGCGCAAATCAAATCCCGTCAGGGCGTGCGCTACCCGACGCTCGAAGGCGTGATGGTTGGCGATTCGAAGACGCTGGAGCCGACCCCGCGAGACGGTCAGACCATCGGAGAGATCTTCATGCGTGGCAACACCGTGATGAAGGGCTACCTGAAGAACCCGACCGCCACAGCCGAAGCGTTCGACGGCGGCTGGTTCCACACCGGCGACCTGGCGGTGTGTCATCCGAATGGTTATGTCGAGATCAAGGACCGACTCAAGGACATCATCATTTCCGGCGGTGAGAACATTTCCACCATCGAGCTGGAAGGTGTGCTCTATCGCCATCCAGCCGTCATGGAAGCGGCCGTCGTCGCCCGCCCTGATGAGAAGTGGGGTGAAACGCCCTGCGCCTTTATCACATTGAAGGCTGATCACCAGGACGTTCGCGAGGCCGACATCATCAGTTTCTGTCGCGAACACCTGGCCGGTTTCAAAGTCCCGCGCACGGTGGTTTTCACCCTGCTGCCGAAGACCTCGACCGGCAAGATCCAGAAGTACGTTTTGCGCGACAGGGCTAAAGCGCTCTAACCCGAACCAATGTTGTACCCGTCAAGCGGCAGGTGCCTTTACCTGCCGTTTCGGGCTCGTGCACGCCGAATTCGGCGCTGCCCTGCCCCTACACACTGATAACAAAAACAATGTGGAGCCACCCATGATCGACATCCATTCAACCGATACCCAACGCTGTGAACGCATTCGGTCCAACCCGAAATTCCTTCAATTGGTGAGCAGCCGTTCGCGTCTGGCCTGGTCACTCAGCGCTGCGGTGCTGGGTACTTACTACGCGTTCATGCTGGTGGTGGCGTTTGCCCCGCAGTGGCTGCATGCGCCGCTCGCCGAGCATCGGATGTTGACCCTGGGCATGCCGGTTGGCGCGGCGATCATCATTTTTTCCTGGCTACTGACCGGTTGGTACGTCTACAGCGCCAACACGCGTTTCGATGCACTGGGCGCCGCCATTCTCGAGGAGAGCAAGTGATGACTCTGCTGCGTAAACTTCTCCTCGCCGCTGCCGGGCTATTGCCGGCTTCCATTGTGCTGGCTGCGCCCACGCTGGGTGCAGTGGAAAAACAACCGCTCAACCTGCATGCGATCGGCATGTTCTTCGTCTTCGTACTGGGCACATTGGCCATCACTTGGTGGGCCGCACGGCAAACCAAATCCACGTCTGATTTCTACACCGCGGGCGGTGGCATCACCGGGTTCCAGAACGGTCTGGCAATTGCCGGTGACTACATGTCCGCCGCCACGCTGCTGGGGCTGTCCAGCCTGGTATTCGCCAAGGGCTACGATGGCTTCATCTATACCATCGGCTTCTTTGTTGGCTGGCCGATCATCACCTTCCTGATGGCTGAGCGCTTGCGCAACCTGGGGCGCTACACCTTTGCCGACATCGTGTCCTATCGCCTGGACCAGAACAAAGTGCGGATCTTCGCCGCCTTCGGTTCACTGACGGTGGTGTGCTGCTACCTGATCGTGCAGATGGTCGGTGCGGGTCAGTTGATCAAGTTGCTGTTCGGCCTCGACTACCCGGTAGCCGTGGTGATCGTCGGCGCGCTGATGCTGGTGTATGTGATTTTCGGCGGCATGATCGCCACCACCTGGGTGCAGATCATCAAGGCCGTGCTGCTGCTTGCCGGCGGCACGACTTTGGCATTCATGGCCATGTCGCAGTTCGGCTTCAGCTACGAAACCCTCGCGGACAAAGCTGTCCAGGCGCACGCCAGTGGCTGGAACATCATGGGCCCAGGCTCAATGCTCGCCGACCCGATCAACACCGCTTCAATGTCGCTGGGCCTGGTGTTCGGGATTGCCGGCCTGCCGCACATTCTGATGCGTTTCTTCACCGTGCCTAACGCCAAGGAAGCGCGTAAATCGGTGTTCTACGCCACCGGTTTCATTGGCTTCTTCTTCCTGGTGGTATGCACCCTGGGCTTCGCCGCGATGGTGATCATCGGCACCGACCCGCAGTACTACGTCAATGGCGAAGTCGGCGGCACCTTGATTGGTGGCGGCAACATGGTCGCCATGCACTTGGCCAAAGCGGTCGGTGGCAATCTGTTCTTCGGTTTCCTCTCGGCCGTGGCCTTCGCCACCATCCTTGCGGTGGTCTCCGGGCTGGCCCTGGCCGGTGCTTCGGCGATTTCCCACGACCTCTACGCCACGGTGTTCAAGAAGGGCAAAGCCAGCGAGAAACAGGAAATGCGCGTGACCCGCATGGCCACCGTGGGTCTTGGCATCATCGCGATTCTGCTGGGCATTCTGTTCGAGAAGATGAACGTCGCGTTCCTGGTAGGCCTGACCTTCGGCATCGCCGCGTCGACCAACTTCCCGGTGCTGATCATGGCCATGTACTGGAAAGGCTTGACCACCAAAGGCGCAATCATCGGCGGTTTCGCCGGGCTGATCTGCGCGCTGGTCCTGGTGATTCTCTCGCCAGCGGTCTGGGTCACCGTGCTCGGCCATGCACAGGCGATCTTCCCGTACGACCACCCGGCGCTGTTCTCCATGCCACTGGCGTTCTTCGTGATCGTCGCCGTATCCAAACTCGACCGCAGCGTGCGGGCCGACAAGGAGCGTGACGCTTACGCCGACCAGTTTGTCCGCGCCCAGACCGGCCTCGGGGCCGCCAGCGCTTCCGCTCATTGATTGAAAGGGCGCGGCCCGCTTCAAGCGGCGCCGTGCCCATCGCACAACCTTTTGAGGTTCACGTTATGCCCGAATTCAACGCCCCGCTGCGCGACATGCGCTTTGTGCTGCATGAAGTGTTCGACGCCCCGGCCCTGTGGGCACGCCTGCCAGCCCTGGCCGACAGTGTCGACGCCGCCACCGCTGACGCCATTCTTGAGGAGGCGGCCAAAGTCACCTCGCACCTGATTGCGCCATTGAATCGCAGCGGCGACGAGGAAGGCGCCCAGTGGGTCGATGGCCAGGTCAGCACGCCAATCGGTTTCAAACAGGCTTATGCCACCTACATCGAAGGCGGCTGGGTGGGCCTGTCAGGCAACGCTGATTTTGGCGGTCTGGGCATGCCGAAGATGCTCGCCGTGCAGTTCGAAGAAATGCTTTATGGCGCCAACTCCAGCTTCGCGCTGTATTCGGCGTTGAGTTCCGGTGCCTGCCTGGCGCTGGATGCCCACGCCAGTGACACCCTGAAAAACCTTTACCTGCCGCCGATGTACGAAGGCCGCTGGGCCGGTTCCATGTGCCTGACCGAAGCCCACGCCGGCACCGACCTGGGGATTATCCGCACCCGCGCCGAACCTCAGGCCGACGGCAGCTTCAACATCACCGGCAGCAAGATCTTCATCACCGGTGGCGATCAGGACCTGACTGAAAACATTGTCCATCTGGTGCTGGCCAAACTGCCGGACGCACCGGCGGGGCCGAAAGGCATCTCACTGTTCGTCGTGCCCAAAGTGCTGGTCAATGCAGACGGCTCCCTCGGCGATGCCAATGCCGTGAGTTGCGGCTCCATCGAACACAAGATGGGTATCAAGGCCTCGGCCACCTGCGTGATGAACTTCGACGGCGCCAGCGGCTGGCTGGTCGGCGAAGCCAACAAAGGCCTGGCGGCGATGTTCACCATGATGAACTACGAGCGCTTGTCCATCGGCATTCAGGGCATTGGCTGCGCCGAAGCGTCCTATCAGAGCGCTGTCGCCTATGCACGTGAACGGGTTCAGAGCCGCGCGCCGACCGGTGCCATTGCCCCGGACAAAGTGGCCGATCCGATCATCGTCCACCCCGATGTGCGCCGCATGCTGCTGAGCATGAAAGCCATGACCGAAGGCGGCCGCGCGTTCGCCAGTTATGTCGGCCAGCAACTCGATCTGGCGAAGTTTTCCGATGACGTCCAGGAACGGGACAACGCGCAAACCCTGGTTGCGCTGCTGACGCCGGTGGCCAAGGCGTTCTTCACCGACACCGGCCTGGAAAGCTGCATCAACGGCCAGCAAGTGTTCGGCGGCCATGGCTACATCCGCGAATGGGGCCAGGAACAATTGGTCCGCGACGTGCGCATTGCGCAGATCTACGAAGGCACCAATGGCATTCAGGCCCTGGACTTGCTTGGACGCAAAGTGCTCGGCGATAAGGGCTCCGCGCTGCGCCAGTTCACCGGTGAGATCCGTCATTTCGCCCATCAGCCCGACGCGCCCTACTCCGCTCAACTGTTCGATGCCGTGCAGCGTCTGGAAGACCTGAGCGACTGGCTGCAGGACCAGGCGACCACCAATCGCAACGAAGTCGGCGCTGCTTCGGTGGAGTATTTGCACCTGTTCGGTTACGTCGCCTACGCCTGGCTCTGGGCGCGCATGGCACAGGTTGCCAAGCAAAAGCTGCCCGAAGATGCAGGGTTTTATGGCGCGAAAATCGCCACCGCCGACTTCTACATTCACCGCTTGCTGCCGCGCATTTTGAGCCTGGAGCAATCCATCCGCGCGGGCAGTGCCTCCTTGTTTGGCCTGAGCGCCGAACAGTTCTAACGATTGAACCCACGCGGCGCCACGCTCCTCTCTTTTTGGCGTTCGCGTTTTTTATTGATAAGCCCTCGCCCACCCGGCGAGGGCCGCGAGACCTGTCTTTCCATAATAAAAACAAAGGGGCTTCACCATGGACCGCAACACCCGCATCCTCGCTACCCGATTATTGCTGGCCGGCGGCGTCATCAGCCTCTCGGCCCCCGCCGCTGCTGACTTTGTCAAAGACAGCAAGGCCAGTCTGGAGCTGCGCAACTTCTATTTCAATCGCGACTATCGCCAAGACAACGCTGCGCAATCCAAACAAGAGGAATGGGCGCAAGGTTTCCTGCTGCGCTACGAATCGGGATTTACCGAAGGTTTGATCGGCGTGGGTTTCGATGCCATTGGCCTGCTCGGCGTCAAGCTCGATTCCAGCCCTGATCGCGCAGGCTCCGGCCTGCTCAAACGTCACCGCGACACGAGAAAAGGTGCACAGGACGAGTACGGCGAACTGGGCCTGACGGCCAAAGTGCGTGCCTCGAAAAGTACGCTGAAACTCGGCACGCTGTTGCCGAAACTGCCGACGGTATTGGCCAACGATTCACGGCTGTTGCCACAAACCTTCGAAGGCGGTCAGCTGACGTCGCTGGAAATCGAAGGCCTGACGGTGGATGCCGGGCGACTGACACAGGTCAATCAGCGCGACTCCTCGGACTACGAGGACATGGGCATCACCCGCACCGGCGCCAAGGGCATCACCACGCGTCATCTCGATAGCAACAGCTTCGATTTCGCCAGCCTGAACTACAAATGGACCAGCAACCTCGCCACCGGTTACAGCTATGGTCACCTCGATAACTTCTACAGCCAGCACCTGGTCAACTTGACCTACGTGTTGCCAGTCACCACCGGCCAGTCGCTGAAGACGGATCTGCGCTTCGCCCGCTCCACGGATGATGGCGGCAGCAATGTCGATAACAATGCGATTGGCGCGATGTTCACCTACAGCCTCGGCGGGCATGGGTTGGGTCTGGGTTATCAAGGCATGAGCGGCGACACCGGCTACGCCTACGTCAACGGCACCGATGCGTTCCTGGTGAACTTCGTGCAGATCGGCGACTTCGCCAGCAAGGATGAAAAATCCTGGCAGGCGCGCTACGACTACAACTTTGCGGCCATTGGCATTCCGGGCCTGACCTTCATGACCCGCTACCTCACCGGTGACAACATCGATCTGGGTGGCAACCGCCCGCAAGGCAAGGAATGGGAACGTGATACCGACATTGGTTATGTCGTGCAGAGCGGACCGCTGAAGAATGTCGGGGTGAAATGGCGTAACGCGACAGTTCGCTCGACCCACTTTGGCAGCGACCTGGATGAAAACCGCCTGATCGTCAGCTACACCTTGCCGATCTGGTAAGCAAGCCCTCCTCTCCTGATCGTTCCCACGCTCGGCGTGGGAATGCAGCCCGGGACGCTCCGCGTCCCAAGAGCGGACGCAGAGCGTCCGAGGATGAATTCCCACGCGGAGCGTGGGAACTATCGGTACGCAGAGCGTGGGAACGATCATCCTCGGCAGTGGGCCAGAGTAGGTTAAGATGCCTGCAAACCAGGCCCGCCGCGAGACGCCCCGCATGACTGATACCACCCCACGCCTGATCAAGAAGTACCCCAATCGCCGACTGTATGACACCCACACCAGCAGTCATTTGACGCTGGCGGACATACGCCAGTTGGTGGTCGACAAAATTGCTTTTCAGGTGGTCGATGCCAAGAGCGGCGAGGACCTGACACGCAGCATCTTGCTGCAAGTGATTCTGGAAGCCGAAAGCGGCGGTGAGCCGATCTTCACCAGCGAGATGCTGATGGGGATTATCCAGTTCTACGGCCCTTATCAGGGCGTACTCGGCAGTTACCTGGACAAGAGCATTCAGACCGTAATCGACATCCAGTCCCAGACCGGTGCGCAATCATCCGAGGCCTGGAGCACCTTCATGCATCAGCAAGCGCCTGTGATGCAGGATTTGATGCGTCAGTATGTCGATCAGTCGAAGGCGCTGTACCTGAACACCCAGAACCTGTTCGGCATGTTCGGCGGCAAGCCAGACGCTGATGGCGGAAAGAAAAAAGACGGTGAATGAAGTACACCCCAGTCATTGACAGTCACGCGACGTCTACTAGGCTCACAGTCATCCTGCCTCCCCCACTGAACCATGGCACTTGAACGCAAGGCTTGGTGAAGTCGTCAATCTTTAGCGCCTGTTCGCAGTTGTTCGAATGCGGATTTCAAGCAATCGTCAGTGCAGCGGGCTAACGCTCTTTCGCGCGCATTAGTACTTGATGCGTAACGCGAATGACCCTGCACTTTCCACCTGCACTTTCACATTGGGAGGCAGTCGTGCAAACAGTCTTGAAGCTCGTCAGCTATGCAGTGCTCGTGCTGATGGCCAGCGCGGTCGTCTATGCCGCAGTGATCGGCATCACCTATTGGACCGGCATCGGCGTATAGGGAGTTCGCAATGAACAAACGCCAGACACGCTCATTCGCGCTGATATCGACAGCGATCGCCGCTGTGGTGTTTCTGGGCATGACCGTTGATAGTCACCGGCAATTTCCCACACTGACCAACGCTCAACAGATCACGCCCCAGGTGACTCGCGGCAAGGATGTCTGGCATCAATACAATTGCATCAATTGCCACACCTTGTTCGGCGAGGGGGCTTATTACGCCCCGGACCTGACGAAAATCACCCAGCAGCGCGGCACCCCTTATCTCACTGCGTTCCTCAAAGACCCCTCAAAGTTCTATGACGAGAAACGCCATCGTCGTCTGATGCCGAACCTGAAACTCGGCGATGGGGAAATCGCCGATTTGATCGCCTTCCTCGACTGGGTGAGCAAGGTCGACAATCAAGGCTGGCCACCGCGCCCGATTCTGGTGACCGGTGCGTCGATCCCCGGCATGGACCTCACCGTGGCACAGCAGAATGCCACCGGCGGCGACCAACCACCTCCCGCCGCCCGCCCGGTGTCCGGCAAGGAAGACCCGATCGCCCTGGGCGAGGCGTTGTTTCGAACGACCGCAACGCCGGTGTGCAGCGCTTGCCACTCGATTGCGCCAGGCGTCAACCTCGCCGGGCCATCACTGGCCGGGTTGGCCAGTCGGGCCAAACAGGTCATCGCCTCGCCTGACTACAAGGGCAAGGCCAAGGACGCCGAAGGTTTCATCCGCGAATCCATCGTCACGCCGAGTGCCTACCTGCATCCGGGCGACATGTTTTCCGCCAACGGTATGTCCTTCATGCCGGACACCTTCGCCGAATCGCTAACGCCCGAACAGATCGATCAACTGGTCGCCTATCTGGCGTCGTTCCAGTAACCGCAGGGGATGACCATGCGCTACAGATCTCAATCCGTCGCCTACTGGTATTTCGCCGTTGCCATGGTGCTGTTCGGCCTGCAACTGGTCTTCGGCCTGCTCTCGGCGGCCAAATACCTCGGGCCGGATCCGCTGCTGAACCTCTTGCCATTCGATGTCACCAAGTCCATTCACACCAATCTGTTGATCGTCTGGGTGCTGACCGGCTTCATGGGGGCGACCTACTGGATGGTGCCGGATGAATCCCGTGGCGAGTTGCACAGCACCAAACTGGCCTACATCCAGCTCGGGTTGTGGACGGCCATGGGTGTCACCGCCGTTCTGGGTTACCTGTTCGGTTATGGCACCGGGAACAAGCTGCTCGAACAGCCGCTGCCCCACAAGATCGTGATCGTGATTTGCATGCTGATGTTCCTCTACAACATTGGCATGACGATCAAGAAAGCCGGGCGTTTCACCGCCACCGAGGGCGTCCTGCTGCTAGGCCTGGCCAGCGCCGCCGTGCTCTTTCTGCCGGCGCTGCTGCACTATGAAAATTACGTGGTGTCGATCTATTACCGCTGGTGGACCATCCACCTGTGGGTCGAAGGTGTTTGGGAGATGATCCAGGGCGGCTTTCTTGCCTATCTGCTGATCCGGCTCTCCGGTGCTGACCGCGAGGTGATGGAGAAGTGGCTGTACGTGATCGTCGGGCTGGTGTTCATTGCCGGTATTCTGGGCACCGCACACCATTATTACTGGATCGGCGTTCCCCATTACTGGCTGCCACTGGGCGGTTTCTTCAGTGCGCTTGAGCCGATGGCGCTGATTGGCATGGCGATCTATGCCTACAACGCGATGCGCCGCTCCGGCCTCTCTCACCCTAACAAACTGGCCTTGCACTGGACCTTGGGCAGCGCCGTGTTCACCATGTTCGGCGCCGGCCTGCTGGGGTTGGCTCATACCTTTCCCGACGTCAACAAATGGACCCACGGCACCCTGATTACCGCCATGCATGGTCACGCGGCCTTCTATGGCGCCTACGCCATGATTGTCCTGGCGATGATCACCTATGCGTTACCCGGCATGACCCGTCGTCCGGTGGAGGAAAGCAGTATCGGTTACTGGGCGTTCTGGCTGCAGTTGGGAGGAATGTTCGGCATGACCCTGTCATTTGCCACGGCGGGCATTGGTCAGGTGTACCTGGAGCGCATTCTCGGCCTGGGTTACCTGGACGTGCAGCTGAAAATTCAGGTGCACTTCCTGATGCTGGTGGCGACGGCTTCGATGTTCAGCCTGGGTGCCGGGCTGTTCATCTTCGAATTTTTCCGCCATGCGCCGGACTTCAATGTCGATGAAGCCGATCCGGTCCTGGCCACACCTCAAGCCTCAGGCGCGGCGTTGTGATGGAACGTTCGCTGATGCACGCCGAACCCGCAGCGCTGCAAGCTGAACCCTATTACCAGCCCAGCGGCGACGAGGTGGCAATCTTCGAGCAATGCCATGCGCAGCAACTGGCCGTCATGCTCAAAGGCCCCACCGGTTGTGGCAAGACCCGTTTTGTCGAACACATGGCGTGGCGACTCAAACGCCCGTTGATCACTATTTCCTGCCATGACGATCTGAGTGCCAGCGACCTGGTCGGGCGTTTCCTGATCGGTCACCAGGGCACCCATTGGACGGAAGGCCCTCTGACCCGAGCCGTGCGCGAAGGCGCTATCTGTTACCTGGACGAAGTGGTCGAAGCACGGCAAGACACGATTGTCGTCCTGCACCCGCTGACCGACCACCGGCGGATTCTGCCACTGGACAAAATCGGCGAGATCCTCGAAGCCTCACCACACTTTCAACTCGTGGTGTCCTACAACCCCGGCTACCAACGAATACTCAAGGATTTGAAACCGAGTACTCGACAGCGCTTTGTGGCGCTGGATTTTGACTTCCCGCCGGCCGAGCGCGAAATCGCCATCGTCATCCATGAGGGTGGAACCGACTACGCCACCGCCCACGCCCTGGTCACCCTCGCTCACCGGTTACGTGCCTTGCAGGACCGGGGCCTGGCGGAAGTCCCCAGTACCCGTCTGCTGATCGCCACCGCACGGCTGATCACCCACGGCATTGCTGCACCCATCGCCTGCCGGGTCGCGCTGATCTCGCCGCTGTCCGATGACGCGGTGCTGGTCGCGGCCATGCGCGATCTCGTTGACCTGACGTTTATCTAGATGGCCGAAGCCGAGGACCTCATCACTGACGTCGCACGCCACGCGACGGTGTATGCGCAGGCGTTGTGGCGTCGTCACCGGCCCCCCTCGGACGCTGCAAAAATCATCACCCTCGGGGATGTCGCACAACACCTCGATTTACTGATCAAGGCCGTGTTCGACACCCACTATCCGCTGCGCGTCGCGCAACCACCCTCGCCCCCCACGCTGCTGAAAAAGTTTTTGCTGCGTCACGAAAAGCCGTGTCGGCAAAGCGCTGTCCCGGCGACCGATGGCGTGACTATTTGGCTGCCGCAGGACTTGGGCAGCCACGAGGGTCCGCTCACGCTGCAACGCTATAAAACCCTGGCCTTGCAACAGGCGATGCGTGCCCACAGAGGCAGTGCCAGCGCCCTGTCAGCCCTCGACAACCCGATGCAGCGCAGCGTCTATCTGCTTCTGGAAGCCTGGGCCGCCGATACGGATTTGGGGCGACTGTTGCCGGGATTGGCGCCATCGATCCATGGTTTGCGCCGACATGCCCTGGCGACTCGCCCGCCGCTTCACGCTTTTCCCAATCATCGACAACCCTTGGAAAACGTCCTTCGTTTACTGCTGAGTAGCGAATGCGGCACGCCTCTGGAAGGGCTGGAGATACCCGCCAATACGGTCGACTCGGTACAACATTCAGAAACCCTCGCAAGACGCCTCTTGTCCGTCGACGAATCTCACGGTCTCGGCGCTCATCTGTTGCTGCTCGATGCCTGGACCGGCGACCTGCGCGAGCCGCCGGTGGGTATGAAGGTGTCACCCTTGCCCGACGAAATCGACACCACCGACAACCTGCCCCGTAGCGCCCGCCTCGCCCGTCAGCCCACTGTGCGCGAGGCCTGTGCCGACGAGGACGACGATCAGGAACAAGGCCTGTGGATGGTGCAGCCCGCCGAACCGCTGGAAAAGGCCGAAGACCCCATGGGAATGCAGCGCCCTGCCGACCGGGATACCGACACCCCGGCGGCTGATTTTGCCGAGTCATTGTCTGAACTCAACGAAGCCCGATTGGTGATTACGGCAGGTCGCCCGAAAGAGGTGCTGTTGTCCGACGACCCGCCACAGACCCGCGCTCAGCGCGGTGCACAGGATCTGGCCAACCATGCAATCAGCTACCCCGAGTGGGATTACCGTCGCCAGGCCTACCGTGATCCGGGTGCGACTCTGCAACTGTGTCCCTCCCTGCAAGGCCCGCAACAGTGGGTCGAGCAAACCCTCGACACTCACCGTCCGGTGCTCGATGCGATCCGCCGGCAGTTCGAAAGCCTGCGAGCCCAACGCGTCAGGCTGCGCAAACAATGGGAAGGTGACGATATCGATCTGGAGGCGTATATCGACGGTTGTGCCGAGTCCCGCGCCGGCCTGAGCATGCCGCAGGCGCTGTATCAGACCCAGCGCCGTGGACGACGCGACATGGCGATCATGTTGCTGATCGACATCAGCGGCTCCACGGACAGCTGGCTGTCGCACCATCGCCGGGTCATTGATGTCGAGCGCGAGGCGTTGCTACTGGTCTGTCTGGCGTTGGAGAGCCTGGGCGAGCCTTATAGCGTGCTGGCGTTTTCCGGCGAAGGGCCGCAGCGGGTCACGATCCGCATGCTGAAAGCATTCGATGAGCGCTACAGCGATGAAGTCGGTCGGCGCATTGCCGCCCTCGAACCGGAACGCTATACCCGGGCCGGCACCGCCCTGCGCCACGCCAGCACATTGCTGATGCGCGAAGCCGCCACGCACCGTCTCTTGTTACTGCTCTCCGACGGCAAGCCGAACGATGTTGACCAGTACGAAGGCCGCTATGGCGTAGAAGACATGCGTCAGGCCGTGACCGAAGCCAAGCTCCAAGGCATCTATCCCTTCTGTCTGACCATCGACCGCCAGGCGGCGAATTACCTGCCGGCGGTATTCGGCTCGCGGCAATATGCCTTGCTGCACAGACCAGAATTGTTGCCCAGCGTACTGCTGGACTGGATCAGACGACTGGTATCAGCGTGAACCTGAGCCGCCCCGCCCAGGTTTTCGCGGCACAAAAAAATGGCGATGGGGAATAAACCCATCGCCGTTGGTGCTGCTGGCCTGACGTGACTTACTTGTTACCGCTGTTAGGCTTGGCGCTAGCTTCCGGGGCAGCTTTGGTGCCCGCGGCAGTCGCTGCATCGAAACCACTCTGAGCCACATCGGCAGCCTGTTTTACGGCTTTCTGTGCGCTTTCGAACACAGTACCGGCATTCGCCAGGCCCGACTTGAACGCGGCCACAACAGGCTCGGAGCCGGCCGGTGCATTCTTGCTGATGGTTTCAACGAACTCATGCATCTGCTGAGTGCCCGCTTCGACCTGACTCGAGGTCAATTTGGCGATGTCCGACTGAGTACCCACGATCAGTGCTTGAACCTGACGATTGAATTCGGCCAGACGTTCGGTTTGCGCGCTCGGCTGGGTGAAAGACGCCTGCAGCTCGGCGAAACCTTGTGGATCACGGACGGCCAGCAGCTTGCGAACTCCTTCGAAGTGCTCTTCGGTGGAGTCGCGCAGTGCCTTGAACTGCAACTGGCTGAGCTGTTCAACGCTGGCGAACACTTTGCCGCTGATTTGCTGCAAAAGGTCGAGGTTGGCTTTCTGAGCGGTTTGCAGTTTTTCCGAATTGAAAAAAGACATGCTTGAATCTCCTGGTACTGGAAGGCCCTTATGGGCCTGAGGACGCGATAGCGATCCGGCCAGTCATCGCGTTAGCCTTGATATTGCAGTGCACAAAATCATTTGGCAACGCCTATTTTTGTGCGGTGCAAAATAAACGTTGCTAACGCCATCCTTATTCGCTGTAGACTCCTGCTCATCGAACGGCCCGCCTGACCCTCTTTAATTAAAGGGTTCAGATGCGCAGGTTCCCATGCATAGCGGCAGGAGATCACCATGGGTCAGGAAGCATATATTGCGCTGCAAGATGAAGCGCGTAGCGAACCCACCGGCTTGTTCGAACACCTTAATCATCTGCAACGCCTCAATACCCACAACGTCCTCGACGCCGTGCAGAAGCGCCAGGCAAAAACCTTCGCGCCTTTAAGCCTTGGGCAACTCAGACAGCCGACACCCGCTGACTGGCAGGAATACTTCACTGACCTTGGCCAGCGCAGTGTGCTGTTCTGGGACACCTTGCGTCAGCGCGGCGACAACACCCTGGCCCACGAACGCGCCGGGTATCCGCTGCTGCTCAAGTTCAATCATGAAACGCTGGTCGCGGGTGAAGACCTGCCCCGTGCGGTCAACTATTCGTTGTTGCAAATCCTCGGTGGCCCGGGGCAACAGATCGACAGCAAAAAACAGCCCGTGATCATCATTGACCCCCGCGGCGGTCACGGCTCGGGGATCGGCGGTTTCAAACAGGATTCGGTCATCGGCGAAAGCCTGAGAGCTGGCCATCCCACCTACTTCATCGCCTTCAGTCACTCGCCACGCCCGGGGCAAACCCTTGCCGATATCACAGACGCCCAGGCACGGTTCATCGAGGTCGTCAGCACCCGGCATCCGGACAGCGCCAAACCTGTCGTCATTGGTAACTGCCAAGCGGGCTGGGCGTTAATGGGCCTGGCGGCCACTCGGCCAGAGTTGCCGGGGCTGATCATCGTCAACGGTGCGCCGTTGTCGTACTGGGCCGGCGTCAATGGTCGCAATCCGATGCGTTACACCGGCGGTTTGCTGGGCGGTGGCTGGATGGCGCGCCTGGGGAGCGACCTCGGTAATGACCGCTTCGACGGCACCTGGCTGGTGAGCAATTTCGAAAACCTGGACCCGGCCAACACCTGGTGGGGCAAGTACTACCATCTGTTCAGTGAAGTCGACAGCGAGGCCGCACGCTTTCTGGATTTCGAACGCTGGTGGGGCAGCCCGACCCTGCTCAATAGCGAAGAAATCGAGATGATTGTCGACGACCTGTTCATCGGTAATCAGCTGTCCGGTGGCCTGGGACGCAAGAGCAGCGGGCTTGACCTCAAATTGATCGAAGTGCCGGTGGTGGTGTTCTGTTCCTATGGCGACAACATCACCTCCCCGCAGCAGGCGCTGGACTGGATCACCGACGTCTACCCCAGCGATCTCGCGTTGCAAAATGCCGGACGCACCATCGTTTACCTGCGACATGCGAGCATCGGTCACCTGGGCATCTTCGTGTCCGGCGAAGTGGCGCGGCGTGAGCACCGTGAGCTGCTGGGTGCGGTCGATGCGATCAATGCGCTGCCGTCCGGGCTCTATGAAATGCTGATCGAAGACTTGCCGGAGCACTCGGCGACGCCGTATGCCGTGCGTTTCGAGCGCCGGCGTATCGCCGACATCCATGGCGAAGTGAAGCCGCCCCGTGATGACGATCGCGAATTCGCACTGGTGCAGCGCGCATCCGCCATCAACAACAGCGCGTACGACGAATTCATACGCCCATGGTTGCGCCAGCTGATCAACGAACCGAGCGCCGAACTGCTGCGCCGCGCGCACCCTTTCCATCAGCAGCAAGTGGCCTGGAGCAGTTTGAACCCGGCGCTGTGGTGGCTGGCTGGCAGTGCCGCCCAAGTGAGCAAGGATCGTTATCCCGTCAGCCAGAACAACCCGTTGCTGCTCTGGCAAGAACTGTTTTCCAACCAGGTGCAGGACGCCTTGAACGGCTATCGGGATCTGCGTGATGCGGCTCACGAAATGTGTTTCTACGGCGTGTATGGCGTGCTCAATAGCCTCGCCGGCAATGCACCCGGGCGAAATCTGCAGGAACACGCCAAGCAGCACGACCAGGTTCTGACCGAGCGCCTGCAGGATGCCCTGCCCCTTGGCGGTCTGATGGAAGCCTTGATACGGATCCTGTTCCTGCTGGGCCGCGACAGCGACGAACCGGGCAAGGAAAGCGTCGAGAAATTGATCCTGCAACTGCAGGTGCTGCTCCAGGACTACAGTGCCAAGCCGCTTGATCTGCGCGAAACCCTGCGCCTGCAAAAACTGCTGGTCGCCACCCACCCGCAAGAAAGCCTGCACAGCCTGCCCTTGATGGTGGTTGAAGTCGAAGAGCGTCAACAAGTGCTGGCGGCCGTCGCCAGTTTGCTGCCGGAACTGCTGACCAGCGGCGCAAACAACCCATGCTGGTGTGAGCTGCACACGCTACTCGACGTTCCGCTGCCAGGTTTCAGCCTGACCCAACCACCCGGTGCAGCCGATGCCATCGAAGTGAAAGCCCCGGCGATAACGCCAGAGCCGATCAAGCAAGCCATCCCGGTGCTCATCCCTGAGCCGATCAGGCAGAAAATCCCCGCAGTGACCCCAGACCCCATCGCCAAGGTGGCGAGTCCGGTGCGCAAACCTGCCAAGGGCAAGAAAGCCGTAAAAAAACCTCCGATGAAATAGCGTTGAACGCTGACGGGAGGCCGTGTCAGACCGGCGCGGCCTCCTCGATTGCCAACGATTCATCGGCCCGATACTGACCGGGTGTCATGCCAAACCAGCGGCTACAGGCTTTGTTAAAGCTGCTGTGATCATGAAAACCAAGGAGATACGCGACATGCTTCATGTTGAAGTGAGAATGGCGCAGGTAGAAGTCGGCCAATTGCCGGCGCACAGCGTTCTGCACGTCCTTGAATTGCGTCCCTTCCTTTTCCAGCGCGCGTTGCAGCGTGCGCTTGCTAACGTTCAATGCCGCCGCGATCGACTCCATATCGCATTGCCCCTGGCCCTGACTCAAGCGCTCGGTAATCAGCGCGCGAATCCTGCCGACGATGCAAAAACCAAACAGCAGATCCAGTTGCGCCTCGGCAAAACTGTCATGCAGCACCGCCAGCGCTTCGTTGGCCATGCTCAACGGACGCAGCAGCTCCTGCCCATCAAACAAAATGCTGTCGTAAGCCGCGTCGAAACGCAGGTCGCAGCCAAACAACCGTCGATGCTCGGAGGTGTCTTCAGGTTCGGGATAGGTGAACTCCACACTCAAGGGTTGCGGTGAGTGACCGCCCGCCAGTTTACGGCAGAAGCCCAGCAACGAAGCCAGCGCCGCATCGGTGTATTGGCGAGGCTTGACCGAACCTTTTTGGTGATGATCGAGGCCGGAAAGTCGGTAACTCTGCAGTTCCGATGTAAAGAAAAGGCTGAATCCGGTGCCAATCAACGGACTGAAACGGACCAGGCGCTCAAGGGCTTTTTTCAGATTCAGGCTGGACATCATGGTGTAGCCGACGATCTGAAAGCTACCGGGGTGGAAACTTCCATAGGCCTTCAAGCCGATGTCCGGATCGCCCGAGGCCTGAGCGGCCAGATCCCATAATCGATAAATCGCCCTTCGCTCGCAAAACGCTCCTGGTTTGTTCGCAAGCTTCATGTCTAGTCCAGCCTCCCGACACAGACTGGCAACATCCAGTCCTTGAGCCGAGAGCGTATTTACCAGCACGCTGGCATAGCCTGAACTCATTCTATACATGGCGTCCTCAATGACCTGTGGAACCGAACATCCTGTCCGGAGCCATAACTGATCTGCGATGAATCAAAGACTAACGGGTTCTTCAGTGGCCAATATTGATCCCAGTATAGGTAACCAGCGTTTTTCGCCACCCGTCATTAACCGGGGCATGGCACCGTTGGACACCAGACAGTCACCTCTCAACACTTCCGCACGCCCGGTCAATACCGAACAATCCACCCATCTTGCAACGCAAAACAAAGAAAGGAAGGGATTGTATGAAGTCGCTTGGTCGTATTGCGTTGGTCACGGGTGGTATGGGTGGGATTGGCACTGCGATAAGCCAACGCCTGTACAAGGAAGGATTCAAGGTCATCGTCGGCTGCAGCTCGGATTCCGCCCGCAAGAACGAATGGATAGCGACCCAACTGGCGGCGGGTTATCAGTTCGAATGTATCTTCGGCGACATCACCGACTGGGAATCGACCCGCAAGGCCTTCGAGATGGCACGAGAGCAATTCGGCCCGATCGATGTGCTGGTCAATAATGCCGGCATCACTCGGGATGCCTCCTTTCGCAAACTCACTCCAGAAGACTGGAACGCGGTGATCGGGACCAACCTCAGCGGCCTGTTCAACACCACCAAACAGGTGATTGAAGGCATGTTGGCCAAGGGTTGGGGTCGGGTCATCAACATTTCGTCGATCAACGGTCAGCGCGGCCAGTTCGGCCAGACCAATTACAGCGCGGCCAAAGCCGGCATCCATGGCTTCACCATGGCACTGGCCCGGGAAGTCTCGGGCAAAGGCGTGACCGTCAATACCGTATCGCCCGGCTACATCCAGACCAGCATGACCGCGGCCATCCGCCCGGACATTCTCGACACCATGATCGCAGCCACACCGGTGGGGCGTCTTGGTCAACCCGAAGAAATCGCCTCGATCGTCGCCTGGCTGGCGTCCGATGAATCGGCCTACAGCACCGGTGCCGACTTCTCGGTCAACGGCGGCATGAACATGCAGTAAGCCTGTCAGGGCATGGATGCCCTGCTCCCGCTCGACAGAATCCTAATGAGGTCATGCATGAACGAAGTCGTAATCGTTGCCGCTACTCGCACCGCCATTGGCAGTTTTCAAGGCTCACTGTCCGCCATTCCAGCCACCGAGTTGGGTGCGGCGGTGATTCGTCGCCTGCTCGAACAGACCGGGATCGACGCTGCGCAGATTGATGAAGTCATCCTCGGTCAGGTGCTGACTGCAGGCTCCGGGCAAAACCCTGCACGCCAGACCGCGATCAAGGCCGGCCTGCCCCATACCACCCCCGCCCTGACCCTGAACAAAGTCTGCGGTTCAGGCCTCAAGGCGGTCCAGCTTGCGGTTCAGGCGATCCGTTGCGGCGACGCCGAACTGGTGATTGCCGGCGGTCAGGAAAACATGAGCCTGGCGCCCTATGTTCTGCCCAAGGCGCGCACCGGTCTGCGCCTGGGTCATGCGCAACTGCAAGACAGCGTGATTCAGGATGGTTTGTGGGATGCCTTCAACGACTACCACATGGGCATCACTGCCGAGAATCTGGCGAATCAATACAGTATCAGTCGCGAAGATCAGGACGCCTTCGCCGCGACCTCGCAACAGAAAGCCGCCGCGGCCATCGAGGCGGGTTACTTCAAGGGTGAAATCACCCCGATCCTGATTCCCCAGCGCAAGGGCGAGCCGCTGGTCTTCGACACCGATGAACAACCGCGTCCGGACAGCACGCTCCAGGCATTGGGCAACCTCAAACCCGCGTTCCAGAAAAACGGCAGCGTCACCGCGGGCAACTCGTCGACCCTCAATGACGGCGCTGCCGTGCTGATGCTGGCCAGCGCCGCCAAGGCCCTGGCTCTGGGCTTACCGGTGCTTGCGCGCATCAAGGCCTATGCCAGCGCCGGAGTGGACCCGTCGATCATGGGCATCGGCCCGGTGCCCGCTACCCGTCTGGTTTTGACCAAAGCCGGCTGGAGCCTGGACGACCTGGACCTGATCGAAGCCAACGAAGCGTTCGCCGCGCAGTCACTGGCCGTCGGCAAGGAACTGGGCTGGGACATGAACAAGGTCAATGTCAACGGTGGCGCCATTGCCCTCGGTCATCCGATCGGCGCATCAGGCGCGCGGATTCTGGTGTCGCTGGTACATGAACTGATTCGTCGCGATGGCAAAAAAGGTCTGGCCACCTTGTGCATCGGTGGCGGCCAGGGCGTCAGCCTGGTCATCGAGCGCTAGAAACACAGGCTGAGTTGTCAGACGCGGCGCCGACGTCCGGCGCCGCGTTTTTTTCCGTCCGGTTTATTCAAGTGGGCAAGGAGTTCCATGGACAACGCGCATACCTTAAACACACTCTGGTCGGGCCAGGTTCCGTTCATTGCGTCCTTTGCAGTGCAACAATTAAGGCTCTGGGTCAGCACCAATCCCTGGTTTACCGGGCAGGATTACAACGCCTGGTTCGAGCTGCCACGCGAAACCCTGGACAGCCTCCAATCGGACTATCAGCAACAATGGTGTGAACTCGGCCAGCGTCTGTTGACCGGTCAGCCCTTCAGCTTCGAAGATCGGCGTTTTGCCAGCGGCAACTGGAGCCAACCGCTGTTCGGTTCCCTCGCGGCGTTTTATCTGCTCAATGCCGGCTTTCTGCTGAAGCTGCTCGATCAGTTGCCGATCGACGGCAAGAAACCGCGTCAACGCTTGCTCTATCTGGCGGAGCAAGCCATCGCTGCCGGCGCGCCGAGTAATTTTCTGGTCAGTAACCCCGATGCGCTGCAACGGGTCGTTGACACCCAAGGAAGCAGCCTGCTCACAGGCCTGATGCACCTGGCCAGCGACCTGCAGGAAGGCAAGATGCGCCAGTGCGATGCCGGCGCGTTCAAAGTGGGTGTCGACCTGGCAAACACCCCCGGTGAAGTGGTCTTCGAGAACGAACTCTTCCAGCTCATCCAGTACTATCCGCAAAGCGAAACCCAGTACCGGCGCCCGGTATTTATCGTTCCTCCGTCAATCAACAAGTACTACATCCTCGACCTGCGTCCCGACAATTCGATGGTTCGCCACCTGTTGCAGCAAGGCCACCCGGTATTTCTGATGTCGTGGCGCAACTTCGACCAGGAACATGCCGGCACCACCTGGGATGACCTGATTGAAACCGGGATTATCAAAGGGCTGCAGCTGACCCGTGAAATCAGCGGCGAGCAACGGCCCAATTGCGTGGGTTTCTGCATTGGTGGCACGTTGTTGAGCTCGGCGCTGGCCGTGTTGGCGGCCCGTGGCGACAAAGAGATCGCCAGCGTGAGCCTGCTGACCACCTTCCTCGACTACCTCGATACCGGCCCCATCGACATCTTCGTCGACGAGCAATTGGTGGCTTATCGCGAGCGCACCATCGGCGGCCTCAACGGCCCCATCGGCCTGTTCAAGGGCGAGGACATGGGCAATACATTCTCGCTGCTGCGCCCCAACGACTTGTGGTGGAACTACAACGTCGACAAATACCTCAAGGGGCAGAAATCGATACCCCTTGACCTGCTGTTCTGGAACAACGACAGCACCAACCTGCCCGGACCGATGTACTGCTGGTACCTGCGCCATACCTATCTGCAAAACGATCTTAAATCCGGCGAACTGGATTGCTGCGGGGTCAAGCTGGACCTGCGCGCCATCGATGCCCCGGCGTACATCCTCGCCACCCATGACGACCACATCGTTCCATGGAAAAGCGCTTACGCCAGCACCGAGCTACTGTCTGGTACCAAGCGTTTCGTGCTCGGCGCCTCAGGGCATATCGCGGGGGTGATCAACCCACCGGCCAAGGAAAAACGCCATTACTGGACCAACAATCGCGTCACCAAGAACCCTGAAATCTGGTTCAAGAATGCCCAGCAGCATCCGGGCAGCTGGTGGAACGACTGGTTCGTCTGGCTGGCCGAACACGCAGGGGAACGCCAGCCTTCAGTGCTGAGCACCGGGAACGCGCAACACCCGGCACTTGAGTCGGCACCGGGGCGTTATGTGATGCAATGAGAGGAACCCGTCCGGACAGCCAGGCTCAGGGGACGAACGTTTCAGAACGCCGGTTTACTACTTTGCCCGCCCCGGAATGGCGATACGACTGGTCGTTTTGACTTCACGCAACGCAAGACTTGACTGGATAGAGGCGATACCGAGTTGTCGCCTCAATACGCTCTCGACAAAGTCACTGTAGCTATCAAGATCCTGGGCCAGTACTTGCAAAAGGTAATCGGCATCCCCAGTGATCTTGTGGCAAGACAAGACCTCGGGGAGCTGCATGATGACGGCTTCAAAGGCCTCGGGGGTGTGGTCAGTGTGCGTGGTAAAGCGAATATGCACGAACGCCATGATGTCCAGCCCCAGCTTGCGCCGGTCCAGGTTTGCCTGGTAATCCTTGATCACTCCCTCCTCTTCCAATCTCTTACGTCGCCGCCAGCATGGCGTCAGGCTTAGCGACAGCCGTTCACTCAATTCGGCGTTGGAAATGCTGGCGTCTTCCTGCAGCAAGGCAAGGATGGAAAGGTCGGTATCGTCTAGCAATGCGCGATGAGTAATTTTTTTCTGCATGACGCCATCCAAGGGTAAATAATCCCGATTACGCTAGCAGAACGAGAATAAAAAGCAAAGAAAGTGCATCCGAACCAGAACAAACTATTGGCACTGGACCACAATGACGGATGCGTTTTAATGCTTACAATTTTTAGCGATTCTCATGGACTGCACCATGGCTCTGAACTAAAGGACGGCGTTCTCAAACTTTCTTTCGAACAGCCAAGCCGAGCGGATACCGTTCGCGACCGAGTCCAGCACGTCGGGCTCGGCGATATCATCGTCCCGCGAACGTTTGACCGGGCGTGCTACGTCAATGCACACAGTGAGCGCTATGTTTCCTTTCTGGAAAGCGCGTGGTCTGAATGGACGGCAACCGGACGGGAGCATGACGCCCTGCCCCTGGTCTGGCCGGTACGCGACTTGGCCAATGAACAAGTCCCGGATTTCATTGATGGCAAGCTCGGTTTCTTTGCCATGGATGCCGGCTCGCCGATCACCGCGACCACTTGGGAAGCAGTTAAAACCAGCGCGGACATTGCACTCACCGGCCTATCGTTGATCAACGAAGGCCACAACAGCGCCTTTGCCTTGTGTCGTCCACCCGGACACCACGCCGCTCGTGAATACATGGGAGGTTACTGCTACCTGAATAACGCGGCCATCGCCGCGCAACATGCACTCACCCAAGGTGCTAAACGTGTCGCGGTGCTGGACGTCGACTTCCATCATGGTAACGGAACGCAAAACATCTTCTATAACCGCAATGATGTGATGTTTGCCTCTCTGCATGGAGAGCCGTCGGTTTCTTATCCTTACTATTCAGGTTTCAGTTCCGAGTGCGGTACAGGTGCTGGCGAAGGTTATAACCTGAATTATCCGTTGCCGAAAAATACCACATGGCAGAGTTACCAGAACGCCCTGATGCATGCCTGTAAAAAACTCAGGAACTTCTCGCCCGAGTTGCTAGTTATTTCCTTGGGCGTCGATACCTTCAAGGACGATCCGATCAGCCATTTTCTTCTGGAAAGTGATGACTTCTTTGGCATGGGTGAAATTATCGCCACTGTTGGCGCCCCTACGCTCTTCGTCATGGAAGGTGGATACATGGTCGATGAAATCGGTATCAATGCGGTCAACGTACTTCATGGATATGAGAGCAAACAATCCTGAGTTTTGAAGACCGATATACCCCCCCTGGATTTACAACTCAGAGAAAACACATATGACTCTATTCATAGACGTTGATCATGCTGCGACGCTTTTTCGAAAAATCGGAATCGGTAATGCCATCAGGGAAATGGCGCTCTACATCAAAGCCGACTATTGCCGTTGGGCTGACTTTGATAAGTCCCCACGTACGGCCAATCACTCCGATTCCGGGGTCATCGAGTTAATGCCGACCGACGACGGCAAGCAATATTCATTCAAATACGTGAACGGCCATCCCGCCAATGCCAGCAACAATCTGCTGACCGTCATGGCCTTTGGTGTTTTGGCGGACGTTGATAGCGGATACCCCACAGTCCTCAGCGAACTCACCCTGACCACCGCGGTTCGCACAGCGGCAACGTCCGCCCTGGTAGCCCAGTCCCTGGCGCGCAAGGGTTCGACACGCATGGCGATTATCGGAAATGGCGCCCAGAGCGAATTCCAGGCCATTGCCTTTTATGAAATGCTCGGGATCAACGAGCTGCGGATATTCGATATCGACAGTGGCGCTTCATTGAAACTGAAACAAAATCTGGAAAGCTATACCGGCATCAATGTCACCGTAGCCTCCTCCGTGCATGAAGCCGTCAAAGGCGTCGATATCGTCACCACCGTCACCGCGGACAAAGCCTACGCGACAATTTTGACGCCCGGCATGATCGAACCGGGCATGCATATCAACGCGGTTGGCGGTGACTGTCCCGGGAAAACCGAACTTCATGCCGATATCCTGCGCAACGCCCGGATCATTGTCGAGTTTGAACCGCAAACACGCATTGAAGGCGACATTCAGCAACTGGACGCTGACCATCCTGTCATCGAATATTTCCGCATCGTTCGGGATAACGAACCAGGCCGAGAAAATGACACGCAAGTCACGGTATTCGACTCGGTAGGGTTTGCGCTTGAAGACTTTTCTTCACTTCGTTATTTGCATGACCAAGCTGACAAATACGGGATCGGTGAAAAAATCCATCTTGTCCCCACGCCAGCCAATATAAAAAACCTGTATCAACTGATTGAGGGCAACTCTAACTGATTAACCGCTACTGCAAGAGTGCGACCCCTGCAAGGCGCAATACCTACAACAATAAAACACACGCACTATTTATCTGCCAAAACTCAAAAACATAAAATCAAGAGGTTTTGTGATGAACTCAGATATGCATGAAATAGCTGAACAACCCGCATTACAGCGCACGCTCAGCAATCGTCACATTCAACTAATGGCCATGGGCGGCGCCATTGGTACGGGGCTGTTCATGGGCTCCGGCAAGATCATCGCCCTGTCCGGTACCTCGATCATACTTATCTATATGATCATCGGTCTTTTTGTTTACTTCGTCATGCGTGCCATGGGAGAGCTGCTTTTATCTAACCTGAACTTCAAAAGCTTTGCTGACTTTGCCGGGGCCTACCTCGGCCCTCGTGCGGCCTTCTTTCTCGGTTGGTCATACTGGTTGAGCTGGAGCGTGGCCGTTGTGGGAGATGCAGTGGTCGTCGGGGGGTTCTTTCAATACTGGTTCCCTGATGTACCGGCCTGGATCCCCGCCATCGGCATGATGCTGACCCTGTTCGCCTTGAATGTGCTCACCGTCAAACTGTTCGGCGAGGTTGAATTCTGGTTCGCGATCATCAAGATAATCGCAGTCGTCGCGCTGATCTCCGTCAGTGTGCTGCTGATTGCCAGCTCCTTTGTCTCACCCACGGGAGTCACGGCTTCCCTGACGCACCTGCTGGACAAGCAAGCCGCCTTCCCCAACGGCCTGTTCGGCTTCTTCGCCGGCTTTCAGATGGCGATCTTTTCGTTCGCGGGCACGGAGTTAATTGGCACCGCGGCCGCCGAAACCAGGTCGCCCGAAAAGACGTTGCCCAAAGCCATCAATTCCATACCGCTCAGGATCATCCTTTTTTATGTTCTGTCCCTGGTCTGCATCATCGCGGTGACCTCATGGCAGCAGGTATCGCCCAACAAAAGTCCCTTTGTCGAACTGTTCCTGATCGCGGGTTTTCCAGCGGCGGCCGGCATTGTCAACTTTGTGGTGCTGACCTCTGCGGCATCTTCCGCCAACAGCGGCGTGTTCTCGTCCAGCCGCATGTTGTTCGGCCTGGCCGACCTGGGTAACGCACCCGGTATTTTCAGACGGCTGTCGAAAAACAGCGTTCCGCTCATCAGCCTGGCCTTCACGACCTTTCTGATGTTGCTGGGGGTGCTGCTGCTGTTCATCATCCCTGAAGTCATGACCGCCTTTACCATCGTGTCGACGGTGTCGGCCATCCTGGTGATCTTTACCTGGTCGACCATCCTGGCGTCTTACATTGCTTATCGCAAAGCAAGGCCCGACCTGCATGCGCAATCCCGGTACAAAATGCCTGGAGGCGTGCCGATGGCCTGGTTCTCCCTCGCATTTCTCGCATTTGTGTTGTGCCTGCTTGCTCTTCGGCCAGACACCCGTCTTGCACTGTGTGTGATGCCTGCATGGTTCATTTGGTTGGCCATCGCCTACCAATTCTCACATTTCAGGAGCAGGAACCAGGCCAGCCACGCGGCTGGGTCACTTCTCAAAGAATGATCCATTGCACACCAAACCTGCATGCAAAAACCTGCACGCAAAAACCAGCACGCAAAAAAAAGTCCCGTGACCGAATGCGGCACGGGACAAAATATTGGTTGGTTGCGGCCAACCAAAGGAGCACTTTTAAAAGCGGTTACCGGTTACAGGCATTCCTGCGCGGCACGTTCGAAACTCGAAGGCATGAAGTTCGATGCCAGCAAGTGGCGCTCATACAAAAACACCTTGCCGCCATTCGGTGCCTTGTAGGCTTCGAGAACGTTGTCTGCCGCGACTTTGCTCGGCACCACGATCCGGTAGCTGCGCTGGGTTTGCGAGACCGTCGGGTTCAGTGTGCTGCCCTGCAGCTTCGGTATCACGCAGTCGGCGTACTCGGCAGGCGTTTTTTTCGTCTGGAAGGTCAGCGTCGGGTCGTTCGGCGCGGAGGCGCAACCGGCCAGCAGCAAGGAGGCGAGAGTCATGACAGGAACAAATAAAGGGCGCATCGGTGAAGTCCTGAAAATAAAAAGTCTGGTTCATTGAGCAGCGTCTTCGATGGGGGCGATTTTCCACCTTTGCCCAACAAACCAGAATTTGCGTTTCTTGATTGTCACTATTACTTGAACCGATAGTTGCGGCCAGATCACTCCTGATGGTTTCAGGAAACTTGGCGGCGACAGGATTCTGACCTGGATAAAACCAAGCCCCGCCATAAGCGGGGCTTGATGTATTTCACTCGGCATCAGGGTTTACGCCCGCCGCCGGGATTTTGCCCTCCTCCTTTTTTGCCTGCGTCAGATGCTTTCTCTCTGTCTTCGACAAAGTTGTCTGGGCGTCCTCCTCCCTGTCCGCTGCCGGAACGATTGGTATCGCTGGATTGACGGCCCCCTGAGGCCTGTCCACCTTTTTTGCCGGCGTCGGGGGTGCGTTGCGGATCGTTCATCATACCGCCGCCCGACTCCCGGCCTTTTTTGCCTGCTTCGGAGGCTTTATCAGGGTCGTTGGCAAAATTGCCAGGTTTTTTGTCACCGGTGTTAGCCATTTTCGTTCTCCTCATTGTTTCTCGCGAACCTTCGTGGGCTCGTCTAATTCCGAGGTTTTCTGTCATTGAAAGTTTGAACTGATCTGTCGTTCTTGCGACAAGCGGATCGGGATGATTAGTTCCAGAAAACTCCTGATGCGGCGACTAATGGGTGTGAGTAAAACGAGTATAAAAGTGGGGTCCGCTTATATAAATTGATGAAAGAAAAGCGCGTCGAGGTCTGGCATCATTCAAGCAGTTACGCTGAACTGTCAGCTCTCTAATTTATCCTGTGTGGAGGTACGTCGATGACAGAGCACATCGTCCACTTTCATTGCCAGATTGATCAGGGCACGATGGAACGCTTCAGGGACTGCTGCCTCGACGCCATCGACCAGGGCGCCTCCTCCTTACTGCTTAATCTTTCCACCAGCGGCGGCAGCACCAACTTCGGCTTCGCCCTCTACACCTTCCTCAAATCCCTGCCGGTGCCGCTGTGCGCGATCAATGCCGGCAACATCGAGTCGATGGGCATCATCATGTACCTGGCCGCCGGCCGACGGATCACCGCGCCCCATTCGCGGTTTCTGATTCACCCAATGAATTGGTACTTCCCCCAAAGCTCGGTCGACCATCAACGCCTGCGCGAATACCTCTTGAGCCTGGATAACGACCTCGCTCGTTATGTGCAAATCTTTGCCCTGGAAACCGCCAGCGCGGATACCAAACTGGACATTTTTCATTGCCTTTCAGCGGAAGAGAAGGTCATTGCGGCGCATGAATCCCTGGCCTACGGAATCGCCCACGAAATGCATCAGATGGTGTTTGCCGATAACGTCAAACACTGGAAAATCAGTGGCGGCTGACGCATGCTCCAGATGGTTCCGATACCGATAAACCGGGCTCGACGGGACGTCTGTGTATCAGACCTCCCGCCTTGCCCTGATACCTGTCAAGAAGTCCCTAAGCCACGTGACAGATCGGCCGGGGTTTCGGACGCGGTCTTGCGCATCTCGCCCGTTTCTCCCGTGATTGACGCGTGGGGCTCCATCACCTTTTCGCGCACCGCCTCATAGCCCTCCCGTGCTTGCTGTTTGACCTTGTCGGTGAGGCTTGCGCTGGTCCTGCCCAGATAGCGACGCTCCGTCGCGGTGGTCGGTAGCGCTGCGCCCAGCAACGCTCCCACCACTATACCGACCGCAGCCATCATCAGTGGTTGCTCCTTGAGCAGGTGACTGAACTGGTCGCCCATTTCATGAGTCCTGCGCGCCAGGCGATCACTGGTGTCATGGACGGCGTGACTGAGGTGATCGGTCTTCGCATGCAGGCTATCGCTCAGGTGCGCGGCCTTACCCTTGACTGCCTGATAGCTGTCCTTGAGCGAATCAGTGGTGTTGTGCAGACGCTGTCGGGCGTTGTCCATGCCATCGGCGAGCCCTTCGGCCAAGTCATCGGCCCAGTCGACATCCGGCTCGACGCGATATTCCCGCGGCGTTGGCGGGCGATTCTGGCTCATCATCAACCACATCAACCCGACCGAGGTCAGCACCGCGGGCACGGGGTTGTTGCGCACACTGGTGCCCAGGTTGGTCAGGAAGGTCGAGCCGTTGCTTTGCATCAGCAGCAGTGCCTGATCGAACATCTGGCCAGGGGTAAACTTGCTTTCCAGCGCGTCGACGATATGCCCGATGTTTTCCCGTTGCGCATCGATTTCACGCTCGATGGTTTCCGGGCTCTTGGCCGCTTCGGTTTCGAATTCTCGCTTCATGACACTTTCCTCCGCAGGGCTTCCTGGTCTTTATTCAGCGCGCCCAGGGTGCGATCAGGCTTGAAGTGGGAAGGCTCGAATTGTTTTTTGCCTGCCTGCAGCATCACGAACCCGATGACCATCACCACGACGCCGACAATCAGTGCTGCCAGCCAGGGCGCCATCACCAGGCTCAAGGCATAGACGACCGCCATCAGGACAATGATGAACCCGGCGAGCAGCACAATGGCGCCGCCGGCGACACCGGCAATCCCTGCTTTCAACGTCGTCAGGCTGGCCTGCAATTCCACCTTGGCCAACGCCAGTTCCTTGGTGAATAACGCCGGTACTTCCCGAGTTAACTGCCGCAATAAACCGACCACGGAAGCGTCATGATCAACCGTCGTGACAGACGGTGTGACGGGTGGTGTGGGTTGCAGTTCTGGATCGTTTCTGTTCATCACCGTTCTCCTGAGAAGGGGCTGGACCCTGGCATTGAGGAACTGTCGCCACGATGGTCGGGCGCGCTCGGCGAGGACGGCGTGATGCTAGAGGCCAACCCGGGCGACAGCTCGCCTCCGGGCGGCATCGACGTTTCATAAAGTCCTTGCGAGCCATCGCCAGTGAAGGTGGGTGTGCTGCTCTGCGCGGCGAACTCACGGTCGGTGGTTGTCGGCAGAGTCGCCGCGCCCGCTTTCAGGAACCGCGACAGACCGAACCCCACCGCGATGCTGCCGACAATGAATAACCCCGGATTGTCCCGCGCCAGGTCAGCGCCATCGTGCAAAAGTTCTTCGGCACTTTTGCTGCGCAGTTTTCCCGCCAGGCTGCTCATGCTGTCGGCCATGTTCGCCAGGTAGTCGGACATCCCGAACGTATCGTTCGTCCTGATCTCGGAAACGACTGACTGGGCGCCTCTGGCCAATGCTTCAATCTGATCCGCTGCGGTATCGCGGTATTGGCCGAACTGCTCATCGGCCTGATGCCGCGCACCGCCTATCGCTTCGGTAACCTCCTCTTTTAAATGCTGAAAATTTTGTTCGGAGCCTGGGGGATCCCGAGGGGTATCCGGTTGTCCGGTTCTGCTGTCTGGAATAGTCATGTCATCCCTCGCCTTCGTAATGAACACGTCAGGAAGTGGCCGCGGTGTGCCCGCGGTGGTGCTTCATTGCAGATGACGAGGGTGTCTGGCGGGGAGTTCCAAGCAGATGATGAAGTGATAAAAAATGCACCGCAGAACCTGTGGGAGCGGGCTAGCTCGCGAAAGCGATGTGTTAGGCGACATCAATGTTGAATGTGCTGCCGTCTTCGCGAGCAAGCCCGCTCCCACAGGATTGCGTTTCATTGACTGAGTGGATGCATCTCGCAATAAAAATCTGCTATGTTGTACGATGACAGACGAGATGCGTACCTCTCTTCTGTCATCCCTATAACAACAAGGAAAAATACCCATGAAAAAAACGAAATTGCTTATCGGCTTCTTGTGCCTCTTCAGCAGCTATGTATTGGCGGCCCCTTCATCGGGCGAGAAGGATGTCGCCGTAGCGGTAGACCATCTGACTCAAGCCATGCTGACCAAGAACATTCCCCAACTGAATGCGCTCACCGCTGAAAACCTCACCTATGGCCATTCCAGCGGGAAAATCCAGGACAAGAAAGCGTTCATCGCCGACATCGAAACCGGAAAAAGCGCTTTCAAGACACTCGAAATGCAGGGCCAGACCATCACGCTGTCGGGTGATGTGGCGTTGGTCCGGCATCATTTTTCGGCCCAAGCCATCAAGGGTGAAGAGATCGTTCCCACGGAAATCGAGAACTTCCAGATCTGGCAGAAACAGAAAGGCAAATGGCTACTGGTAGGACGACAAGCGTTCCGCTTCTGAAATTGAGGATGTCGATGATCGTTCCCACGCTCTGCGTGGGAATGCAGCCCGGGACGCTCCGCGTCCCTTCCGGAGCCGAACGCGGAGCGTCCGTTGAGGCATTCCCACGCGGAGCATGGGAACGATCTACGTGGGGATTCTTGAGCCATGCTCCTAGGGCAAAGCATCATCAAACCGGCTCGCGAAGCCCTCAATCATCCTCATGCAATTTGATGCCGCGTTTATGCAGCACGTACGGAACCAGCAACACCAACAGCGTGAGCACCAGAAGCGAGGCCGCGATGGGTTGCGTCACAAATACCATCCAGTCGCCCTGGCTGATAGACAAGGCGTTGCGCAGTTGTTTTTCCGCCATCGGGCCCAGCAGCATGCCGACGATCACCGGGGCGACGGGGAAATCGAAACGGCGCATCAACACCCCTGCCCAGCCGATGCCCAGCATCAGAAACAGGTCGAACGTCGAGTGGCGCATGCCGTATACGCCGATGGTGGCGAATACCAGAATGCCGGCGTTCAGGTACGGCCGTGGAATCTGCAAGAGTTTGACCCACAGGCCCACCAACGGCAGGTTCAGCACCAGCAGGATGGCGTTGCCTATATACAGCGAAGCCACCAGCGTCCAGACCAACTCACCCGAGGTCTGGAACAGCAGCGGCCCCGGTTGCAGGTTGTAGTTCTGGAACGCAGCCAACAGAATCGCCGCCGTGGCGGAGGTCGGGATGCCCAGCGTCAGCAATGGCACCAGAGAACCGGTGGCGCTCGCGTTGTTGGCCGCCTCGGGGCCGGCGACACCTTCGATGGCGCCCTCGCCTTTGCTGGCCGCGAACTCTTTCGGGTATTTGCTGAGTTTGCGTTCGGTCGAATAAGACAGGAACGTCGGAATTTCCGCGCCACCGGCCGGAATCGACCCGAAGGGAAAACCGATCAGGGTGCCCCGCAGCCACGCGGGGATCGAGCGTTTCCAGTCGGCGCGGGTCATCCACAACGAGGTCAGGCGATGTCGGCTGCCCGTCTCTTCCTTTTGGTAGAGCACGCTGTACAAGGCCTCACCGACGGCAAACAAGCCGACCGCCACCAGCACCACTTCGATGCCATCGACCAGCTCGGGCACCTCCATGGTGTAGCGGGCAATGCCTGAGGTCGAGTCCAGGCCGATCAAGCCGATGGTCAGCCCGATGCCCAATGAGGCAAAGCCGCGCAGCATCGACGCACCGAGCACCGCCGACACCGTGGTGAAGGCCAGCACCAGTATCGCGAAATACTCCGCCGGCCCGAATTTCAGTGCCAGCGTGGCCACGAGTGGAGCGAACAACGTCAACAAAATCGTCGCGATGGTGCCGGCCACGAATGAACCGATAGCGGCCGTCGCCAGCGCCGGCCCGGCCCGTCCGTTACGGGCCATGAGGTTGCCTTCCAGGGCCGTGACCATGGAAGACGACTCCCCCGGGGTGTTGAGCAGAATCGAGGTAGTAGAGCCGCCAAACTGAGCACCGTAATAGATGCCGGCGAACATGATCAGCGCGCCGGTAGGATCGACCTTGGCGGTGATCGGCAGCAGTAAGGCGACTGTCAGCGCCGGTCCGATCCCCGGCAAAACACCGATCGCGGTGCCCAGCAGGCAGCCGATAAAGCCCCACATCAGATTGATCGGTGCCAGCGCGGCCCCGAAGCCGCTTGCCAGACTAGCGAGAATGTCCACCTTGTCGACCTCCTTCGGCCCGGATCAGATCCAGGCGTTGACCAGGGGCGGAAGGGAAACCCCTAGCCCGGCGGTGAAAAGCCAGTAAATCGGCAGCGTCAGGGCGATGCCTATGGCCAGGTCCCGCACCGGGCTGCGACTGCCAAAGCCCCGTGCCGAACAGGCAAACAGCAATGAGGCGGCCAATACGAAGCCGATGTAGGTAATGAGCAAGGCAACGCCCACAAGCCCCGCCGTGACCCAAGTCGCCCCGGCCTTGCCGCCGGGCTGAGCCTGGGTGGTTTCGTGGTCGTCGCCAAGGTTGCGAAAACCACCGGTGAGCGCCTGATAGCACATCAACAGACCGACGACGCCGAGAAACATCGCGACGGCATAGGGGTAGACATAGGCCGCCATGATGACGAAGCCCATCTCGGGAGGAAACCGCGAGGCGCCGAACGCCAATACCGCGCTGATGGCGACGACACCTAAACCAATCGCCAGTTGGGTCGGCATGACTCTCCAGCGCCCGGCCATCTCAAAGCAGCCCGACCTTGACCAGCATCGCGCGCAGGCGCCCATGCTCTTCTTCGACGAATTTGCCGAAGTCATCCCCGGTCAAAATGCTGGGTGACCATGCATTGGTTTTTACGTTTTCTTGCCAGACAGTGCTTTTGGTGGCGGTCAGGACGGCTTCGGTCAGTTCTTTGCGCTGTTCAGGCGTCAGGCCCGCGGCGCCGTAAACGCCCCGCCAATTGCCGATTGTCACGTCATAGCCACTTTCTTTGAGCGTCGGCGCATCGATGCCTTCAACGCGGTTGGGCGCGCCGATCGCGAGTAAGCGGAACTGTTTGGACTGGACGTATTTGGCAAGCTCGGCGTAGCCGCCGGTGATCACCGTGATATGTCCACCCAGCACCGCAGCGACGACTTCGCCGCCACCGGCGAAGGCGACGTAGTTCACTTTGTTGACAGGGACGTCCATTTTGCTCGCCAGTTCGGCGATGCCAATGTGGTCGATCGACCCCTTGGAGCCACCGCCCCATTTGATACTGGACGGGTTGGCTTTGAAGTCTTTGAGCAAGTCGGCCAGGGTTTTGTATGGCGAGTCGTCACGCACGGCAATCACGTTGTATTCGGTAAACAGCCGGGCGATCGGTGTCACATCTTTCAAGGTGATTTGCGGTTTGTTCTGCTCGATGGCCGCGACCATGATCGCGCCGACCACAATCAGGGCATTGGCGTCGCCCTTGGTGCCATTGGCAAATTGCGCCAACCCCAGGGTCCCACCAGCGCCACCCTTGTTCTCGAAGGTTGTGGACTTTGCCGTTTTCGCCTCGACCATGGCTTTGCCCAGGACGCGTGCAGTCTGGTCATAACCACCACCGACTGAACCTGGGGCCATGAACTTGACGGTATCCAGCGCAAAAACCGGTGAGGCGAGCGCGGCGGCGGTAACTAAAACGGCGAGGTTGCTGCTGAATCGACGGGCCAATGCAAACATGAGTCGTCTCCGGATAGCTGTTCTTGTTGTTTTCGATCAGGGGGGGAGCCCCTGTTGGTTGAACATGCGTCTGGGAATAAGCGTAGGTCATAGTAGTGTTTGTTGGTGTCCTTTCAATCAACCGGATGGCAATGACCGATAGCCCCGCGCAATGAGCTGATGTCCCGCGGGGCTGGCACCAAAAGCAGATCAGAAACGCAGGGGCATTATTCTATTAGGCTGCACGCCCGCGTTTCAGGCCTTTACCGGGACCGCCGATACCACCGCGTCCTCAAGATCCAGCGTTCTGGCGTGAGCCTGGGCCTCTTCTTCGCTCATCAGTTCGCCTTCCCATTTGGCGACCACGGCAGTGGCAATGGAGTTGCCCACCGCATTGGTTGCCGAGCGCCCCATATCGAGGAACGTATCGACCCCCAGAATCAGTAACAGCCCTGCCTCGGGAATATTGAACTGGTTCAGCGTCGCGGCAATCACCACCAGGGACGCCCGCGGTACACCGGCCATGCCCTTGGAGGTCAGCATCAGAATCAGCAACATGGTGATCTGGGTACCGATGGACAACTCGATGCCGTAAGCCTGGGCGATAAACAGCACTGCGAACGTGCAATACATCATCGAGCCGTCGAGGTTGAACGAGTACCCCATCGGCATGACAAAACTGGAGATCTTGCGCTTTACACCAAAGCGATCGAGGGCCTCGAGAATTTTCGGATACGCCGATTCGGAGCTCGCCGTGGCAAAAGACAGCAGGAAGGCTTCCTTGATCAACACCACGAGCTTGAACACCCGCGGTCCGAGAAACAGCAGGCCAGCCAGCACCAGCAGCCCCCACAGCAAGAACAGCCCCAGGTAAAAATCGCCCATGAAGACGGCGAATTTCAACAGGATTGCCAACCCGTTCACCGACACGGTCGCGGCCATGGCGGCCATCACTGCGATGGGTGCCAACTTCATCACGTAACCGGTGATTTTCAGCATCGCGTGGGACAACTCTTCGATCAGACCCACCAGGCGCTCGGCCTTTTTGCCCAGCGCCGCCAGCGCGACGCCGAAGAACATGGAGAACACCACGATCTGCAGGATTTCGTTGTTGGCCATCGCCTCGGCGAAGGATTTGGGTACCAGGTGGACGACGAAATCCTTCAGGGTGAAGGCTGACGTCGCAAGGTTAGTGTGGGCACCGATATCGGGCAGTGGAAGGCCGAGGTTGTGGCCAGGTTGTAGCAGATTGGCCATGACCAGTCCCAGCACCAGAGACACCAACGAAGCCGTCACGAACCAACCCAGAGCCTTGGCAAATACGCGCCCGACCGACGCGGCATCGCCCATATGCGCGATACCGACCACCAGCGTCGAGAACACCAGCGGCCCGATCAGCATTTTGATCAGACGCAAAAAGACATCCGAGACAATGGAGATGTACCCCGCTACTTTGGTCGCCGACTCCTTGTCCGGAAAGTTGATGAACACCATGTAACCGATAAGGATCCCCAGGGTCATGGCGATCAGAATCCATGCCGCAGCCGGTAATTTGCTCTTCATAAAACACCTCCATGGGTTTAACCCAGTTCCAATTGCCTCAATGGCAGCGATTCATTCGCAATAGGTTGATCCATGCACTGAACGACTTTTATCCGCTCAAGTGCGCTGAACCGGGCAGCAAGCAAACCGCCCTTGAATCGGGGCGGTGCTTGAACAAGAGGTGAATCGTTATTTTTGTTATCAGCCGACTACGTCATGCAGGCATCATGTACACGTCGGGAGGCTCCGGCAGAGCAGCGAGCATGTCTTGCAGTCCGACAGCCCACTGCGCACGGATACGATTGAAGTAAGGGTCGTCGGCTGTGATGCGGTAACTTTTCGCGCGGGTAAAACTGTCTTTGCGGTACACCAGCAGGTCCAGCGGCATGCCTACCGACAGGTTGCTGTGCATGGTCGAGTCGAACGAGATCAGCCCGCAGCGCAGGCCTTCGTCGAGTGAGGTGCGAAACTTCAGGTTGCGATCCAGGATCGGCCTGCCGTATTTGCTTTCACCCAATTGCAGGAACGGCGTGTCCTCCGTCGCTTGAATGAAGTTGCCTTGCGGGTAAATG
Organism: Pseudomonas sp. TE12508; assembly: GCF_056279485.1. Classification (NCBI taxonomy): domain Bacteria; kingdom Pseudomonadati; phylum Pseudomonadota; class Gammaproteobacteria; order Pseudomonadales; family Pseudomonadaceae; genus Pseudomonas; species Pseudomonas sp. TE12508. The sequence continues at coordinate 69,790 of NZ_JBWCCN010000007.1, read as the reverse complement.
CTGTACACGTCCATGGGCCCGTCCGCGATTTGCCCACCGACCAGAAAGGAACAACTCAAGTCGGTCTTGCCCGACAACCTGGTACGATCCCGGGCGACGACTTCGCGAACGGTTTCGGCCACCAGCACGGTGGCGTCATAGAGCGTGCGGACATTCAACAGATGGGTACCCGACCCGCTCGCACGTTGCTTAAGCAGGTTGACCACCGATTGCGACGTGGCCAGGTTGCCCGCGGTTTGCAGCACGATCAGCCGCTCTCCTGGCGTGCTGAAAATAAACAACTTACGGAAGGTTGAAATCTGGTCGATACCGGCATTGGTCCTTGAATCGGAGATGAACACCAGCCCGTCGGCCAGGTGCATAGCGACGCAATAAGTCATTCGTGTTAACTCGTGAATTAGAGATGAGAGGCCATACCGTCTCCACGACGGTATGGCCAGTTGCTGCGACTGACTCGGGGTTATTGGTGTTGAACCTGAAACAGGGACGTTACCTGTACCCGAGCCAGCATCGACTCAGCCCCGCCGCCACGACGCATACCGCGTACCGGACAGGCGTCCAGGTAGTCCAGACCCACCGCCAGTTTCAGATGGCGTTCGGGCCGGGCCAACCGATTCGTCACGTCGAAGCTGTACCAGCCATCGTCGAGCCACGCTTCGGCCCAGGCATGACTGGCCAAGTGATTTTCATCTTCGGTACACAGGTAGCCAGAGACATAACGTGCGGGAATTCCCAGGCTGCGGGCGCAGGCCAGGAAAGCGTGGGTGTGGTCCTGGCACACCCCTCCTCCGCCTGCAAACGCCTCGGCTGCGGTGGTATCGACCGTGGTCGCACCCGGGTTGTAGACCATGTGGTCGGCCAGGCCATTCATCAGGTCGATCAGCGCCGTCCGATCACGCCGCGTACCGCAGTGCTGCACGGTAAAGGCATTCAGGGCATCGTCCAGTTTTGTCAGGTGACTGGTGCGCAAAAATGGCAAAGGCGATTGGCTGTCGCGTTCAAACTCACGGTCCGGATCGATTTCCACCTGACCATAAGCCGTCAGCACCAGAGCTCCGTGGGGCTCGTCCATCGTCAACACATGCAGGATGTTGCCGTAAGGATCGAACTGGCTGCGGACCAGGCGCGGCAATTCCAGGTGCCATTCGAGGATGCGCTGGCGATCGCTGTTCTGCGGTGTCAGCCGCAGGAACTGGATACTGGTGCAGACTTCATCGGCGTAGCTGTAGGTGGTGTCGTGGCGTATGGACAGTTTCATACGACCTCCAGATAGGACTCGTGCACGGTCTGACCAAGATGGCGAACCTGGGAGATGAAATCAGTCAGCCACAGGTGCAGACCGAAGCCGAGAATCTCGTCGATCCCGGTATAACGCAGCCGCGCATTCAGTTCTGCTGCCAGGCGCTGGGCTGGTCGGCCGTTGTTGCCCGGCAGGCTGGCGAGGATCTGGTCCAGTTCCTCGATACAAGCGTGCAGCGAACGCGGCACATCGCCACGCAACAGCAGCATCTCTGAAACCTGCTCGGCGCCGGGCGCATTGCGGTAGATCTCGTTGAACGCCTCGAAGGACGACAAGGCGCGCAGCAAGGCGCTCCATTGGTAGTAGCCTCGCGCAGAGTTGTCACTCACCTCCTCCGACTCTTCGCCGAACATTTCGTAGCGCGCATCCAGCAGGCGCAGGGTGTTATCGGCCCGTTCAAGGAAAGTGCCCAGGCGGATAAAGCAGTAGGCATCGTTGCGCATGATGGTGCCCGAGGTCGCCCCACGGAACAGATGCGAGCGCTCCTTGACCCACTCGCAGAAATGGCTGATGCCGTAGCGACCCAGGCCATTGCTGGCGATATTGCGCATCTCCAGCCAGGTGGCGTTGATGTTCTCCCACATGTCGGCGGTGATGCGTCCACGCACTGCGTGAGCATTGGCCCGAGCGGCCTGCAGGCAGCAATAGATACTGCCGGGGTTGGTTTCATCCAGCGCGAAGAAGTGCAGCATGCGCTCGGTGTTGAGTTCGCCGTAGCGTTCGTTGTAGTCGTCCAGCGTGCCGGCGGCCAATAGCGACATCGCCAGCTCGGCGCGGCCATCGGTGCGCCCGGCGTGGGGCATCAGCGACAGCGAGTAACTGACTTCGAGCATGCGCGCCAGGTTTTCGGCGCGCTCCAGGTAACGGGACATCCAGTAGAGGTCCGAAGCGGTTCTTGAAAGCATGTCTTAGTCCTCCACTACCCAAGTGTCTTTGGTGCCGCCGCCCTGAGACGAGTTCACCACCAGCGAACCTTCGCGCAATGCGACGCGGGTCAGGCCACCGGGCACCAGACGGGTTTCGCTGCCCGACAATACAAACGGGCGCAGATCAATGTGGCGTGGAGCGATGCCGTTTTCGACAAAGGTCGGGCACGTCGACAGGCACAGGGTGGGTTGGGCGATATAGGCTTCGGGGCGTGCCTTGAGGCGCGCGCGGAAGTCCTCGATTTCCGCCGCCGTGGCCGCGGGCCCAACCAGCATGCCGTAGCCGCCGGACCCCTGGGTTTCCTTGACCACCAACTCGGGAAGATGGGCCAGCACGTGGGACAGCTCTTCGGGTTTGCGACATTGCCAAGTCGGCACGTTCTTGAGGATCGGTTCCTCGCTGAGGTAGAAGCGGATCATGTCGTCGACATAGGGGTAGATCGACTTGTCGTCGGCCACACCGGTGCCGATGGCGTTGGCCAGGACCACGTTCCCCGAGCGATAGGCCGCCACCAGTCCCGGGACACCCAGCATGGAGTCTGGATTGAAGGACAGCGGATCGAGGAAGGCATCGTCGAGGCGGCGATAGATCACATCCACCTGTTTCGGGCCGGCGGTGGTGCGCATGTAGACATGATCGTCGCGGACAAACAGGTCGGCGCCTTCGACCAGTTCCACGCCCATTTCACGGGCCAGGAATGCGTGTTCGAAGTAAGCGCTGTTGAAGCGACCCGGGGTCAATACCACGGCCGTCGGGTTGTCCAGGGGGCTGGAGCTCTTGAGGGTGTCCAGCAGCAGATTGGGGTAGTGATCGATGGGTGCCACACGCTGGGCGGCGAAGAGTTCGGGGAACAAGCGCATCATCATCTTGCGGTCTTCGAGCATGTAGCTCACACCGCTGGGGGTGCGCAAGTTGTCTTCCAGTACGTAGTAACTGCCATCCCCGTCGCGGACCAGATCGACCCCGGAGATGTGGGCATAGATGCCGCGGTGCAGATTCAGGCCCTGCATGGCGACCTGATAACCCTCGTTGGCCAACACCTGTTCGGCCGGAATAATGCCCTCCTTGAGAATGCGTTGCCCGTGGTAGATGTCGGCCAGGAACATGTTCAATGCCTGGACCCGTTGAATACAGCCACGCTCCACCGTTTGCCATTCGCGGGCTGTGATGCTGCGTGGAATGATGTCGAACGGAATCAACCGCTCGGTGCCCTGCTCGTCCCCGTATAAAGTGAAGGTGATGCCGGCTCGGTGGAACAACAGGTCGGCTTCGCGACGACGTTGATCCAGCAACTCCAGAGGTGTGTCCGCCAACCAACGCGCGAACTCCTGGTAATGTGGGCGGCAGCCACCACTCGCATCATACATTTCGTTAAAAAAAGCTCGGGACATACCCTACTCCTTGCCGCGATACAGACGGCATTTTCTTATCACTTTGCTATTTCAATAAAATAAGGCCTTACGTTGTTTTAGTGAGTACTGTTTCTGTTGAGCACCTCAGTGTGCGTCGTTAACTTCCTGTCACATTCGGAAATAATTTCCTCATGACTCCGGCAATCTCTTGACGCGTCCCGACGCCAGAGATTCGGCCTCTGCGGTTTGATTTCTGGCGCCCCATTTATAACGTTCCCCATTATCTTTTTTCGTTGAAAACCACACTTGCGGTGGTTGGAAAGTACTTTTGCAAGGGCTGTGCCCAAGTATTGTTACTGCTGATAAAAAACGAAAAACCCCTCCGTAAAGACACCAGAGAGACATTTCATTGCATTTTTGAGACAGAAACAGATGCGATCGCTGAAACGTTTTTCCCACTTGTAACTTGCACAACTCTGGAGCGGGCAAAAATGGTGCGATTAGCCACTCCAGGGCGTTTTTTGCCCTATAAGCGGGAAATTTCTACTCATTATTTTTATTGTCCTTGTAATACAAAGCATCTCACCCGGTGTCTCGATAAATATCGAACGCACTATTAATGCTCAAAAAAATGCACCAAGAGATTTCAGAAAGAACGTAAGTGCCAAGTAGTGAGGCAAAAAAAAGAGAGAGCAAAGAGGGCCTGATCCGTGGCCGAAAGAGGTCGAGACAGACTGCGAGCGGGCCGTCCGGTTATCCGGTCAAACGGCCGCCAACCATTCTTTTTGACGGGCTAAAACCGATGTCGCTGTCTCACCGACCAGCTCAGCGTACACATTGGGTGCGGTCGCCCCTTCGGTGCTGATCAACAGGACTTTCGATTGCCGATTGATACCGGTTTTTGAGGCGAGGCCTGGCGTCGACATGATCTGCGTAAGCCCGGCCAGCCCGGCAACGGCGGATTCTCCAGCGACCACCGGGATATCTTGTGGGCTACCGGTAGCGAGCTTACGCATGGCGTCCACGGCATCCTGATCCTGGACAGTCATGAAAAAATCGACGCTGGAACGAAGAAACTTCCACGCCAGTGGCGAGGTTTCACCACAGGCCAACCCGGCCATCACCGAGTCTACCGAGCCCGTTGTCTTCGCGGCTTTACCGTTGAGCGCACTTTGATACAAGCAATCGGCTTGCTCAGGCTCCACGACAATCAGCACAGGTCGCTGCTCGCCATACTGCTCCCAGAAATAACTGGCAATCCCCGCTGCCAGTCCGCCGACCCCGCCTTGCAGAAAAACATGGGTGAATGCACACCCGCTGCCATGCCATCCAGTCGACGCCTCAATGATTTCTGCGGCCATGGTGCCGTAACCTTGCATGACGTCCCGCGGGATCTCTTCGTAGCCATCATAGGAAGTGTCAGAAACAACCCGCCATTGATCCAAAGCGCCTAGATCGTTTATGGAGATACTGTTTTGAGGAGAGATGTTAGGGGGCGCTCGAATAGCTCACGGAAGTAGGAATCTGAAGAATCTTCAGACCATTGGTGCCGCCCGCGACGCTGTAACTGTCGCCCTTCGTGAGAATCACCCAGTCGCCGGGAGCAACAAGACCACGCCGGAGCAGCTGATTGATTGCTGCCTCGCTCACGCTTTCCAGGGGGAGCGAAAGTGGATCGAACGCTATCGGGTAAACGCCACGAAACATAGATGTGCGGGCCTGTGTAGCCCGATGCGGCGACATGGCATAGATCGGCACATGCGAGCGTAGGCGGGACATGATCAATGGCGTGTAGCCACTTTCTGTCAGAGAGATGATCGCCTTAACGCCTGGAAAGTGATTAGCGGTGTACAGCGCGGCAAGGGCGATGCTCTCATCGCAGCGATCAAAACTGGTATGCAGGCGGTGGCCGGACTTCAGATTGGTTGGATGCTTTTCGGCGCCACAGCAAATTCGCGCCATGGCACGTACGGCTTCGATCGGATAAGCGCCGGCCACGCTCTCAGCGGACAGCATCACCGCGTCGGTGTTGTCCAGCACCGCGTTCGCTACGTCAGATACTTCGGCACGCGTTGGCATCGGGCTGGATATCATCGACTCCATCATCTGCGTCGCAACGATTACCGCTTTGTTATTGCGACGAGCGTGAAGAATGATCTTTTTCTGGATGCCGATCAGCTCGGCATCACCGATTTCGACGCCTAGATCCCCCCTGGCGACCATCACTGCGTCGCTCGCTGCAATCAGACCATCAAGCGTCTCGTCGTCAGCAACAGCCTCGGCGCGCTCAATTTTTGCAACCAACCAGGCACTACCGCCCGATTCGTCACGCAGCTTGCGGGCGTAATCCATATCACTCGCGTCTCTTGGAAAGGACACTGCTAGATAATCCAGATCCATCTCTGCAGCCAGCTTGATATCCGCCTTGTCTTTCTCAGTCAAAGCCGGAGCCGTCAGCCCCCCACCTTTGCGATTGATACCTTTGTTATCCGATAGAGGCCCACCCACTGTCACCGCGCAGTGCAGGGCATCAGCAGTTGTGGATTCAACCCGCATTACCACTCGGCCGTCATCGAGCAGCAGTTCGTCACCTACCCCGCAATCCTGCACCAGGTCTGGATAGTCGATGCCCACAACCGTTTCATTACCCTCGGTCAGTGGGTGAGTGATAGAAAATGAAAACTTATCTCCGACCTTTAACTCAACACACTTGTTGGTGAACTTGGCGATGCGGATTTTTGGCCCTTGCAAATCGCCTAGCAAAGCAACGTGCCTACCATGCTGTGCAGCGATTTCACGAATCATACGGGCCCGCGCGATATGCTCGGCGGGAGTACCGTGAGAGAAGTTCAATCGCGCAACATCCAGACCTGCGAGTATCAACTGTTCAATCACTTGTGGGGAACTACTAGCCGGCCCGAGGGTTGCAACGATCTTGGTTCTGCGGATGGTCATACGAAGTTCCTTCCAGTGGGGCTGAGGCAAATTCTCAGCGTCCCTTTATAAATAAAGTTCGAGAGCTATTTGCTGGAGATGGAACAGCACAGCCGCTCAATACACTTCAGAGGACGTACGACACGCCGCAGCCGGGCATGCCGTACACATGCTTGTCATTCGTCCACGATATCCACGTCCCTGGTTTCAGCGGACAGGAAAACGCAAAGTGCAGAGAACGCTGCAAGCGCTATGGTGAGTACGGAAATAGCGTAGGGCGTACCATAGTGGCTAAGCAGGAATGCTCCTAGGATTGGCGCAGTGCCGCCGCCAATGATTCCACCGAGGTTGGTGGACATTGCAAAGCCGGTGAACCGGGCGCTTGGCCCAAACGCCTCGCCAGTGAAGGACGGCACAGCGCCGTAGACCAAGCCATAGCCAGTCATGAATAGGCAGGAGCCTGCGACCATCGGCCAAAACTCGCCGGTGGAGAATAGGTGCCAGAATGGAAACGCAGCGAGGGCGGTCACGGCAAAACCGATGAGCATCATCGTGCGTCGACCGATTCGATCAGCCATGGCACCGGCAAATGGCACCACCACCAGGTGGGTACAAATAGCAACCATCGCGACCGACAACACGAAAGCATTGGACAATCCAAGCTCCCGTTGACCGTAGCTGAGTGCGAAAACTGTGAAGAGGTAGAAGGTGGAGAAATGGCAGATGTTCGCACCTGCAACCAACAGCAATTGCTTTGGATATCGGGTGAACAACCGCATGGCAGGCGACTGCGATGGTTCCGAGGTTACTGCTCGCTTCTTAGCGGTTTTCTCGAACACGGGCGATTCGGGCACTTTCGAACGCACGAAGACCCCGACAGCCAATAAGACGATACTTGCGACGAATGGAATGCGCCATCCCCAAGAGTAGAAGTCTTCTTTGGACAACAACGCGCTAACAATCAGCAGCATGCCTGCGGAGGCGATGAAACCAAACACTGGGCCGATGTTGTTGATAGCAGCATAAAACCCTCGTCTCCGCTTAGGTGCGTGCTCCAAAAGCATTAATACTGCCCCGCTATACTCACCAGCAAAGGCAAAGCCTTGGATGAAGCGCAGTACGCATAGCATGATTGGCGCCCAGATACCGATACTCGCATAAGTTGGCAGAAGGCCGATACCAACAGTGCTCAACCCCATGATAATAAGGGTGAGATAGAGTAGTTTCTTGCGGCCAATACGATCTCCGAAATGTCCTAGTACTAGCGACCCTAGTGGACGAGCCACAAATGAAATGGCAAAAGACGCAAGCGATGCAAGACGAGAAACAGCCTCATCGCTACCGGGGAAAAACAGCGGGCCGAAGATCAGTGCGGCGGCAGTCCCATAGAGATACAGATCGTAAGTTTCCAGCGCTGTCCCGAAGAGACTTCCGGCAACTACGCTCTTCATGGACTTTTTCTCGCCATCGTCCAAATATTCAAGATCTTGTTCGACAGGACTCGATATAGTGGTTTGCATGATTTCACCTTTTGTTATTGTAAATATGCAAGTATTTTCTTGTTGGTGTGAGCATTCAGATAAATTACTAAGAGCCTCTCAAAGTTTTAATGAAGTAATCTCGATCTCCCATCTGACCGCCCTTCAGGGCAACCTCCAACTCTGCGAGATACGGCTTTTGAGAACGCATCTGACACAACGGAGCTCCAGGCGAAATGTCAGACTTGATGACCAGAGCATCAGGGGCAAGGATCTTAGTAACCTGGCTAGAGGTATCTCCTCCTGATACAACCAGTCTCTTCAACGGAAATGCTTTAAGAATCTCAAGCACAACGCGCCCGAGCTCTACAGCGAGTTTTTTGCCGCCTTGAACTCTCGCTTCATCACGAAGCAAGCCTTCGAGAAGCATTGCCTTAATCATCTGCTCAATTCGCGGATCATTCGGGCCCTTGGCCGTATGGATCAACACTGATCGCCCTTTTTCAAGGTGCGATACTGCAGCAGTGACTACGTCACGTACCGCTGCACTTCGGCGAGCGTCAACAATCAACGCAGCAGCATCAACTTCAAGTTCGACGAATCCATAATCAATCGCGGCGTCGATCTGCGCTTGGCTCAAGGGTGAGGCGCTACCAGAAATAACCAGCACCTGCTCCACCGACTTCAATGGCTCCACCTTCGCTTCGCGCGTCTCCATCAGGCCGGCTGAACGCCAGTGCTGTGTCAGCCCGTATTCGACACCCGAAGAGCCGACCACAAACAAAGGCGCATCGCTCGATGACAGCTCAGTTAGCACTCGGCCAGCAGTCGTCATGTGCGCTTCAGTTGTGCCATCAAACAATACGGCATCGTGCTGGCCAGCCAGTTCTCGCACCAAGTTGGGGAGGTCGGAGTTTTGCTCCATCTGACGAATATCGATCTTGCTGATCGACAAGTTTTTTTGTTGACCGATATGGATACTCAGGTCGGCCTCATGCATCGGCGTGATCGGGTGAGCACGCATAATCGGATGGCGGTCGATCCTATGAACCGTATGATCAGTTTTAGACAGCGCGTACAGGTTACCGAAGACACAGTAACGACCCAGTGCCGGATTGCCCGCGATGATCGGGATGCCTTTTGTCCCGAAGGTACGTGCAGCCAGCTCAATAACATGACCGATGCTGCCTACAGTCGACGCGCTGTCGAATGTGGAGCAGACCTTGTAGTGAACGAGCGATGGAGACAGACGCTTGATCGCCTGGAAAATCTCAGGCAGCACATCATCCATCTCCGAGTTGGACAACGCACGGCTGTCTCCGGCGATTCCGATAGCATCGAATCCACCCATTTCGGCCAGCAGTTCCGGGGTAGGTGGAGTCAAGAACAATGCGCACTTGAGCCCAGCTGCCGTGAGAACCTCCAACGCATCGGTCGAACCAGTGAAATCATCTCCATAAAATACCAGGGAAAGATTGGATGCTTGGTAGGAGCCCATGAGTTACGCGCCTCCGAATTTTTGCAAGGCGGCGGATAAAGCAGGCTTACCCTCTGCATAGTGCTCCAACGGTACGTTTTGGACGGCGGCCTCCCAGCCTTCACGCATGCTTTGCACACCTGCCTCAATACCCAACGGATGGCCGATGATGCCGCCACCAGCGAGGTGCATGAGATCGACTGACTTCAGCTTGTTGAACAGCACTGGCGCCTGTGCTGCCCATTGACCGGAGGAAAACACCGGCATCAAGGGTTGCATGCCAGCGAACGGCGCCAGGCAGCTTTTAGCAGATGAAATGACAGAATCGTCCGGCTCCCAGAATTTGCTTTGAATCCCATTGACATGGAGATGATCAATTCCGGCCAGTCGCCAAATCTTCTGATAGACCTCAAACGATAAGCCAAGTTGAGGGTAGCGGGTTAATGCACCCCAGCCGGCACGATGACCATGGATCGGGAGCTGTGCATGCTTGCGGATGTGCTCGACCGCAGAATGACCGACCCAGTTCAGGCAAAGCATCACGCATGTGCCGCCCGCCTCCAACACAGCATCTTGCCGGCGTAACATTTCGTCGATGCTGCCTGAGATGTTGATCGCGTACATTGGCATGCGACCCAGCCGGTCGGCATGCTTATGAAGGATCGGCATCACAGCCTTCAAGCGTGCGTCAAACGAGGCATAAGTAGGATCGATGAGCAACTCATCGTCTTTGAGGAAATCGATGCCACCTGCGCAGAGTTCATCGGCCACAGATGCAGTTTGCTCTGGGGTTAACCCAATGCTAGGTTTGATGATAGTGCCGATAATGGGACGGTCATGCACACCACATAACGCCCTCGTGCCCTCTATACCAAATCGTGGCCCTTGGAACCCAGCTGCAAATCGCTCAGGGAGTTCCAAGTCGAGAACTCTGAGACCGCTTACTTCGCCGATTTCAAATAGATTACCGGCAATGGTAGTCAACAAGGCGGGTATGTTATTCCCGATGTTGGCCGTTGGAAAAGCGATGGTAACTTCTCCACGGTAACACTTATCAGAAGGGTTATGCCTGGACAAAAATTCGCTATAAAGCGATGCACCTGTAGTTTCTGGAAGGGGATCGATGGATACAACACGCGCGCGGGAGCGCTCTTTGAGCTCTGCCGATTCACCTGGAAGAGAAATGAAGGTGCCGCTCGACTGCTCACCTGCGATCACCTCACTCACCCGCTCAATTGGGTAGCTGCTCTCCACAAAAAAACGGGCAAAAAATTCCTCTCGCCCGGCCTTATGATCGACCATGATGGTTGCCTCGACTTTAGTTGTTATTGTGAATCTGCTCGGCTATGTCCTAAGCAGTTTCAAACCAATATACATTGACCCCACGCCGATCCAATCGATATGATTTCCAGCGAGCGTGAGTAAAACTCACAATAACCGCTGAGGCCAACGAGAGCGCCTCGCCTTCGGAGAGGTACTGGAGATGTCATCGCCCGCTAGGCCTTCGCTCAATGCCCTGAGGGCGTTTGAGATGATCGCGCGCAAAGGAACTTTCAGTGATGCGGCAGACGCGCTATGCGTGACTCATGGTGCTATCAGTCGACACATCCGAAGCTTGGAGGACTCGTTAGGCGTCGTTCTTCTCACTCGGAATGCCCATGGCACCAGACTTACACCTGAGGGGGCCAGACTTGCAGCTGGGCTAAGCAGGGCGTTCTCTCTAATCCAGGAAAGCATTGACGAGGTTCGCCCACGCCCCCTGGAGCTTTCTTGTTCTGCGTCGATCATGATGCACTGGCTGCTGCCTCGGCTGGCAAAACTTCACAGTAGTTTTCCCACCATGGAATTGGGTCTAAGAACGGGGCACGGCCCAATTGACTTCGCTCAGGAGGGAGTTAGTGTCGCGATAAGATTGGATAGCATTGAACCCCCTCCAGGTATCGAGCCTATAGCGCTTACCAATGAATGGGTGGGAGCTATTTGTTCACCTGATTACCTCGCTACGTCAGGTGTTCGAGATGCGAGCGACCTCAGTAAAGAGCGACTATTGACCACCAAAACCCGGCCTCAGGCCTGGAAAGACTGGTACTCATCGCTACAGCTAGATGCCAGTGACTTACTGGAGATGGAGTTCTTTGAACACTTTTATCTGTTGATACAGGCGGCCAAGGTGGGACTGGGATTTGCCTGCGTACCCCGCATGCTGGTTGAGGCGGAGCTTGAGAGTGGCGCACTGGTAGCACCTTTTGGCTTCGTTCAAGGCGAGGCCAAGCTGGTTTTGTGGGTCTCTCCCAACGCGAGGTTGCGGTCTGACACTGCAGATCTCGAAAAGTGGATCAGGAAGGAAATGTCTGACAGTTGAACGAGCGCCCTAATGGGCGCTCGCGATGACGGCGATTAAAGATCACCCGCACCCCATGCGAGGAATCCACCGTCAACTGGCAACACGATGCCATTCACATAAGCTGCTACATCAGACGCAAGATAACTCACCGCACCTGCGATCTCTTGAGTAGTTCCGTATCGCTTGGCCGGGATGGCATTGCTGTATGCCTGCCGAAAAGCATCGCTGTGTAGCTCCTTGGTCATGGGGGTATCAACCGGCCCAGGGGCAATAGCATTAGCCGTGATGCCATACTCACTCAGCTCTACCGCCATCTGCCGGGTAAGTGCGATCACCGCACCTTTGGAGGTGCCATAGGCAGTTCGCCCTTTACCCACCGCCCGCATCCCTGCAACGGAAGCAATATTGATGATCCTGCCGAAACCATTTTTACGCATGATACGTGCGGCTAGCTGGCAGCACATGAATGTACCAGTGACGTTGATGAGCATCGTTTTGTTGAAGACGTCCAGGTCGAAGTCCAGAAACGGCATAGTCTTGGCGATACCTGCCGAGTTTACCAAAACATCACAGCGGCCAAACTCTCTCTCAATCCAGGAAAACGCATCAGAGACAGAGTCCAGAGCTCCAACGTCCATCTGGCAGGCATCAGCTGTAAAGCCCTCTTCCCGGAGGTGACGCGAGAACCGCTCCGCTTCTTGCGCGTTGATGTCGCAAATTACGACGTGGTGACCGTCTTTTGCCAATGAAATGGCAGCTTCAGCCCCAATGCCCATCGCACCGCCCGTGACTACGGCTATTTTTTTATCTGCATACTTCATCGAAACCCTCTCTTGTTATGATCGCCAAAGGCTTATCGGATCCTTCAAGGCTAGAGCTGCAGAGGGTACTACGCAATCGATAAAAACTCGCGAAGGTGTCATGAAAGCTCACACAAGGTAACGATGCTGTAGACCCCATAGAGCCTAGTACTTTTGCTTCATCAGGCAAAGCACCAGCGGGACATGCGCAACAGATCACTTAAAGCATCTGCATACAACTAATTATGCAATTCTCCAACTCGCTGCGAATTTAACTTTAACAATCACCACGAGCGATTTTGATAGGTTCACACACCTCAGATAAACTTAGATACCAACAACCGAGAATTTACACCTACTAAAACGAGTGCCTCCAAATAACAAACATTGGTGTCCTGATGATATTCAGCAATTTTTCAGTGAGCGGGCGGAGAGCGAAAAGCAGGGCCATAATAAGTTCTTACTTCCGCTCATAAAAGTGATGATTACTACCGTAGTGATCACTGGTTGAAAACAGTGTTTGAATTCCAAAAAAGTGCCCCGAAGGGCCCTCTTGTACTCAAACAAAACTCACTTGGCCTGCCAAGACTCCACGGTGTCGGAGCCGTATTTCGCTTTCCATTCCTTCAGCGTTCGGTGGTTGCCGCCTTTGGTTTCTACCACTTCGCCGGTATGAGGATTTTTGTAGACCTTCACCTGGCGTGGCTTCCTCGTACCGGATTTTGCCTCGGTAGTTGATGCGCGACGACCAGCCTTTGGGTCAAGCAAGTTCATCACGTTCGGCAGGCTATAGCCGTACTCGGCGAGCAAAGCGCGCAGCTTTGTTTCAAATTCAATTTCTTTCTTCAGGCCAGCATCGCCCTTCAGCGTTTCGAGAGCTTCGAGCTGCTCTGCCAGGTGTTTTTCGAGCTGACGGAATTCTGCAAGTTTGGACATGTTGAGTCTCTATGTAGTTAGTCAGCTAACAATACACCAAACCTGCAATCGGATTCAGGTCAGCGATTCTAATGAAATGAAAACGTCACTGCCGTTCACCCTTTACGGCCTGTTGCTCCGATGCCTAAACAAAGCTTTTTGTAGTGAGAAATTATGGCGCAGCAATAATTATGGCTGAGCCATAATTTTGGATAATCCAGTTTTGCCCCTTCCCACCACCGCCTATGACGATGGTGAAGCTCGAATAACCTGCAGTACCGTCCAAAGCTGGTCGATCAGCGTTGTGATGCGCCTTCATGGTGACAAAACAAGCCGGTAGGCCAAGATCTTGAAAAGATCTGCAAGCATTCGCGCATCTAGCAACGCATGGTGCGGCGGATCAGGCAGCTCTACCCGGTTTGAGAGCTTGCGCATTCACCTGATTGAAGAGGACTGTAAGGAACCGCCTCAATTTCTATTAAATGGCTGGCCACCTTGCCAATCCGCGGACGCCTATTGCGTTGTCTCCTGAATTTTCAATCCCGACAAATAGTTGCAGCCCAAATGAGCGAATTTACCCCTTATCTCAGCATAACCCCCAAGAGATCCAGCGGCTTGCCAAACGAAAAGTCAGGCACTAAGGTAGCGCCCCTCTAACGACTGGCCCCGGACTTTGGGTGAGCGGTAGCGGCTACAGACAAAAAATCAGATGGCAGCGCACCCTTCTTTGGCGAGTACTTCACCGCACAAAGATAGCGCTGTCTCACTATCAAGGTTCCCGAGGCTCGATAGAGCTTTCCTTGAAAGTAACAATCACAAGAAAGGAAGCCCGTGATGACGAATGCTAGTGCTAGCGCGACTGTCACCAACAGTTTGGCAACACCCCACGCCCAACGGATGAGCACCTACGTGTTCGCGCTGTTTTTCATCCTCGGCAGCATCACCAGCCTTAACGATGTCCTGGTGCCAAAACTCAAGCACCTTTTCAGCCTCAGCTATACAGAGGCCATGCTTGTGCAGTCGTCATTCTTTTTTGCCTATTTCATTTTCGCCATACCCGCAGGCCTGCTCATTTCGCGAATCGGCTACATGAAAACGGCCGTCCTCGGGTTGCTGCTGATGGCTGGTGGATGCCTGCTCTTCATTCCTGCCACCCAGTCCGCATTGTTTCCAGCCTTCCTCGGCGCCCTCTTTGTGCTTGCGATTGGCGTGACAACCGTTCAGGTCGTTGCGAACCCGCTGCTTTCACTGCTCGGAACCGCCGCAACGGCCCCTGCCCGCCTCACCCTCGGCCATGCGTTCAATTCGCTGGGAACCACGGTCGCACCCTACCTGGGTGCCATACTGATCCTGGGCTCCCTCAATGCGGTAGATACCTCCGCATTGTCGCCAGCAGAACTGACGTCCTTCCTGTCGCAGGAAGCCAGCGTGATCAGCAACACCTATGCAAGCATTACGCTCTTCATCTGCATCGTCGCCTTGATCGTCTGGCTGAAAAAAAATGAGCTGCAACCGTCAACAAGACCTGAACGTCTCAATCCACTCGCTGCGCTCGACCTTCTAAAGCAGCCGCGCTTTGCACTCGGCACCGTTTGCATATTTCTCTATGTCGGCGCCGAAGTCACGATTGGCAGCCTTATCACCGACTACCTCATGCTGCCGACAACCCTGGCCCTTCCCGCCGAAGCCGCAGGCAAGCATGTTGCCTTCTATTGGGGTGGTGCCCTGGTTGGCCGCTTTATCGGCTCAGCGCTGATGCGCACTTTCGCGCCCGGGAAACTGCTGGCCTTTGCCGCCACGGCAGTCATTGTGCTGTTGACGATCTCTGCCACCACACAAGGCGTTGTTGCCGGATGGTCGCTGCTGGCCGTCGGGCTGTTCAACTCCATCATGTTTCCGACGATCTTTACCCTTGCGACCGCAGGGCTCGGTCATCGCGCGGCAGAAGGTTCGGGCCTGTTCTGTTGCGCCATTGTTGGCGGGGCATTTATTCCGCCATTGACAGGGTATGCGGCCGACCTCTCGACGCTCGCGATGGCATTGAGCGTGCCAGCAACCTGTTATGCCGGCATCGCAATCTACGGTTGGTATGCCCGCCCTCCAAAGCACTAGCATTCCTCGCTTTGGGTCGTTTTCAGTCCTTCGCGACAGGCAGAAAGCGACCAAAAGCGATTGTCCCGGTCTCTATTACGTCACTTATCCAGCAATCGCCTTTCGATGCTCTGCCTCTCAGCAGATCATCAGGATAACCCGCGCCCCCAAACGGCAAGGCGAAAACGGATTAAACTTCTGGCTTCACGCGGAATGGATGGATTGGCGGCCTGGTGGCGAAAGTTATTTCCCAGGCTACGTTTCTGACGCTCAGTTTGAGGAAATCTCGGAAGCTGTTTTCAATCAGATGGTTGCGGATCAGGCGTTTGAATTGATCGCTCCGCTCAAACAACCGCTGCATGAGTCGACCGGTTTCGTCGGAGCGTTATTGATGTACTCGATGAAGACGGAGTTCATCGTTTCGCTGTTCGCGGAGTATGAAGACGAGTACATCCATTTCTATTGGGACACGACTTCATGAGCGGCAGCTAAGGGTCGAATATTGCGCAACCTACATGTCCGCGTCTGGCCGATTTCTGCCCGTCACAAAGGGCTGCAGTCCAACGCAGCCGCTCGCCTAGGTGTACTTTCGGTACTTCCTGAACAGGGAGCCAACGTCGTCATCAGCCTATTCAATTCCCCCCTGGCTGTTGAGGGAAGCCATTGCTCGCTGCTCTGAAATCGGCATAAGCACAGGTTTTGTGTCCTCGACATGGATGTAGACAAACCAGCGATCCGGCGGGCAGTGAAGAATCCTGTGGACATCGAACAGCCTTTTCCCGACTTTGCCACGGGCCCCTAACATTGTGTGATCCTGTCGGATTTCCACATTTTCAATACCGTGCTGCGCCATGGCTTTGCGAAATGCTTCGTCGATTTGTTTTTTGTTGCGGCGCTGATAGGTCACATGCGTGTGGTACATCGCATAGCAAAAAAGTACGCTGAACGTCATCAATATCAGTTCGAGGCCGAACCTGCTCCAGAAAGAATCGCCCATGCCAGGTAGTCCTGAGATAGTCCTTGGGTTGTACTGTCTGTAAACGTCTACCTACCGTCCCTGCGTATGTTAATCAGGCGTCCATTTATGTTATGCGGCAGCAGTTCGGCAATGTCGTTTGCCTGCTGCGTCAGCAGACACGTGAGCACGTCCTTCAAAAAAGCATACAACCATGCCCGTTGAGCCGTGCTGACGGGATTCGACTCAGCATAGCAGCGGCTCGCTGGCCGCTGCTTAGCGACGTTTTCTTCTGCTCGAAAGCAGCTTTGGATCGAACGTCTGCTTGTGGCCGATTGTGTTGAAAAAGTCGGCCATGGTTTGCGCATCCGAAAAGTACGCGTCCGAGATTGAAATCTTTACTTTTGGCAAAGGCTTCCGGACTCGGGTTTCACGTAGCCGCGTGCGAAAAAGGCGTTTTCACCAGTCAATGATCAGGCAGTTTGGGCAGTCCGACTTTTTCAACAGAATCGGCCGAAAGCTACCTGCTGCCGCAATAGCATTCGCGATCAGCACTCCTCATTTACCCTTCAGAATTTCCTGCAGGTGACGACAAACTTCGCACATTCCTTTGGTGTCGTGAGTTGTTCATGAAGAAGATTGCTGTCCTGGTTTTTGCCGTTCTTTTCCTTGCAGGATGTGCCAACCAGAAATTCAAGCCCGAATACCGTACCCAGATCCACACGGTGAAGATTCTCCCGGTTGCATGGAAGCCCAAGGAGATGAGTTACATGGGACGTGAACAGGCATGGGGCGCTGCATTGGGCGCAGGTGTCGGCGCTGGCGCAGGGATGGCAGCTGGTGCATCGAACCTGACCAAGGCTGCTTTGGGAGGGGCTGGATTTGCCGCAGGTCTGAAGGCAGGTGACCTGGCTTCGATGTCGACGGTTGATGCGATTCTGTACAACATGGAAACAGCGGATATCAATCTGGGCGAGTTGGTCAAAAAGAGTTTCGAGGAGCAATTGACCGCCACCGGCCGTTTCAAGATCGTGGGTGAACACGAACCGGCCGATGCGCAGATCGAGTTGACCGTCCTGAACTGGGGTTTCGCACTGACTCAAGGCTTCAGCAGTGTGGTCTACCCGACGATTGCCGTGAGCGCTGTCATGAAACGCGGCGAGGAACTAATCTGGCAGCGCAATGAACCGATCACCGCATTCAACGGCGCCAATACCTATGGCTATACGCCGTTGCGCTATCGCACTGAACCGGAGTTGCTGCGTACTGCATTGACGGGCGTTTCGCAAATCGTAGATAGCTATCTGGTCAAAAACTTGAACGAGTGATCGCCGGTCTGATTGCATCCATGTTCAAGTGTTTTATCGCCTGACGGATAATCGGCAGATGCGGCAGGTTTTGACTGTCTGCTCTTGGCCGAGGCTGTGTAAAAACGTTTTAGAACAGGTTTGGCAGTCAGGATGGGGACGAAAATCGCGGTACCGTTAGGGTATAAGTCATCGAAGTGGCTAAAAATGGCGGAAGGCAGCCGGAGTCGAACCTGCCCGGGAACGGATGCCGTCCCCAACCGGGTTTGAAGCCCGGCCGCGCCACCGGGCGCGATTGCCTTCCTTGAACTCAGTCTTCTGTTTGCTGGGCCAGTGCATTGTCGAGCCGGATGTGGCGTCGGTCGCCAAAGCGTCGGGTCAGGCCGATTCGGTCGAAGTACTCAAGAATCTGAATGCTGCGCTTGCGCCCCAGGCCCACAGCGTCGCGAAATGCAGCGACCTGAATCACCGGGTCATTGCCGGCCAGTTGCACCAGCATAGCCGCCAATCGGCGCAGCAGCGTGTCGGTGTAGAACAGGTCACGAACCACTTGATGCAGCAACCCCAGTCGCGCCATCTTGCGCAGCAGCAGGCGCACGGTTGCCTCTTCACGGCCAGCGTCTTTGGCCAAGTCACGCACCCATGGCGGATCGAAACCCGCTTGTTCAAACAGCGGCTGTAGCTGTTGCCACAAGGTCTCGTCGTCCTCGCTCAAGCGCACTTGATGATCGGGCAAATGCAGCCATGGGCCGCTGGCGACGATCGCGCCGCTGGCCAGTAATTCGTCGAGCAGGCTGATAAAGGTCGGCCGCTCCAGTGCGGTGCCGGCAAAGCGCCGCAGGCGGTCCCTGTCCGGTCCCATTTGATCCGGTTCGAGTTGATGAAAGCGTGTGAGGTGTTCCAGCAGCGGCGCTTTCAGTGCTTCCCAACGGGCAGCGCTGAACAGCAACGGCCCCTGCCGCGTATCGATCAAGCGCACATCATCGGGCAATTCCCAGCTGTCGCGCGGACGATTGAACTGGCGCTCCAGACGCCGGGGATCGAGCCCGGTGTCGCTGTTGGCCAGCAGCGTCGGCAGTGCGTCTTCCAGGCTGTTGGTGGTGGCCAGCGTTTGTAGCTGCACCAATCGTTCGGGGCTGCGGCGGTGTCGGGCCGGGGCGAACGGGTCGAGCACCCGGCCACCGCCGAGGGTGCGTTGCGCGCTTTGATCGCGCAGGATCAAGCGGTCGCCCTTCACCGCCAGCACCGGCGCGTTCACCAGCAGTTGCGCGAACATTCGCTGCCCCGGTGCCAGGCTGGCGTCCTCCAGCAAGGCCACTCGCCCCGTCACATCCTGAGTGCCGAGATGCACGTGCACTGGCTGAAAGTGCTCGAAGCTTCGCGCTTCGCTGGCCAACAAGGTCATCTCGATATCCAGACGCTGGGTCGGCGCATGCAGCCATTCGGCCAACAGCCAGTGGCCACGGTGAATCTGCTCCAGGGCCAGACGCTCGGCACTCAGGTTCAGCGCGACTCGCTGCCCGGCTGTTGCACTGTCGGCCGCTTGGTTCTGCGCATGCAGGCCTCGCACCCGCACCGGTTTGTCCAGCGGACTCAACATCAGCGTATCGCCCACGGCCACCTGGCCGGACAACGCGGTGCCGGTCACCACGATACCGGCGCCGGCCACGCTGAAAGCCCGATCAATCGCCAGGCGAAAACCGCCGCTGGTGCTGCGTTGAAGCACCTCATGTTGCGCATCCAGCAAGGCCTGACGCAGCGTCTCGACACCCTCGCCGGTCACACTCGACAGCGCGATTTGCGGTGCGTCGGCATAGGGGCCGGATGCGAGCAATGCTTCGATCTGTTCACGAACTGCCTGCACTCGTGTCGGCTCGACCCGGTCGCATTTGCTGATGGCGACCAATGCCCGAGGGATGCCCAGCAACTCGACGATCGCCAAATGTTCGCGGGTCTGCGGCATGACGCCGTCATCGGCCGCCACCACCAGCAACACCAGATCAATACCCTGCGCCCCGGCCAGCATGTTGTGGGTGAAGCGCTCATGACCGGGCACGTCGATAAAACCGGTCAGGGCTGTGCCTGGTTCCAGTGCTGCATAGATATAGCCGAGGTCGATGGTCATGCCGCGTTCGCGTTCTTCCCGGCGACGGTCGCCTGCCTGGCCGGTCAGTGCCTGGAGCAAGGAGGTCTTGCCGTGATCGATGTGCCCCGCCGTGCCGACAATCACCCGTCCCGGCCCTCCTCCTGCAATTGATCGAGTTGAGCCAGCCATGCGGCTTCGTCATCCAGTTGGCGCAGGTCCAGCCAAAGCGCATCACCGTCAATGCGCCCCAGCACGGGAATCGGCAACCGACGAAACGCGGCCTCCAGTCCCAGCAATCGCCGCCCGCGTAGACGCTTGGAGACGTTGGGCCGCAGGCATAACGCAGCGCTAGGTAAGCGCGCCACCGGTTGGCTGCCGCTGCCGATCATGCCCAACGCCGGCACCGCGCTGACGCTCCAGCCGTCACTCAACACCCGCGCCAGTGACGGTTGCAGCCGTTCGGCCTGGGCATGAATGTCGGCTTGGGGGCGGGTCAGCAAGCGCAGACTCGGCAGGCGTTCGGCCAGCCGATCAGGATCGCGGTACAGCGCCAATACGGCTTCGAGGGCGGCCAGGGTCAGTTTGTCGACCCGCAGGGCGCGCTTGAGCGGATTCTTTTTGATCTTCGCGATCAGGTCTTTGCGGCCGACAATCAACCCGGCCTGGGGACCACCGAGCAATTTGTCGCCGCTGAAAGTGACGATGTCCGCACCATCGAGCAACGCCTGACGCACCGTCGGTTCGGCGGGCAAGCCCCAGCGAGTCAGGTCCAGCAGGCTGCCGCTACCGAGGTCTTCCAGCAGCGGCAGCCCGTGACGGTGAGCCAGCTCCGCCAATTCAGCCGTCGGCACCCGGGCGGTGAAACCTTCGATGGAATAATTGCTCGCGTGTACACGCATCAGCAAACCACTGCGCGGCCCGATCGCGGCCTCGTAATCGCGGGCATGGGTGCGGTTGGTGGTGCCCACTTCGTGAAGCCGCACTCCGGCGCGGGCCATGATGTCGGGGATGCGAAAGGCGCCGCCGATCTCGATCAGTTCACCACGGGAAATGATGCCTTCCTTGCGCGCGCCCAGGCTGTTGAGTGTCAGCAACACGGCGGCGGCGTTGTTGTTGACCACGGTCACCGCTTCGGCGCCGGTCAGCTCGCGGATCAGGCCTTCGATCAAATCATCGCGGTCGCCGCGCTTGCCGCTGTGCAGGTCGAATTCCAGATTGAGCGGGTAGCGGGCGGCGAGTTGAACAGCTTCGATAGCAGACTCCGGCAACAACGCGCGACCGAGGTTGGTGTGCAGCACCGTGCCGGTGAGGTTGAACACCCGACGAACCTGGCTGCGATGCTGGATCGCCAAACGTTCGCCTGCCCTGCCCGCCAATACGTCGGGGGCGATTTCAACCGCGCTGAGTTCACCCTTTTGAACCGGCTCGCGCAGATCATCGAGCAGTTGCCGCAAACCGGCCAGCAGCGCATCCCGCCCATAACGCTCGACCAACGCCTGGCAAGCAGGATGGCGCAGCAAGCTGTCGATGGAGGGCAGCCGCAAGGCTTGGCTGGCGGAAGGTGCGGACATCAGAGCTCCCGGAAACGAGTGACCGTCGCGTCTGAGTGTAGCCGCTGAGCTTTAAGGGCATGCTCTCCGCCCACTATCACCATCACCGAGCAATGATCTCGCTGATGGCGAGTGCCCCCACTGCAACACCCTGCTAAACGCCGCGCTCCCAGCGACTACTACCAAAAAAACTGTCAGAGGTTTCCTCTATTTTTTGAAGCGCATCAACCCATTGCAGAGGGCGTGTTTAATGACACTCAGTGTTACGTCCTAAAGGCTACAACACCTTGCGTCGTTACCTACGCGTGCGCCAGAATCCGCTGGCTTGTGCGGCTGTGGGGCGGGCTATATCGTTTCCCTGTCACTGAAAAACAGTGATCGGGTTTGGTAGCCCGCCTCTAAGTAGTCGTATGGCGACACCTTATGCAGTCTCTTTTTTGGGGCTCGGCTTTATATGGTGGTCATGCGTGGGGCTCCATTGTGAGCGCCGGGTTTCCTACTTAGACCGGTCTACCAACCCGCGTATGGCCGCCACTCTTCGTTTGGTAGCGAGGGTGATGGCTCCTAAATATTCTAAGTAGGAGTTTCATCTATGTTCAAAATAACACCCAATCCGCCAACCGCGGATTCGGCATCCCCGTATGAATCACTCGATTCAAAAAAACTCCACGAAGCGGCCGAACGCGCCCTCGATTACTACCTCAATCCGAGTGCCCGTATCATGGCCACGCCGTATAAACCCAGCAAAATGTTCATCATCAACCCAGAGATCGGCACCGAATCTCTGCTGGCCCACGCCTGCGAGTCACTGGCTTCGGCCAGCGTCATGCTCAACGATGTTGCTGCGCTGCTACAGGGGCCACACCGCAATACCATTCTAGGCATCGCGCAAATCATCATGCAGGGCGAGTTGGCGGTGAACCGAGCGCTGGACAAACACGAACCACCTAAGTAATCACAGGCGTCCTGTCGCCAGGGGCTTGCCCCCGTTCGGCTGCGCAGCCGTCGTAAAACCGGTAATCGCGGTAAGGCTGACCTACCGCAGGCACCGGTTTTGCGATCGCTTTACGCTCAGTCGCCTCCCGGTGCCAGCATCAGATTCGGCGACAGGCGCTGGTAGCCTTCCTGCTCCAGGCGCATGTCCAGCATCAGGCTGGACAGGTCCGCCGAAAGCGCTTCGGCTTCGGCATCGTTTTCCAGGTAGATCAGTTTCAGGTAGCTGTTGCAGCCGGGGCAGACTTCCGCCCGCAACGGTGCCTGATTGGCAGCGTGACGGTCATCCTCGAAGCTGACGTATTCAAGCCCCTTGCTCTGTTCGCAGTACACGCATTTGACCCGCACCGCATGCCATTCGCAGGCGCACAACGAGCACACCAGATAACGCAAACCGTTGTATTTGCCTCGATGACGAATCACCCCGGCCATCGCCGGCGAACCGCAGGCCGGGCATTGGCTGAGGCTGTCGCCGCGCTTGAGTTCAAGGTTGGGTGTGCTCAACAGCCAATGGCTCCAGGCCGCTTGCAGCGCTGCGCCAAGGAACGGAACCAGTTCTGCCGGCAGCATTGAATACTGGCCGCTGACCAAGGCAATCGCCCACGCTTTGAGCAGCCCCGGGTTGGCACTGCGCAACGTCGCCACGGCGTTTTCTACCGCCGATTGTGGCGGTGGCTGATAGCGTTGCAACAAGGCTTCGAGATACGGCAGCCAAACGTTTTCACGCACCAGACTGTCGGCGGCGAACGGTGGCAAGCCATGTTCCATGCACACCCGCAGGCGTTCGGGATCGGGCATGGTCGTCACGGGCGGATCGTCCATCAGGTTCTGCTGAACGTGGCACAGCCCCGCGATCAAGCGCAGATAGTCCGCCATGGGATGCCCGTCGGCCAAGCGTTCCAGACGCAGCGCGCGCAAGGTGAACAGGTTGTTCGGTGGCAGGTACAGAAACGGCGGTGAACTCGCCGCCGCTTCTATCTGCCCAGGCTCGAGGATCGTCGCCAAGGGGTCATCCTTTTTTTGTGATCGGTCGCTCAGGCGTTTCGTCTTGGGTCACTTCCCGGTACCAGAGCTCGTGGTGTTTTCTCGCCCAGGCGCGGCTGACCCGGCCACGCACCATGGCGTGGACCGAGCCGCGAATCCAGATGCCGGCGTAGACGTGGACGATGATGCTCAGCACCAGGATGAAACCCGCCAGCGCATGCAGCAGCATCGCCCAGCGAATACCGGTGATGCCGAAGTACGCGCTGAACCAGGCACGCCAGATCACCAACCCGCTGAACAACAGCACCAGCATGCAGATCAGCAATACCCAAAATAGTAGCTTCTGCCCCGGGTTGTATTTGCCGATCGGCGGCACGCCCTCCTCTTCGTTGCGCAAGACAGTCCCGACGCGCCTGAGCCACAACCGGTCGTTGGCGCTGAAATAATTCGCCCGCCAGAAGCTGAACACCAGGCCGAGGAACAGCACAAACATCGCCACGCCCATGTACGGATGCAGAATGCGCGTCCACGAACCACCGCCAAACAAGTTGCTGAGCCAGAACAACCCCGGATGGAACAAAGCCAGCCCCGACAGCCCGGCCATCAGAAACAGAATCGCCACCAGCCAGTGATTGGTGCGCTGGTTGGCGGTGTAGCGCAGGATCGGTTTGTCGTTCATGGCCTGTCCTCCCCGCCGGGTTTCGTCGGATCAAACGTATGCACCGATGGATCGAACTCATGGACCGCCGGGTCGAGGGTGACTGGATGTTCGTCCTCCTCGACCAGTTGTGGCCCGACACGCACGTAATGGAAGAACCCGGCCAGCACCGCCGCGCCCATGGCGAGCAACGCCAGGGGTTTGCTCAGGCCTTTCCACAGGTCCACCAGCGGACTGATCGCCGGGTGATCCGGTAACCCGGCATACAACCTGGGCGTGTCGGCATGGTGCAGCACATACATGACGTGGGTGCCGCCGACGCCCTCGGGGTCATACAAACCGGCGTTTTCGAAACCGCGGCTCTTGAGGTCGACGATACGTTCGGCAGCGTGTTCTTTCATGTCTTCCTTGGTGCCGAAAACGATGGCGCCGGTCGGGCAGGTTTTTACGCAAGCCGGTTCCAGCCCCACCGCCACCCGGTCCGAGCACAGCGTGCACTTATAAGCCTTGTGGTCCTTTTGCGAGATGCGCGGAATGTTGAACGGGCACCCGGTGATGCAATACCCGCAGCCGATGCAATGGTCCTGATCGAAATCGACGATGCCGTTGGCGTGCTTGATGATTGCGCCGGGGCTCGGGCACGCCGCCAGGCAGCCGGGCTCGGCGCAGTGCATGCAGCCGTCCTTGCGAATCAGCCATTCCAGGTTACCGGCGTCGGTTTCATGCTCGGTGAAGCGCATCAAGGTCCAGGTGTCTGCGCTGAGGTCTTGAGGGTTGTCGTAGGTGCCGAGGTTGTGACCGACATCGTCGCGCAACTCGTTCCATTCCGAGCAGGCGACCTGGCAGGCCTTGCAGCCAATGCACTTGGTGGTATCGATCAGCTTGGCCACTTCCTCTTGCGTGCGCACAGAGGGCGGCATGGTGGTGGTGGCCGAACGGGCGATGATGTCTTGGCTGGCCATTTAGACTTTCTCCACGTTGACCAGGAATGACTTGGATTCCGGGGTCTGTGTGTTGCCATCGCCGAGGAACGGCACCAGGGTGTTGGTCAGGTAACCGTGACGGGTGGCGCCGGTGAAACCCCAGTGCAACGGGATACCGATCTGGTGCACCACCTGATTGTTGACCTGCAGCGGACGAATCCGCTTGGTCACTACCGCCACCGCTTCGATGTGCCCGCGCTTGGAGCTGACCCTTACCCGGTCACCGGCAGCAATGCCTTTCTCCTTGGCCAGCACCTCGCCGATTTCGACAAACTGCTCAGGCTGGGTCACGGCATTGATCGGACAATGCTTGGTCCAGAAGTGGAAGTGTTCGGTCAGCCGGTAGCTGGTCGCCGCATAAGGGAAGTCCTTGGCCTGCCCGAGGGTGTCCCAGACGGAATCGAAGATCCGACCGGCCGGGTTGCTGGTCGCCTTCTTGTTGTTGGGGTGCATCGGGTTGATGCCGATGGGCGTCTCGAACGGTTCATAGTGTTCCGGGAACGGCCCTTCGTTCATCTTGTCGAGGGCGAAGAAACGCGCCACGCCTTCGGGGTTCATGATGAACGGGTTCATCCCGGCTTCCGGCGGCACATCGGCCTTGTAGTCAGGCACGTCGGTGCCGGTCCAGACTTTGCCATTCCACCACACCAGCCGCTTGTTGGCGTCCCACGGTTTGCCTTGAGGGTCGCAAGAGGCACGGTTGTAGAGAATCCGCCGGTTCATCGGCCAGGCCCAGGCCCAGCCCAGGTTCTGCTTCATGCCGAAAGGATCGCTGTTGTCACGCCGGGCCATGTTGTTGCCCTGCTCGGTCCAGCTGCCGCAGAAGATCCAGCACCCGGAAGCGGTGCTGCCATCGTCCTTGAGCTGGCCGAAGCCGGACAGCTGCTGACCGGCCTTGACCACCGCGCCCGAGGCGTCGGTGACATCGGCGACGGCGTAGCCGTTGAATTCCCGGGCCAGTTCTTCCGGCGTGGGGTCATCGGGGATCTTGTAGGGCCAGTCGAGCTTGAGGATCGGCTCGGCCCAGGCACCGCCGTCGGCCTGGTAACGCTTGCGCAGGCGCAAGAACAGCTCGGCCATGATCTTCACGTCCGTGCGCGCCAGCCCCGGGCCATCGGCACCCTTCCAGTGCCATTGCAGCCAGCGACCGCTGTTGACCAGCGAACCGTTTTCTTCGGCGAAACAGGTGGTGGGCAGACGGATGACTTCGGTCTGGATCTCGGCCGTTTGCACATCGTTGTAAGGCCCGACGTTGCGCCAGAACTCCGAGGTTTCGGTGGCCAGGGGGTCCATCACCACCAGCCATTTGAGCTTGGCCAGCGCCTTCATTACACGGTTCTTGTCCGGCAAGGCGGCGATCGGGTTGAAGCCTTGGCACATGTAGCCATTGACCTCGCCCTTGCCCATCATGTCGAACATTTTCAGGATGTCGTAGCCGGGAATATCCAGTTTCGGCAGCCAGTCGTAGCCCCAGTTATTCTCGGCGGTGGCATTCGCGCCGTACCAGGCTTTCATCAGGCTGACGTGGAACTTGCCGTAGTTCTGCCAGTAAGACATCTGCCCGGGACGCAGCGGCTTGAGTGCACGTTTGGCGATATAGGCGTTGTAATCCTGTTCGGCCTCGGCCGGCAGAGTCAGGTAACCGGGCAGCAGGTTGGACAGCAAGCCCAGGTCGGTCAGGCCCTGGATGTTGGAGTGCCCGCGCAGGGCGTTGACGCCCCCGCCCGGCATGCCGACGTTGCCTAGCAGCAGTTGCACCATGGCCGCGCTGCGGATCATCTGCGAGCCGATCGAATGCTGGGTCCAGCCCAGCGCGTAGAGAATCGTCATGGTTTTGCCCGGTTGCGAGCACGTGGCGATCTCTTCCCAGATTTTTTGCATCGCATCCACGGGCATGCCGCAGACCTGACTGGCCAACTCCAGGGTGTAACGGCTGTAATGCTGCTTCATTAATTGGTAGACGCAACGTGGGTCCTGCAAGGTCGGGTCGACTTTGGCGAAACCGTCCTCGCCGATTTCATAGCCCCAGCCGGACTTGTCGGTGTAAGTGCGCTTGCTCGCGTCGTAACCGCTGAACAACCCATCCTCGAAACCGTAGTTGGCCTTGACGATGAACGACACGTCCGTATAGGCGCGCACGTATTCGTGCTGGATCTTGTCTTCGGTCAGCAGGTAATTGATCAGCCCGCCCATGAAGGCGATGTCGGTGCCGGTGCGGATCGGCGCGTAATAGTCGGCCACCGAGGCGGTACGGGTGAAACGTGGGTCGACCACAATCAGCCGCGCCTTGTTATGGGCTTTGGCTTCGGTCACCCATTTGAAACCGCAAGGGTGCGCTTCGGCGGCGTTGCCACCCATCACCAGAACCAGATTCGCGTTGGCGATATCGGTCCAGTGGTTGGTCATGGCACCACGGCCATACGTCGGGGCAAGACTTGCCACCGTCGGGCCATGTCAGACACGTGCCTGGTTATCGAACCCCAGCATGCCGAGACTGCGAATCACCTTGTGGGTGATGTAACCCGCTTCGTTGGACGACGCCGACGCCGCGAGGAATCCGGTGGTCAGCCAGCGGTTCACCGTTTGCCCCTGGGCGTTCTTCTCGATGAAGTGGGCGTCGCGGTCGGCCTTCATCAGGTCGGCGATGCGATCCAGCGCTTCATCCCAGGAGATTCGCGTCCACTCCGTGGTGCCGGGCTTGCGCACCTGCGGGTACTGGAGACGGCTGGGGCTGTGAATGAAATCGAGCAGGCCTGCGCCTTTGGGGCAGAGGGTGCCGCGATTGACGGGGTGGTCGGCATCGCCTTCGATGTGGATGATGCTCTGGGCGACATTCTTCGCGTTGTCACCCTGGCTGTACATGATCAAGCCGCAACCGACCGAGCAGTACGGGCAGGTGTTGCGGGTTTCATGGGTATGGGCGAGCTTGAAATGACGCACTTGTTCGGCGAAAGCTGGCGCCGGGGCCATGCCCAGCGCGCCGAGGCTTGAGCCCGCAAGGCCGAGACCAGCGACCTTGAAGAACTGACGACGGTTGAGGTCCATCGTGCACTCCTGATCAGGTGGAAACCCGGTGCGTTGGCCGGGTTTTTCTGGACGATCACGGTGACGGCAACGGAACTACCGCCACTTTAAACTGTAGACAATGCTGTTTTGTGCTGTGTGAAAACCGACAGCCGGGTAATTGCGCAAGCCTGTCGGAAACACAATTAATGGGAGCGACCTGTGGCGAGGGGGCTTGCCCCCGTTCGGCTGCGAAGCAGTCGTAAACCTTGTACATGCAGTTTAACTTTGGAATGCCGGGGGCGCTTCGCACCCCAACGGGGGCAAGCCCCCTCGCCACAGGTCGCTCCCACGGAGTTTGGCGCTATCATGGCCACCGGATTAACCCCCTGCCTTTTATGAGACTGAGCATGACTTTCGATTTTGATCAGGTGTTCGACCGCCATGGCACCGGCAGTACCAAATGGAGCCGCTACCCGGCCGACGTGTTGCCGATGTGGGTCGCCGACATGGACTTCGCCGCGCCGCCAGCGATCATTCAGGCGCTGCAAAAACGCCTGGAACACCCGATGCTCGGTTACAGCGTGGCTCAGGATGACTTGCGTGACGCCATCGTCGCCGACCTGTGGAGCAAGTACGCCTGGCGCGTGCAACCTCAGGAGCTGATATTCCTGCCGGGTATCGAGTCGGGGTTCAACATGGCCCTGAACGCGTTGGTTCAGCCGCAGCAAAACGTGGTCGTGCAGACACCAAACTACCCGCCGCTGCGCCATGCGCCGGGCCACTGGCAGCTGAACAAGGTCGAACTGGATTTCGATGCGTTGGCCGATGGCACGTATGCCACGCCACTCGATACCTTGCGTCATGCACTGCAAGGGGGCGGCGCGCTGCTGCTGAGCAACCCGCATAACCCGCTGGGCAAGGTCTTCCCGCGCGAAGAGCTGCAAGCGGTCGCCGACATTTGCCTGGAGCAGGATGCCTGGATCATCTCCGACGAGATCCACTCCGAGCTGTGCTTCGACGGGCGCGTACACATCCCGACCGCCTCGCTCAGCCCGCAGATCGCCAAGCGCACCATCACCCTGATGTCGGCGAGCAAGGCTTACAACATCGCCGGTTTGAAGACTGCGTTCATGATCATTCAGGACGCGGCACTGCGTCATCGGGTCAACAGCGCTCGCTGCGGCATGGTCGACAGCGTCAACCCGCTGGGCCTGGAAGCCACCCGCGTCGCCTACAGCGAAGGCGGCCCGTGGTTGACCGAGCTCATGGCCTACCTGCAAAGCAATCGGGATTATCTGGTGGAAGCGGTTCGTACGCGGTTGCCGGGTGTAACCATGAACATCCCTCAGGGCACTTACCTGGCATGGCTCGACTGCACGGCGCTGGCGCTGGATAACCCGCAGCAATTCTTCCTTGAGCAAGCGAAAGTCGGGCTGAGCGCAGGGCTGGACTTCGGCGATCACGCCCAGCAATTCGTGCGCCTGAACTTCGGCTGCCCAAGGGCGCTGCTGGAAGAAGGGATCGCGCGGATGGAGCGTAGTTTGCGTAACCGCCAGGCCTGACAGCCCGGGTTGATGCCGAAAACCCGATGCCTGTGCATCGGGTTTTTTATGGGCGATATGCGCAGCATCGAATCCTGTTCAAGGCGTTATGCGCTCCAAGCAAGCCTTGATGAAGGCCTCCCGCTTCTGATCGTCCGGCAGCTTCATGAAGTTTTTCGGCTCGCAATTTTTCTCGTTCACATCGTATTTGTTTTCGCAGCCAGCGAGACATGCCAACGATAGTGCCAGTGCAATTAGCGATTGAGTGTTCATGAGCAACTCCTCACCGAGTTTTCTTGCATCGCATTGAGCCTAACTCATGAGTTGAGTGTATGCAGGAACAGCGAACTTTCCTCTGAGCTAAACCCGTCGGAAGTCCAAGCGAACTCAACGAGCGCGCCTGGAACAACCTTCAACGCTTGTAAACATTCTCTCCAGCCGACCGCCCTTGGCGTCACCCGATAAAAAATGAACCCCTGGCGACGGATGCACCTCAATACTTCTAGGGGCCCCTATGCCGGGCCGCTTGTATCTGGAGGTCGTCATGTCCGCACATTTCGTCAGGCTGTTCACTCAGCCCAATTTCGTCTGGACAGATATTCGTAAGGATGAGGAAGCGCATCCGCGCCATTACCTCGCTCATTTGCTGGTGCTCGCCTTGATCCCCGCCGTGTGCCTGTTTATCGGGACTACCTACGTCGGCTGGAGCCTGGCCGAGAACGAAACGGTCAAGCTCAGTACCACCAGCGCCCTGCAACTCTGCGGGCTGCTGTACCTGAGCATCATTGTTGGCGTGGTGCTGATGGGGCTGTTCATCCGCTGGATGTCGCGCACCTTCGATTCACGCCCCACCGTCAATCAGTGCATCGGTTTTGCCGCCTACACCGTCACCCCGTTTTTCCTCGCAGGCATCGCCGGGCTCTATCCGAGCCGCTGGCTGGCGATCACCGTGCTGGGGGCCGCCTCCCTCTATTCAACGTTTCTGCTGTTCGTCGGCTTGCCGATCTTCATGCATGAGCGCAAGGAGCAAGGTCTGCTGAATGCGGCGAGCGTATGGGGCGTCGGGCTATTGGTGCTGGTGACTATTTTGGTGGAGATGATTCTGCTCTGGTTCAACTACCTGGGGCCTGAGTACTTGCGCGTGACTGGCGTTTGATTTTCCTGAGTCCGCCATTCAACGGCGGTCGGCGGTACACCTCCGAGAACCGGGCATGAGCTTCATTGTATGGGTGGCGGTGTTGGGTGCGGTGCTGCTGACCCTGGCACTGACCTCTTCCTATTTGCGCTGGATGCCGGTGACCACGTCGGCGGTGTGCCTGGCGCTGGGCGTGGCGATCGGTCCGGGTGGCCTGGGCCTGCTGAAGCTGGATATCAAGGATGCGGCGATCTGGATGGAGCACCTGACGGAAGTCGCGGTGCTCTTTTCGCTGTTTGTCTGCGGACTCAAATTGCGCCTGCCGCTGAAGGATCTTCGATGGCGGGTGGCGTTCGGCCTGGCGGGACCGGTGATGATCTTGACCATCATTGGCGTCTGCCTGCTACTGCATTACGGTTTTGCCCTGGCGTGGGGGCCGTCGTTGCTGATCGGGGCGATTCTGGCCCCCACCGATCCGGTACTGGCCTCGCTGGTGCAAGTCAACGACGCCAGGGATTACGACAAGGTGCGTTTCGGGCTCTCCGGTGAAGCGGGCCTCAACGACGGCATCGCCTTCCCTTTCGTGATCCTCGGCTTGCTGTTTGTGCAACAGAGCGGCAATAGCGAGGCCTGGCTCAGTGACTGGGCATTGAAAAGTGTGCTGTGGGCCGTGCCGGTCGGTTTGTTGACCGGTTACTGGATGGGCCACGGCATCGGTCGCTTGACCTTGTCGATGCGCATCCGCAATGCCGACAGCACCATTTCTCCCAACGATTACCTGACCCTGGCCCTGATCGCCCTCGCTTACGTGGCGGCCGAGGAGATCAATGGCTATGGCTTTCTGTCGGTGTTCGCCGCCGGCCTCGGGTTGCGCCAGGCCGAAGTCAAATCCACCGGTGACACTTTGATTCCCGCCGAGCATCTGGTGCAACCGGTGGTCGGCCACCAGAACGTCGAACCTGAGGCTGCCGTCCACGGCGACGTGGCGAATCTGCCAGAAACCCAAGTCGCGGCGGGCATCATGATGGGCGACATGCTGGCATTCGGTAGCCTGGTGGAACGGGCCATGGAAGTGTTTCTGGTCACCCTGCTGGGCGTGGTGCTGGTGGGCCACTGGGATTGGCGAGCGTTGGTGGTTGCACTGGTGTTGTTCTGTGCCATTCGCCCCTTGTGTGTATGGATCATGCCGTGGGGGCGATTGCTGGACGGTCGCCAGCGGCTGTTGATCGGCTGGTTCGGGATTCGCGGCATCGGGAGCTTTTATTACCTGTTCTACGCCTTGAACCATGACCTCGGTCCGGCGGCGGCGACGCTGTGCACCGACCTGACGTTGTCGGTGGTGGCGCTCAGCATTCTGGTGCATGGCATCAGCACTCAACCGATGCTGGCCCGTTATGAGCGGCGCAATCAGCAGGACGTCTGACGAACGTCGGTCAACCTGCACTGAACAGCAAACTGGATTCATGCAGGCTGCACGATAATGGCCAGTTAAAATTCATAGCAACTGATTGTTTTTATTTGGGTTTTCTTAACCTTTAAAACAGGCACGGGAAATGCTCCAGCAGTGTGAGCGACAACGGCAGGAAGACCGTTTGCGCTTGACCCGTGACTAAACAAGAGGTTCGATCATGAACGCCATTGACCTGTTGAAAGCCGACCATGAACGCGTAAAAGACATCCTGACCCGGCTGAGCGAATCCACCGAGCGTGGGGTTAAAAAACGCACCGAGTTGCTGGCCAAGCTGGAAATGGAGATTTCGATCCATACCCGCTTGGAAGAAGAAGTCTTGTACCCGGCGTATAAAAAGGCCGGGGGCAAGGAACAGGATGTGATGTATTACGAAGCCAAGGAAGAACATCGCACCGTCGATTCGCTGGTGCTTCCCGACCTGAAAACCACCGATCCCGCGAGCATCGAATTCGCCGGTCGAGTGAAAGTGATCAAGGAGTTGCTCGAACATCACATCGAAGAAGAGGAAAAGGAAATGTTTCCTCAGGCCAAAAAGCTGCTGGGCAAAGCGACGCTCGACGAATTGGGTGTTGAGATGGAAAGCCTGAAAGCCCGGTACAAAAAAGAGCTGGGCGCGTCCAGCCTCGCGGCTTGATGGGGGGAATAGCAAAGCCCGGCGAATCACTTACGAGAGTCTTGAATCAGTGAGAAACCTGTGGCGAGGGAGGCATGCTCGCGCTTGAGTGCGTAGCGCTCACAAAAATCGGCAATGATTGTCAGATTTTTGGGGCCGCTACACAGCCCAACGCGAGCAAGCTCGCTCGCCACAAAGGTTTACATGAGGGCAACGGTCACTTCATCACCAGGGCAATGATTTCCACCAGATTGAGTTGGGTAAAGGGTTTGGACAGGCGTGGGAGTCTGGCCGCCAAGCCTTCCAGACGCTCGGCGTAACCGGTGGCGAGGATGATCGGCAGCTGTGGCCTGATGTTGCGGATAATCTTCGCCAATTGCTCGCCGTTCATTTTGGGCATCGCCATGTCCGTAATGACCAGGTCAATCGCGGGCTCACTGTCGAATAGCTCCAGCGCCTGCGCGCCGGACGAGGCACTGATCACCCGATGGCCGAGGTCCTCGAGCAACAGGCTGGTACTGGTCAACACCAGGCTGTCGTCGTCCACGACCAACACACACAGACGAGGCACCCGCGACATGGCTGTTTCCTCGATAGCGGGTGTGGTGGTCGAGTTGGCGAGTGCAACGGGTAACCAGAGTTCAGCCGTGGTGCCGACGTCCTTCCGGCTTTTCAGAATGAAGCGTCCTCCCAATTGCTCTATAAACCCATGAACCATCGACAACCCCAGGCCAGTGCCTTTACCGACGCCTTTGGTGGTGAAGAAGGGGTCCATGGCCGACGCCAGGGTAGCGTCATCCATGCCCTCCCCCGTATCCGTGACACTCAGGCAGACATAACGACCTGCCGTCAGGGATAACTTCTGATCGTGGACCTCATGTGTCTGGGCGCTGATGATGAGTTTCCCACCATCGGGCATGGCATCACGGGCGTTGGTCGCCAGATTCAGCACCGCCAGCTCCAGCTGGTTGACGTCGGCCATCACCGGTTCGAGTTCGGGAGCAAAGCGGGTTTCTATGCTCACCGCAGGCCCCAGGGAGCTGCGCATCAGCCCGGTAATCCCCTGTATCAGTGCTGGTATCTCAACGGATTCGGTCTTGAGTTCCTGACGCCTGGCAAACGCCAGCATGCGCTGGGTCAAGGAAACGCCACGCAAGGCGCCTTGAGTGGCGTTGTCGAGTAAACGGGTAATTCTCGGGTCGTCTGCCGCACGTTTACGAACGATTTCCAGATTGCCGAGAATAACAGTCAGCAGATTATTGAAGTCGTGGGCGATCCCCCCGCTGAGCTGCCCGATGGCCTGCATCTTTTGCGCCTGAAACAACGCTTCGCGGGTTTTCTCAAGGGCTTGCTGGGCTTGGGTCACCTCGGTGATGTCCCGAGTGATTTTGGCAAATCCCAGCAACGTGCCGGTTTCGCCCCAAATCGGGTCGACCACGACATGCGCGAAAAACCGCGTGCCGTCCTTGCGCACGCGCCAGGCCTTGTTTTCGAATCGCCCCTCGCGTGTAGCGATCTCCAGCGCACGCTGGGGTTCACCGGCTTCGCGGTCCTCAGGGGTGTAAAACATCGAGAAATGCTGGCCGATAACTTCTTCGGGCCGGTAGCCCTTGATTCGCTGAGCCCCCAGATTCCAGTTGGTCACGCGTCCATCCGGGGCGAGCATGTAGATGGCGTAGTCGGTGACGCTTTGCACCAGCAGCCGGAACTGCTGCTCGCTTTGCTTGAGGGTTTCTTCGGCCATTTTGCGGTCGGTCAAATCCCGGGTGATCTTGGCAAAACCCAGCAATTTGCCCGACGGATCGCGAATGGGATCGATGATGACGTGGGACCAGAAATGCGTGCCGTCCTTGCGAACCCGCCAACCTTCGCCCTCGAAACGCCCTTCGTGAATGGCGGTATCAAGGGCGCGCTGAGGCAAACCGGCCTTGCGGTCCTCTTCGGTATAAAAACGCGAGAAATGCTGACCAAGAATCTCCGCCTCCTCATACCCTTTGAAACGCTTGGCGCCAGCGTTCCAACTGGTGATGATGCCATCGGGGTCAATCATGTAGATCGCGTAGTCCACCACGGCATCGATCAGCAGACGAAAGCGCATCTCCTCGATGGCATTGATCTTGGTCCGGTCATCGCTCATGGAGCCCTGTCCTTATTGTTGTTCTTCTGGAGTATGCGACAAACCGCTCGTTTGGAAATTCCAAAAAACCAATACGTGGTGAGGACACTACTCAACAGACTAAAAAGGCGCCGATTTCATCGACCACCAGCGCGGCAGCAATTGCTTGACCTTGCTCTCGCCAAATCGGTCATCAATCAGCATCACTACCCCTTGATCCTGCTGAGTGCGGATCACCCGCCCCGCTGCTTGCACGACTTTCTGCACGCCAGGAAACAGGTAGGTGTAGTCATACCCGGCACCGAAAATCGCCGCCATGCGCTGTTTCATCTGTTCGTTGACCGGATTGAGTTGCGCCAGCCCCAGTGTGGCAATGAATGCACCAATCAACCGCGCGCCGGGTAAATCGATGCCTTCGCCGAATGCGCCACCCAGCACCGCAAACCCGACGCCCTGACCATGGAGGGTGAATTGATCGAGAAACGCCTGACGCGGCCCTTCCCCCATTCCCCGGGACTGCAACCACAGCGTGATGTACGGATGCCGCTCGGCCAGCAACTGCGCCACTTGCTGCAAATAATCGAAGCTGCTGAAGAACGCCAGGTAGTTACCGGGGCGTTGGGTGAACTGTTTGGCAATCAGCTCGACGATGGGCTCAAGGGACGCCTGACGGTGGACAAAGCGGGTCGAAATCTGGCTGACGATGTGCACTTGCAGCTGATCGGCGTGAAATGGCGACTCCACATCGATCCACACCGTGTTCGCCGGTGTTCCCAGCAAATCCGCGTAGTAATGCCGAGGGCTCAGGGTGGCGGAAAACAGCACAGCGCTACGCGCAGCAGTCAGGCGCGGGCGAATGAAAGCGGCCGGCACCACATTGCGCAGGCACAGTTGCGACAGGTTGCGCTTGCGCTCGAGGTCGCGTTTGCTGATGTCGAACAGGAAATGCTCATCGAACAGTTCAGCCACGCGGCCGAATTGCAGCATGTCGAAGTAAAAATTCTGTAATCCGCTGTCCAGGCCTTGGGGATGATCGTTCAGGTAGTCGCCGATGCTCGCGCAGCATAAGGACAGCGCCTGAAGCAGTTTTTCCGGGGCTTTGTCGTAGGCCTGATAGGGGCTGAGTTGCTGATCATGCAGCGCATTCCATTCGCGATTGACCCGCTGCAAGGATCTCTTCAGTGCATCAGGCGCGGTTTTTCGCACGCTGTTCAACGTCGCCTGGTCGAGACTGGCGCTGTACATCTGCCGGCCACGCTCCACCAGATTGTGGGCTTCATCCACCAGCACCGCGACTTTCCAGTTATTGGCCTGGGCCAGCCCGAACAGCAACGCACTGAAGTCGAAATAATAGTTGTAGTCGGCGACCACCACGTCCGCCCAGCGGGCCATTTCCTGGCTGAGGTAGTAGGGACAAACGTCATGCTGCCGGGCAACCTCGCGCAAGGCGCTCTGGTTCAGCAGGCTCAATTGGCTGGCGGCCTGACGTGCGGCCGGCAGACGATCATAAAAACCCTGGGCCAACGGGCAGGACTCGCCATGGCAGGCCTTGTCCGGGTGCTCACAAGCCTTGTCCCGGGCGATCATTTCGAGAACTCGCAAGGGTGGAGCATCGGCGCTGTCGAGGATGACCTGAGCGGCGTCCAGCGCCAATTTGCGCCCCGGAGTTTTCGCCGTGAGGAAAAACACCTTGTCCAGTTGTTGCGGCGCCAGGGCCTTGAGCATCGGGAACAGCGTGCCAACGGTCTTGCCGATACCGGTCGGTGCCTGGGCCATCAGGCAACGACCGGTGCTGACCGCCTTGAACACCGATTCGGCCAGATGCCGTTGCCCGGGACGAAAATCGGCATGGGGAAATGCCAGCTGTTGCGCCGCCAGATTGCGCCCTTCGCGATGGGCCATTTCCTGTTCGGCCCAATGCAGGAACAACCCGCAATGGTGTTCGAAGAACAGCTGTAGTTCGGCGGCGCTGAAGGCCTCGGCCAGACAGGTTTCCTTTTCGCTGACGATGTCGAAGTACACCAGCGCCAGATTAATCTGCTCCAACTGCAGTTTCTGGCACATCAACGCGCCGTAGATCTTCGCCTGCGCCCAGTGCAACTGCCGGTGATTGGCCGGTTGCTTGCTCAGGTCACCACGGTAGGTCTTGATTTCTTCGAGGCAGTTTTGCGCCGGATCGTAGCCGTCTGCCCGACCTTTCACGGTCAAGGTTCGATACTGGCCCTCAAGCGCGACTTCATTCTGGTAACCCTCGCTGCGCCGTGACGCCACGGTGCGATGCCCGACGATGCCTTCCAGCGCGGTCGGCGACGGAGTGAAACGCAGGTCGAGGTCGCCAACCTTGGCGGTGAATTCACACAGCGCCCGCACCGCAATGCTGTAGCTCACGCGCCCTGCTCCGCCCATTGCACGTAGCACACGGCAATCGGCATCTGGTGTTCGTGACAGAACTCCAGCCAGCGCAATTGATTGTCTTGTAGCCGATCGCCGGGGCCTTTGACTTCGATCATCCGGTAGGTTTTGTCTTGCGGCCAAAACTGAATCAGGTCCGGCATGCCGGCGCGGTTGGCCTTGATGTCGAGCAGCAGGCGATTGAACCAGTGCTTGAGGTGTTCGGCGGGCAGACAGGCAAGTGCCTGCTCCAGCAGTTCCTCACTCAGCGCGCCCCAGAATACGAACGGCGACTGCACGCCCCACTTGGCGCTGTAACGCTCGCGGACAGTTTGCACATAACGCCCGTCATCGAGTTCGGCGAGGCAGGCCTGAAACAGATCCGCGCGCCGCGCATGAAAGTCTTCGTTGAGCAGGTCCACCGGACCGCGCTGGAACGGGTGAAAAAACGCCCCCGGCAACGGCGCGAAGATCGCCGGCCAGCACAGCAACCCGAACAGTGAATTGATCAGGCTGTTCTCGACGTAATGCACCGGCGCTGAATCGTCCGCCAGGTGGGCCTGAACGTAAGACTCCACCGACAACGCCGGATCGTGCCGGGGCAGTTGCAGGTCCAGACGCTGCATGGCCCGAGGGGCTGGCCGCTTGATCGGCGGCCCACCCAACTTGCGCCGCAGTCTGGGCAGCACACGCAATAGATACTGATGCTCGGCGGCGCTTTCAGGGGCTTGCTCGGCGTGGGTGGCCAGGTCCATGGCCAGTTGATATTCAGCACAGCGCTCCAGCACGCGAATCAACCGCAGACGCGCGCCGGGGTAGGCGCATTCGCGGTAGAGGTTCAGGGCAGTGGAAAAATCCGCGACGCGCTCGCAATGCTGGCCGATCTGGAACAGCAGTTTGCCCCGACGTTTTTGCAGCCAGGGATTGTCGAGTTCCAGCCCGTTGATCTGCTCGACAATGTCCGCCACCTCTTCACCGGCCTCGAAACGCTGCTGGCAGAAGTGCAGAAACAGGCAGGCATCGACGTCCTCGCGACTGCGCAAGCCACGGGACTCGGCACAGAACTCGACTTTTTCGTAGGTAAAGATGCCCAGATCGGCCAGCACGAATTCCGACCAGTCCTGGTAAAGATTGCCGAAGAACATCAGCCGCAATCGGTCGCACAGGCCCATGACCGTCAGGCTGAACAATCGATCATTCAGTGCCGGACACCATTGGGCAAAACTGTGTGCTTCGGGAAACTGCTCGCTCAGGGCCGGCAGCCAATCAGTCTTTTTGCCTTTGGGCTGATCGATGACGCTGCCGAAGCATTGGAGAATCTCGGCCTTGAGCAACACTTCGAACAAGTCCTCGATGTGCAACGGCGACTGCTCATCGATCCAGCCCGATGCCAGTAGCGGCGCCGCAGCGCTGTCGATGTCGCCGATCTCGGCGTAACTCAATTTGCCGGCCCTGAAATGCACGCCCTTGCGCATCACCAGCCTGACCAGCAGGGCCTGGGACTCGCGGGGCAGTCGATTGAAGTCGCGGATGAAATCCTGCTCCTCGACGCTCAATACATCGGCATAGCGATG
This sequence comes from Pseudomonas sp. TE12508, assembly GCF_056279485.1. Taxonomy (NCBI): domain Bacteria; kingdom Pseudomonadati; phylum Pseudomonadota; class Gammaproteobacteria; order Pseudomonadales; family Pseudomonadaceae; genus Pseudomonas; species Pseudomonas sp. TE12508. Next base: position 30,809 of record NZ_JBWCCN010000007.1, on the reverse strand, counting down.
TTCAAGCCAATCAAGCACTTGCATGAAGTTGTTCAAGTAATAGAACGGGTCGTCGAGAGGATTTACAATCACGGGCAAAAAGGGCCATGGCAAACGAGTACTGGTTATGCGTACAGATACCAGCTATGCCCCACCCGGTGCAAACGGAAAAGGATCAGTGGCGACGCTATTCGGCAATTTTCGGGTGACCATCGAACTTTCTGCCATTCCATCGCACCAACCGCGTTAGAGGTACAGCGACGATTGACCTCAAGCGGGGCTGTCGAGCTGTTTTTATTCAGTGATGAGAGGTGTGTATGAATATCAAGACTCTGGGTTTGCCCTTGGCAGTAGCGGCCTTTCTGGCCCTGGCCGGTTGCTCGACGCCAACGGTTGTTACCCTGCAGAACGGCACTCAGTATTTGACCAAGGACATGCCGAATACCAAGACCGAGGACGGCTTCTTTGAGTTTGAAGATATTTCCGGGGCAAAGGTGAAAGTCCGGGCCGATGACGTGGCCACGGTTCGCAAGGAAGACTGAGCCCCTGACGGGCTAAACGACGAATATCCTGTGGGAGCGTGACTTGCCCGCGAAAAATTCACCGCGGTTTGTCAGGTATCACGCGTCATCGTTCTTCGCGGGCAAGCCACGCTCCCACAGGTTCTTCGTCGCTCAAATTTCCCGGCGGACGCAGTCTTTGATCAGAGATATTTGAGAATCGCGATATCGCGACGGCGCTGTTTGAGGTTGGCGAACCAGCGCGTCGGGAAGAACAGCAACACCCCGAGGATCACGCTCCATAGCCAGACCATAGGCAGGTTGTCGAAGCCGTAATAAGTGCCCTGATTGGTGCCCCAAATCGCGACGGCCATCAAGTACATCGCCTTGAGCACGTACAGGTGCAGCAAATAGAAAAACATCGGCGCACCGCCGTAGATCGCCAAGGTCGCGGTGGACCAGCGATCCTGAGCTTTCTCGAACAACGCCAAAAGAATCAACCCCAGACCAAGCGTCGGCATCAGGAACATCAGCGATGGCGGGTACTTCTTCGCGCTCAGGAAACTCATGAAAGTGCGCAGCGACTCACCGGTTTGCACCCAAGGCTTCTCGCCATAAACATTCAAGTAGCGGATGAACACGAAGGCCACCAGCAGGCCGCAGCCGACTTTCAGCAACCGTGAAATCCGCTCCGCCGGTTCCATGTCCTTGCCGAACCATGGCCCGATGGCCCAGCCCAGCAGAATCACCCCGATCCACGGCAACACCGGATAGGTGGTGCGAGCCCGGGTGAACTCGGTGATGTCGATGAACACCCGCTGATGCAGGATTGACCACGGCACAAAGAACGGCGACTCCGGCCCCACGGTCACGCCATCGAGCAGGTTGTGCCCGGCGACAATCGCCACCCCGAGCACGATCAGCCAACCGCGTTTGAAGTGCAGCAACCCGGCGAGCACGATCATGCAAATGCCGATGCACCAGATCACTTGCAACCACAATGTCTTGGGCGGGAACTCGGCGTTCCAGGCGAAGCACACGAACGTAAGCTCCAGAAACACCAGGAACAGCCCGCGCTTGAGCAGGAACACCGACGTCTCGTTGGCCGTGTGTTTCTGGCTGTAGAGCCAGGCCGACAAACCGGTGAGGAAGATGAACACCGGGGCGCAGAGGGTGCTCAGCAGTCGGGTGAAGAACAGGTCCGGGGTCACGCTCAAGGCGTCGATCGGGTCGGTCACCTGGCGGTGCAGCAAAAAGGTTTCCCGCACATGGTCGACCAGCATGCAGAGCATGACAAAGCCGCGCAGGGCATCGATGGCGAGCATCCGGGTATTGGTTTTTGCAGCGCTGCAGGCAAGCGCAGAAGAAACACTTCCCGCCTGCCCTGCCAGGCTTGTGGATAGGGTCATATCAGTCACTCATGTCGTGGTCAGTGGGCTCGGCCCTGTTGCTTCAGCCCGGCAACGCCCGTTGCGGTCATTGCTCAGTGAATCCCTGGAATGCTGTTATCGCAGGAGAGGGACTGCCCTCCTTGCCGGATCAGTTGTTCCTGCATCCGCTGACAACGCTCCCGTTCTTGCTGCATCGAACGATCGATACTGATATTGCCGGTTTCCTGCGGTTGTTTACCGTCGCCCAGGCGCACTGTCACCCAGGGCTGTTCCGGCTGGATTTGAAAGCGAGTTTTTTCTTCGATGGGTTTGGCAGGTTTGGCGGTTTCGATCGCGGCCGGTTCTGGCAGTTGATCGGAGGTGACCCCGTAACGGGTCAGAATCGAGCTTTGAGGCAGTTCTGCGGCGGCTGTTGCCGATATAAAGGCCAGCGCCAGCCCGAAGGTGTACCTCTTGCTGTTACTCACGTTGCTAAATCTCCTGTACTCGAATGGCGGCATGCAGCACCTGCGTTATAGTATAACGAGTATGTGGGCTGATGGTTTAGTGCCAGATTCCTGTTGGTGCAGGTATTGGAGTCCGGGAGTGACCAGTGAGTCACCGATCTACCGCGTTATCGTTCATCGCGAGCAGGCTCGCTCCCACATTGGATTTTCATTGTTCACAAAATCCCTGTGGGAGCGAGCCTGCTCGCGATAGGGCCCTGACAGGCGCCCCGCTACCCTCAGGCGATTACAATCCCCCCACCGGACAAACTGTCCAGCCCGACACCCACCAGGGTCACCGAATCACTGCCAAACGTCAGCAACGTATCCTGCCCTACCGCCGTGGCATGGGCCCGGTAGTCATCGTTCGGCGCAACGCCCTGAACCCCTAGGAATACCAGTTTGTCATTGGCTTGATAGCCCACCACCCGATCCTGGCCAAACGCCCCGCTGAACAGGAACGTGTCGACCCCGCCGCCTGATACCAGCAGGTCATTACCCGCCCCGCCGACAAACACGTCGTTGCCGGTGCTGCCGATCAAATGGTCGTTGCCATCGAAGCCAAACATCCAGTCGCCGGTTGCGTGCGCATTGAGGGTGTCGGCGCCGGTCGTGCCCTTCACGCTTGAGGCGTACTGGGTCAGGTTGCTGCCGGTCACAAGGCCATTGCCGGTGACGCTGTGGGTCACGTCATCCTTGAACACCCCCCAGAGAAAACCCGGCTCTTTGGTGACGATGCTGCCGATGTCGCGAGTGATGCTGATGCCGCCATTGGCGTCGCGCACGTACAGGTTGCCGGCACCGTCATTGGCGAAGACAAAGTTCTTCACCGACTCCTGCAGGTCCAGCACGTTGCTGCCCTTGCCGCCCAACAGGATGTTGTAGCCGCCGCTATCGCGGAAGGTGTCGTTACCGTCGCGGCCTTCCAGGTAGTCGCTGCCCTTGCCGCCCTGGATCAGGTCATTGCCGTCGCTGCCGATGATGAAGGTGCTGCCTTTATGGGTTTCGGCGTTGCGGTTCAAATCCTGGACCCAGGTGTTGCTGCGCGCCGGGTCCGAGAGGTTGGCGACGATGATGGTCGAATCCTTGCTGGTCAGGTCGTAGAACTGCGACTCCAGCACCCGGGTCATGCCGTCGCCGTAACCGGTGGGCAAGTGCGAGATCCAGGTGGGGATGTTGAGGATGGAATACGGCAGCACGTTCCACGCCGTCGAGGCGTAGTGGTCGTTGAAGCTGACGATGTTATCGGTCGTCGAATCCTTGGCGGCATCGTGCACGCCTACCGAGGCCAGGTTGAACGACGAGCCATCGAGGGCGCGGAACACCGGGTCGTTTTCATAACCGATGTTCAGCACTTTGTCGCTGCTGCTTTGGGTCGGCGAGGCATAGGCGATGTAGTTGGAATCCTGGTAAAAACCGGACCACTTATCGCTGCTCAAGTCCGCCAGGCTATTGACCGCCAACCCGCCGAGGCTGTGGCCGCTGACCAGTACGTCCTTGCCCGAAAGCCCATTGGCCTGGGCAAACGCTGCAACGTCACTGAGCAGATTGCCGAAGGCTTCACCTACGTAGTTTTTCGCATAATCCTTTGGCCCTAGCGCTGCCATCAGGTCGTTGATCACATCACCGATGGAGTCGCCGATCTGGATTTCCCGCGGGCCACTGGTGCCGCGAAAAGCGATGCCGATTTCGGTGAGATGACCCTGGGCGTCGTACTTGCCGAGGATCTCCACTTGGGCGCTGGTGTAACCGTCCTTCTCGCCGAAGAAGGTTCCGCGAGCGTCGGTCTTGCCGTCATAGCCCAATTGCGCGGCGGTGATCGGCGTCCAGCCGGCTTTTTGCACGGCTTCGAGAGCAGCCTTTTCCGAATCGGGGTTCCAGGGAATGCCGGGAATGACGCCCTGGGAATCGGTGCCGCCGATCAGCGCGGTGACCAGGGTTGCCGGCAAGCCCAGGCCGAAGCCGTTTTGCTGGTAACCGGTGGCGAAACCGTTGTCGAGGTTGTGATAGGAATACAGCGTGATCGCCATGGCGTCGCTGAACAACGCCTTGGAGTCTGCTGTGCCGAAGTTCTTGTAGTCATACACACCCATTGGTATTGCCTCTCTCTTTGTTGGAATTGTCAGAGATAGCTCACAGCCAGGACGCCTCAATCACGAGGCGCCCCGGAGCCTTTAGTGCATGCAGCTTTTACGCAAACGTAATTCCCGAAGCCGAGAGATTATCCAGACCTACGCCCACCAGCGTTACGGCGTAATCGCCAATCTTGAGCACAGTGTCGTTGCCGGCCTGGGTCGCGTGCTGGGTGTAGTCATAGCCCTGCCCCGCGCCCTGGACGCCCATGAACACCAGTTTGTCGCTGCCCTGATACCCATTGATCGCGTCGAAGCCGAAGGCCCCGCTGAACAGGAAGGTGTTGTTGCCGCCCCCCGAGGCCTGCATCACGTCATTGCCCGCGCCACCGACGAAGGTCACGTGGCTCTTGTCGCTGCGCAGCAGGTCGTCACCAGCATTGCCGAACAGCCAGTCACCGTCGACGCTGGCCACCAGCGTATTGCCATAGGCATCGCCGTTGAGCGAGTGGTTGTAATGGGTCAGTTCCGTGCCATTGAGCAAGCCATTGGCGGTGACGCTGTAGGTCACCTCCTTGCTACCCCACCACGAACCCGACTCCTTGCTCACCAGCGCGCCGATGTCGCGGGTCATGCTGATGCCGCCGTAGGCATCGCGCACGTACAGCGTGCCGTCGCCGTCATTGGCAAAGCTGAAGTTCTGCAACGGCTTCTGCAGCTCGAAGGTGTTGCTGCCCTTGCCGCCCAGCAGCAGGTTGTAGCCACCGTCATCGCGGAACCGATCGTTACCGTCGCGACCTTCGATGAAGTCATTGCCCGCGCCGCCCTTGAGCCAGTCATTGCTGTCGGTGCCAATGATGAAGGTGCTGCCGGTGTGCGGCTCGCCGCTACGGCCCAGGTCTTCGACCCAGGTACTGCCTCGGGACGATTCCGACAGGTTCGACACGATCAGCGTCGAGTCCTTGTCGGTGAGGTCGTAGAAGCGCGAGTCGATCACCCGGTTCAAGCCGTCGGCATAGCCCAACGAACCGTGGGCTGACCAGTTCAGCGGATTGAGAATGCTGAACGGCACCAGGTTCTGCGCGGTGGAGGCGTATTGGTCATTGAAGTTGACGATGTTGTTGGTTGCCGAATCCTGATGACCATCGTGCTTGCCCAGCGAGCCACTGCTGAACGTGGTGCCGTCGAGCACTCGAAACACCGGGTCGTTTTCGTAGCCGATATTCAGCACGTTGTTGCCGGTGGCACTTTGGGTCGGCGAGGCGAAGGCGATGTAGTTGGCGTCCTTGAAGAAACCGCCCCAATTGTTTCCGCTCAACTCCGCCAGGCTGTTGACCCCTAACCCGCCAAGGCTATGCCCGCTGACCAAGACATCCTTGGCACTCAGGCCGTGGGCGATGGCAAACGCGGCGACGTCTTTGAGCAAAGTGTCGAAGGCGTTTTTCGCGTAGTTCGTCGCGTAATCCACCGGGCCGACCGCGGCCAGCAGATTGTTTTTCATGTCGCCGAAGGTGTCGCTGTACCCCAGGCCACCGGTGCCACGGAAGGCGATACCGATGCCGATCAGCTTGCCTGCCTCGTCGTATTTACCGAGCACTTCGGCTTCGGCGCTGGTGAAGCCGTCCTTCTCGCCATAGAAGGTGCCTTGAGCCCCGACGTTGCCCTGATAGCCCAACGCTGTGGCGCCAATCGGCGCCCAAGCGGTCGCCGGCAGTGGCTGTCCGGTTGGCGTGTACGCGTAGAGCGTCAGCGTGATCGCGTCGGAGTACAGCGCCTTGCCGGCCTCACTGCCGGCATTTTTGTAATCAAACAGTCCCATGTTCTTGCTTCCTTAGCGTCAAATCAGAACTGCCAGTCCAGGGTCAGGCCCACACCGTGGTCTTTTTCCCGGGAGCCGAGCAGCCCGTTGTAATCCAGGTTCAAACGGGTATCGCGGCCCAGCGCCAATCCGGCACGGGCACCGACTACCGCGGCATCGCGGTCCATGGACACGCTTTGCACGCTGAACGCGGTGTTGCCATTGACGAAGGCCAAGTGGTCTTCGGAACGGGTGTTGCTCAGGTTGTGCTGCCAGCCGAGCGTGCCGGACAGTTCCAGCTGTTGCTGGTCGGACAACGCAATGGCTTTGCTCGCCCGCAGGCCAAGGGTCGAGAGCACCACGTCGCGGTTGTTTTCACCGCCCTTGAGTGCGGCGGCGTCACCTTTTTCGCTAAAGCTTTCAGTGTTCAAATGCACATAAGCCAGATTGACGAACGGCTCCAGAGCGATCGGTTGCAGGTCCAGGCGATACGCCGCTTCGGTGAACAGTTGCGCGGAGGTCGCATCGCGTTTGGATTTCTGCTTGCCGCTGACACCGTTAAATTGCAGGTCACGTTTGACGTCGATGCGATGCCAGCTGTAAGCACCACCGACGCTCAGGCGCAACGCGTCGATTTCATGGCCCAGGTACGCACCCAAGTGGTAGCTGTCGACCGAGGCCGACGAGTGCGTGCCATCGCCCATGCTCAACGAGCTGTCGCTATAACCGGTGACGAAACCCAGTCGGGTATCTTCAGTGATCAAGCCATCGACACCGGCCAGCAGCCCGCCAATGGAGCTGTTGGAACTGGCGTTGTCATGCCCGCCATCGCTCTTGCCCCAGGCGCCGAGCACTTTGAGCCAGGCGTTGCTGCGGTCATCGGTGGGAGCCCCGGCGTCGAACAAATCGTGCTCACGCAGACGCTCGCCGACTGCATCGCGCAAGTAGCGGCTGTCATTAATCAGCAGCGTGCCGATTGCCGGATGAATTTCCCCGGAGAGTTGCTGGAACGCTTGTTGCGCGACAGCGGCGGTCGGCGACAACAGCAGGGTTTCGTAGAGCGGATTGCCTGCGCCCAACTGCTCGGCGGCAGCGGCCACGGCGCGTTGGTTCGGGGTTTGGCCAACGCTGGTGAAGGAGGTCGCGTTGCGCACCACCGCCAGTTGAATGCCGCCAGCCGAGTAGTCGAGGGTGCCGCCGAGGAACAGGTAGTCCGGCACCACTGCACCGAAGCGCCCTTCGATCCCACCGGCCGCTTGCAGAATGTTGTACTGATTGCCGAGCAGGGATTTCGCTTCGCTGGTGGTCAGCAATGTCGGGCTGTTTTCCAGAGACAGGCTAACCGTTGCGCCTTCGATCACAGCCTTGCCGCCGGCAATGATCTGGTCGCTGCTGGTGGGCGACAGCTCTACGGCGTAGGTCGAGCCAGGCTCGAAAGTCACGTCGCCCGCCACCTGCAAGGTACCGATGGAGTTGCCGGGCGCCACGGTACCGCCGCTTTTCGCGGTCAGCGCCGCGATGCTGCCGTTACCGCCGAGGATCCCGCTGTCATTGACGGTGACGGCCGACAGCAGCGAACCGTTGATGGCCAATCGGCCCTGATTGACCAGGGTCGGGCCGGCGTAGGTATTGGCGCCGGTCAGCACCAGTGTGCCGATGCCCTGCTTGGTCAGGCCGCCATGGCCGGAAATGTCATTGCGCCACACGTCGAGCCCGCAATGCACGTCATTGCACACACGCTCGGTGGGTTTGCCGGCGTCGATGATCGCGCCGATACCCGGCAAGTCCGCGACAAACTGGCTGGATCCGTAGGCGCCGTCGATGCGGAATTCCTCGGGAATGTCCTGCTCGGTCACGAACATCGCCGGGCCATCGATGCCTTTGCGCAGGTTGATCATGCCCCAGCCGTACAGCGAGTCGACGCCGGGTGCGCCGAGATCGGTGGCAGTGGTGCGCAGTACGCTGGCGACTTGCGCGCCGGTCATGTACGGGAAGCGTTCCATCAATACCGCCACCGCGCCTGCAACGTGCGGCGCCGCCATGGAGGTGCCGTTGTAATTGGCGTAGCCGGTGCTCAGGTCATCGGCATTGGTGCCGCTGATGATCGAGCTGTAGATGCGGCTGCCCGGTGCCGACACGCAGAAGCTCGCGGTATAGCCGCAGCGTGACGAAAACGTACTGATGTTGTAAGGGTCGGGACTGCTGGTGTCCGGATTTCTCTGCAACGCGGCGACGGTCATCCAGTTCGGCGCGATCTCCGGGACGAAATAACCGAGACCGGCGATGGCATCCGGGTTGTTGAGGTTGTAGTCGTTGCCGGCGGCGAAGATCGTCACGATGCCACTGCGGGCCGCCGCGATGGCGCCGTCGTAGGCACCGCCGGGTTTGGTCCCCAGCAAGGTCTGGATCTCGTTGAATTGCAGTTGTGCGTCTTGCACGGTGAAGTGCGGGTACGCCGGATCCCGACCACCCAGGTCGAAGCGATCAGTGATGCCGATGCCCCAGCTGTTGTTGATGATCCGCGCGCCGCTGGCGATCAGGGCATCCCAACCGGCCTTGTACACCGCGCCGTCGTTGCCGCGAATGATCCCGTCTTCCGGGCCCGGGTCACCGTTGTCGGCACTGATGATTTGCGCACCAAAGGCAACGCCGTGCATCGGGCCGCCATCGCGACTGCCCGCGGCGATCCCGCCAACGTGAGTGCCGTGGGCACCGAGTTTGCCGTTGGAGCCCAACGAGGGCGAACCGTCATACAGAAAGGCATCCCCGGCTTTGACCGGAATATATGGGTCGGTGTATTCGCGGATGCCGCTGGTGACCAGGGTTATCACCTTATTGGCCCCGGAAAACTCCGGGTGCAAGGCGTAAACCGGTTGATCGAAAATCCCCAGCTTCACGCCTTTGCCGGTGTAACCGGCGGCGTAGGCCTCCTGAGCGTTGATCGCCCCCAGCCCCCAATCGGCGTTGAACTCTGTGCTGCGCCAGCTATCGGGATCGCCTGTCCTGCCGTTTTCCACGTAGGGCACCGCGTGTGCGGTGCCCAGGGTGGCCAATGCGCAGAGCAAGGCGCGATTGAGGGTTTTTAAAGTAGTAAACGTGCTGCCCGACCGAGCGGGCGAATTGTTGTTTTCAGCTCTCATCCAGCGACCATCCTTAGTTATGTTGCCAAAATCCTTGTGCCTCAAGGCCCACCCAATTCCTGTCAGTCAAGGCACGGAACCTGTGGGAGCGAGCCTGCTCGCGATAGCGTCGGGTCAGTCAATATTGATGCTGAATGTTCCGCCGTCATCGCGAGCAGGCTCGCTCCCACAGGTTTGCGCACCTTGACTAGGCATGAGGGCAATCCCTTCGCTGCCGTTAAAACTGCCAATTGAGACTCAGCCCGACGCCGTGGCTCTTCTCGCGGCTGGCCAGTTGGCCGGTGTAATCAAGGTTCAACCGAACATCCCGGCTCAAGGCCAGGCTGGCATGGGCGCCCACCAGCGCCGCATCGCGAACCAGTGGCGAGCTTTGCACCACGAACGGAGTGCCACCGCTGGCGAACGCCAGGTGTTCCTCGGAGTCGGTGTTGCTCAGGTTGTGCTGCCAACCGAGGCTGCCGCTCAGGTCCAGTTGTTGCTGACCGGACAGCGTTACTGTTTTCAGTGCGCGTACGCCCAAGGTGCTGAGTACCGCGTCACGCCGGTCGCCACTGCTTTTGAGCGCGGCGGCGTCACCTTTTTCGGTGAAGCCCTCGGTGTCGAGGTGCACGTAAGCCAGATTGGCGAATGGCTCCAAGGCCAGTGCTTGCAGGTTCAAGCGATAGGCCGCTTCGCCGAATAGCTGGGTGGTCCCGGCGTCGACCTTGGTTTTCTGTTTGGCACTGACGTCGCCGTATTGCAGGTCACGTTTGATGTCGGCCCGATGCCAGCTGTAGGCCCCCCCGGCACTCAGACGCCAGGCGCCCAGTTCGTGGCCGGCATAGGCGCCCAGGTGATAACTGTCGACCTGCGCTGATGAATGAGTTCCGGAGCCCATGCTGACCGAGCTATCGCTGTAACCGGCGACCAGGCCGACACGGGTTTCGTCATCCACTGCGCCATCGACACCGGCCAGCAAACCGCCAATCGACGTGGTGTAGCCGGCGGTGTCGTGGCTGCCATCGGTCTTGCCCCAGGCGCCCAGTGCTTTGATCCAGCCGTTGCTTCGGGAACCGTTGGCTTCGTTGAGACGCTCACCGACCGCATCACGCAGATAACGGCTGTCATTGATCAACACCGAGCCCAGCGCCGGGTAGATTTCCCCCGACAACTGCTGGAAGGCCTGTTGCGCTGAACTGGCGGTCGGCGACAGCAATAGGCTTTCGTAGACGGCGTTACCCGCGCCAAGCCCTTCCACAGCGGCCGCGACATTACGCTGATTCGGCGTTTGCCCGACGCTGGCGAAGGGTGTGGCGTTACGCTCAACGCTCAACTGAATGCCAGTCGCGGCGTAATCGAGGCTGCCGCCGATGAACAGGTAGTTGGGCAGCACCGCGCCGAACTGGCCTTGAATGCCGCCCGCCGCTTGCAAGATGTTGTACTGATGGCCCAGCAGGCTTTGCACTTGTTGGGTGCTGAGCAAGGTCGGGCTGTTTTCCAGGGACAGGTTCACGGTGGCGCCACTGATCGTGGCCGTACCGCCGGCAATAATCTGGTCGCTGCTGGTGGGTGACAGTTCGACGGCATAAGTCGAACCCGGTGCAAACATCACATCGCCGCTGACTTGCAACGTACCGATGGAGTTACCGGGTGCCACGGTGCCACCGGCATTGGCGGTCAAGGCAGCGATCCGTCCGTTACCGCCGAGAGTGCCGCTGTCATTGACGGTCACCGCCGACGTCAGCGAGCCGTTCACCGCCAGCAAACCGCCGTTGACCGTGGTCGGGCCGCGATAAGTGTTGTCACCGGTCAGCATCAACCGCCCGGCACCGGACTTGATCAGGCTGCCTTCGTAGACTCGGTTGGCGGCGGCGGAATCACGAGCCATGCCCACCGCGTAGTCGGTCTGATCCTGCTGACTGGCACCGACCGGCACACCGCTCTGCCAGCCTTTGTCCAGCAATTCCTGTTGCCAGGCGCTGCGTTCGGCGGCGTCTTCGGCCTGGCGCTGAATCAGCGCCTTGTCCGTGATGTCATGACTCCAGACATCGCTTTGCCCGGCCCCCAGATTGGCGTCGAACGACCCGAGCAATTGCCCCGGCCCGCGCATCGCCCGTTCGAGGTTGGCCACGCCCCAACCGATGCGCGTGCCCGGTGCGTCGGTGATTGAGCCGTCGAGCTGGGTCGCGGTGGTCAGCAGCACCTCCAGCGCCTGCTGGTTGTTCATGTACGGATAGCGTTCCATCACCAGCGCCAATGCGCCGGTGGCATGCGGCGCGGCCATGGAGGTGCCGGATTTGATCGCGTAACCGCCACCGGGAATGGTGCTGTCGACCTTCGCGCCGGGCGTTGTGATACACCAATATTTGGCGATCCCGCACTGGTTGTATTTCTGCCGATTGCTTTGATCCAGCCCCGACACCGCCAGCCAGTGGCCTTCCAGGTCCGGCTGAAAGTACGGCAAGGCCGAACGCACGCTGGCATTCGGGTAGCCGCTGTTGCCGGCGCTGAACACGTTGATCACGCCACGCCGCGAAACGTCGGCGGCGGCGTCGAGCCAGGTGCCTTTGTTCCAGTGCTGGGCGTAGGCAGCGTGCAGGTCGTCGAGGGTTCGGTAGCTGACGTCCGGCGGCTGACTGCCCCAGCTGTTGTTGATCGCGCGTACGCCAGCATCCGCCAAGGCGTTATAGACCGCAGTGAAGTAGCGCGGGTCGGGGTTGGGGCCGAACAGGAAACTGTCGTTCTTGTTGGTGTTGCCAACGTAGATTTGCGCGTTGTACGCCACGCCGTGCATGCCGGTGCCATCCCGGGAAGCGCCCATGGTGCCGGTGACGTGGGTGCCGTGGGAGTCGTTGTTGGTGTTGAGCGTGCCGTCGACGTTGAACGCTGAGCCGTCGACATAGCTGCCGCTGGCCGTCACCGCGTGATAACGGTCTGCGGCAAATTCGGGATGGCTGGAATCGAAACCGGAATCCAGCGCGCCGATTTTCACGCCCTTGCCGGTGATGCCGGCGGCATAGGCTTGATCGGCCTGCATGCGCGCCAGGCCCCAATCGCGCTGGAACTCTGTCGAGCGCCAACTGGCTGCGTCGCCGGGTTTGCCGGTTTCCAGATAAAGCGCCTGGGCTGGGCCTGGTACTGATGAAATCAGGAGCAATAGCGTGCCGACCGACATCGGCTTGATCTGTACGTCCATGTGCATGACATCTCGCTTTCTTGGCGTTTTTAGAGTTGTAGTCCCCCGGTTCAGGGGCGGTGTTTCATTGCTAACTCAAATACTGTGTCCCGGTGCCCTGTGGCGAGGGGGCTTGCCCCCGTTGGACGGCGAAGCCGTCCCAAAACCGGAATCGGTGATTCAACAGACATGTCGCATTTGCCGGACTTGCGACTGCTTCGCAGCCGAACGGGGGCAAGCCCCCTCGCCACAGGGGTTATTGGGTCTTCGTTGGCCGGCCCTGGCCGAAGGCCTCATCCACCTTGGCCAGGTCCTGCTCGCTCAAGGTTCCGGCGTAGTAATGCAATTTGGTCCAGGCCATCAAATAGTCGTAGCGTGCCTGGGCCAGATCCCGGCGAGTGGTAAACAGTTGTTGTTCGGCGTTCAGCGCATCGAGGTTGACCCGTTCGCCGCCCAAAATGCTTTGTTTGGTCGAGATCACCAGCGCTTCCGCCGACGTCAACGCCTTCTGATAAGCCCGCAATTTATTAACCCCCGACAGGCAGGCGCTGAACTGGCGGCGCAGCTGGATCAAGGTTTCCCGGGTCTTGCCATCCAGTTCGTATTCGGCCTGTTCCATGGTGCGGCTGGCCTGCCGGGTCGAGGCCGAAACCCCGCCACCGGCATACAGCGGCACATTGACTTCAATGCCAATGGTGTTGGTGTCGTAGCGCTGGTTGTAGGTGTTGCCGCTTTCCGATTCGTTCTGGCGCACCGAGGCGTAGGCGCTGACTTTTGGCAGGTGGCCGGCGCGGTTGCGTTCCACTTCGTAGCGCGCCACTTCCACCGCCTGACGCTGGGAGGCCAGGTTTGGGTTATTGGCCACCGCCATCTCGTGCCAGGTGTCGTAGTTGGCCGGTTGCAGGGTGAAGGTCTGGAAGTTCTGATCCAGTGGCGTCAGGTCGGCAATGTCGATGGCCGGCACGCCAATCAGTGCGCCCAGCTCGCGCAGGGCCGCATCCTGTTCGTCACGCGCCTCGATTTCCTCGGCGGTCGCCAGTTCATAACGTGACTCGGCTTCGAGGATATCGGTGCGCGTGCCCTCGCCTTGGCGGAACATCTGCTCGTTCTGCTGAAACTGCTGCTCGAAGGCTTTTTTCTTGGCCCGCGCAATGTCGATCTGGTCCTGAGCGAACAGCGCCTTGGTGTAATTCTCCAGCACGCGAACCAGCAGTTCCTGGCTCTTGCCGCGGAAGTTTTCGTCAGCGAACAGCGATTGCGCCACGCCTTTGCGGTACGCCGCATAAGCCTCGTAATCGAGCAGCGGCTGTTGCAGGGTCAAGGTCGAGCCGTAACTGCTGTAGTTGCGGTCCTCGGTGAAGTCTGGTCTCCCCTCATTAATCTGAGTGACCTTGGAGGTGTTACGCCCCTTGTTGTAGTTGTAACCCAGCCTCGGCAGCAGGCCTGCGCGGCCGATGGCGCGGTTTTCAAGGCCTGCATCGCGCTCCTTGATGGCGCCGAGAAACACCGGATCATTGCGTAACGCTTGCTCATAAATGTCGAACGGCCCCAGGGCCATCGCGCTGTTGCACGTCAGCAACGCCAGGGTCGCTGCGAGCAGGGAAAACTTATTCATACAGCCGAACATCCTTATTCCTCGGTCAACGCGGAGCCTGCCCGGTCGAGCAGCGGTTTGAACAAATAGTTGAGGAGTGAACGTTCACCGGTACGCACGAACATTTCTGCCGGCATGCCCGGCTTGATCACCAGACCGTTGAGTTTTTCCATGGCCTGATCACTGACGCTACTGCGCAGCACGTAGTACGGCACACCGGTTTTCTCATCGACCATCTGGTCGGCGGAGATCAGGCTGACTTCGCCGGGAACTCGCGGGGTACGGCTCTGGTTGAACGCGGTGAACAGAATGTCCACCGGCAAATGCGTGCCGACCTTGTCGATCAGGTTAATCGGCAGGTGCCCTTCCACTTCCAGGCGGGTACCTTGCGGGACGATCTCCAGCAGCGTGTCGCCCTGACGCACCACCGCGCCTTCGGTGTGAACCCCAAGGTTGACGGCGATGCCGTCGGCGGTCGCGATGATTTCGCTGTGTTGCAGGTCGAAGCCGGCGGAAGTCAGTTGCTCTTCCAGGGTCACGCTTTTGAGTTGCGCGTCGGCCAGTTGGCTGCGGACTTCCTTCTGGTATTCCTCGCTGTGCTGTTGCAGTTTCAGCCGGGATTCAAGGATGCCCTGCTCCACCCGGCCGCTTTCACCGGTGTTTTCTGCCAGCTGTTGCTGCACTTGCGACAACTGACGCTGGTAATCCATCAAGCGGTTGCGCGGGATGTAGCCGTTGTCCGCCAAGGGCTGAAGATTGCTCAACTGTTGTTGCAGGGAACTGGCCTGGGCCGTCAGGTCGGTGCGTGCGCGGCGCATGCCGGCCAGTTGCGCGCTGGCGCCTTCGATGTTCGCGCGCAGGGCCGCTTGTTCGCGGGAAAAGGCTTCGCGACGGCTGCTGAACAATTGCCGTTGGCCTTCGAGCACCAGGGCCAGACGCGGGTCAGGATCGTTGCTCAGTTCGGCGGGGAAATTCACCTGTTTGAGGTTGTCCCGCTCACTCTGCCAGCGTGCCAGGCTGGCCCACGCCATGCGGTACTGCGCTTGCAGCGATTGCACGTCGGCCGCGACCTGAGTCTGGTCGAGGCGGAACAGCGGCTGGCCCTGCTTCACCACCTGCCCTTCGCGCACCAGAATCTGGCTGACCACGCCGCTGCTCATCGATTGCACGGCTTTTCGCTTGCCCGAGACCACCACGGTCCCCTGCACCGGAATGCCTTGATCGAGCGGCGCGAGGCTCGCCCACGTGAAGAAACTGCCAGCACCGACAATCGCCAGAATCCAGCCCATGCGGGCGAAGAAACGCGCGTCGCGCTCAGGGCGTTCGGCGATGTAGTCGTGTTCCATCGTCGCTTCGCTGTCGTCGTTCATGCGTGTGCTGCTCATACACCCGAATTCCTTGTCGTGGGCTGATACTGCCGGCTCATGCTGAGCCCGCCCGGTGCCTGTGCAGGTTTTTCACGTTGCTGCTCCTGAGCGCCGGACAGCGCCTTGAGCACTTCCTGGCTTGGGCCGAAGGCCTGCAAGCGACCTTCGTTGAGCACCAGCAATTTGTCGGCCTGGGCCAGGGCCGAAGAGCGATGGGTAACCAGAATCACGCTGGTGCCCCGGGCTTTCATTTGCGCGATAGCGCCGGCCAATGCCGCTTCGCCGACGGTGTCGAGGTTGGAGTTCGGTTCATCCAGCACCACCAGGCTCGGGTGGCCATACAGCGCTCGAGCCAGGGCCACACGTTGTTTCTGGCCGCCGGACAAACCGCTGCCGTCCTCGCCAAGCACGGTGTCGTAGCCTTGCGGCATGCGCAGGATCAGTTCATGAACAC
Organism: Pseudomonas sp. TE12508; assembly: GCF_056279485.1. Classification (NCBI taxonomy): domain Bacteria; kingdom Pseudomonadati; phylum Pseudomonadota; class Gammaproteobacteria; order Pseudomonadales; family Pseudomonadaceae; genus Pseudomonas; species Pseudomonas sp. TE12508. Next base: position 14,875 of record NZ_JBWCCN010000007.1, on the reverse strand, counting down.
CAGCCTGTTGCGCGGCTTCGACGACTTTTTGCGGATCCGCCTCACGGAATCGGGCGATGTTTTCGGCGATGCTGCCGCTGAACAGTTCGATGTCCTGGGGCAGATAACCGATGTAAGGGCCGAGGTCGTCGCGGTTCCAGCGATGAATGTCCGCGCCATCGAGCCGCACCGTGCCGCCGAGCGTCGGCCAGACGCCGACCAGCACTCGGGCCAGGGTCGATTTACCCGAGCCGGAAGCCCCGAGCACGCCCAGCACTTCCCCGGCGCCCAGGTTGAAATTGACCATGTGCAAGGTCGCTGCCCGTTGCCCTGGCGGGCCGGCGCTGACTTGCTCGAAGGTGATCTGGCCTTTCGGCGCCGGCAGCGCCATGGCCTCGTCAGTCGGCGGGTAGGCTTGCAGCAAGGCGTCGAGACGGCGGTAAGCGAGTTTTGCGCCGCTCCACTGTTTCCATACAGCGATCAACTGATCGATGGGGCTCAGTACCCGGCCCATCAAGATGGAACCGGCGATCATCATCCCGGCGGTCATGTCACCCTGAATCACCAGCAAGGCGCCCAGCCCCAGCACCAGGGATTGCAGGCACAGGCGCAGGGTTTTGCTCAGGGAGCTAATAACCGCGCCGGTGTCACTGGCCTGATTCTGCAAGCCGAGAAAACGCGAGTGCACCTGGAACCAGCGCTTGCGCAAGACACCGAGCATGCCCATGGCCTGAATGGTTTCGGCGTTGTGCAGGTGACTGGTGGCCAGTTGGCTGGATCTTTGGGAAAACCCCGCGGCTTCGCCCAAAGGCTTTTTGGTCATGGCCTCGTTGAGGCAGGCCAGCCCGATCAGCAGTACCGCGCCCGCGGTGGCCAATACGCCGAGCCAGACGTTGAACAGAAAGATCACAAACAGATACACCGGAAACCACGGTGCGTCGAAGAAGGCAAACAGCGCCGGGCCGGTGACGAATTGGCGAATATGGGTCAAGTCGCCCAGGGATTGCCCCGCGTTGCCCTCGCCCTTGAACAGGTTGCGCTCGAAAGCGGCTTGATACACCCGCAGGTTGAAGCGGCGCTCCAGTTGGCTGCCGATACGGATAACAATGAAGCTGCGCACGATCTCCAGCAAACCGATAAAAGCGAAGAACCCGACCACCATCAACGACAACATTGCCAAGGTGGTTTCGTTTTGCGAAGACAGTACCCGGTCATAGACCTGCAGCATATAAATCGATGGGACCAACATCAGCACGTTAATCAGTGCGGTAAAACACCCGACGCTGATCAGGATGCTCTTATAGTCGCCCAGTGCCTTGAATAACGGTGCGGTGGCCGGGCTCTTCGCCATCTTCATTGGTTTTTCCTGAGGTATTAATCCTCGCCTTACTTGACGAGGTTCCAATTAACTGTCCGCACATGGCCGAGACATTCTTTTTGCCGGTTATCGCTTACACACTAATAACAACTCTTTGGGTTCTTCAAAGAATTCCTGTTATTGATCGGCTGCTTATAACGGCAATAACAAGCTTTATATTCAGCGCCTGGCGCCTGTCCGACATTTTTCACTTAATGCGCAGTGCGCTCGAGCGTAATGATCAGACCTGACTTCAAGGTGCTTTTATAAAGCCCCTCACGCTGTCGGCTGAAAAACACAATTCTTGAGCCTTCTTTACCGGTCACGGTAATGCCATCCGGTTCCGGGAACCAGCCAATCGCCGAATCGTTCAGCCAGGCGCCGAGGCAGTCGGCCCCCTCGCCCAGGGTCTGGTTCAAATTGAACTCGATCGTGCAAACATTCGACGGTTTGTCCTGCAGTGCCTGGGACTCGGGGGAGTCTTGCGCGGTATTCAAGGTGGCCTGCCATTTCCCGGCGAGTTCCGACGGGTCGGCTAATTTCAGACTGCTTGCCATGGCTACCTCTCCAAGAAACATCATCAGCGTCGCCAACAGCCACGCGGTTGCTTTGTAAGTAAAAGCGTTCTGGATCATAGGGCGTTTTACTCTGGGTTGTAGCCTTACTCATAACACTTACCGTTCAAGGGACAGAGAGCGGCGCCTCAAGCGCCGCCCTCCTTTTTGCCTTGAATCAGGCCACGATGTCCGAGAACGCCGCCTGGCCAACGGTGCTGACCAGGAAGTCAGCCACTCCGTGCCCGGAGAAGTCCACCGACAACAGGCTGTTACCGCCCGAAGTGGTCAACACTGCATCGCCTGCCGCACCGGTGAACGAGTTCACGAAATGCAGGCCCGCGCCTTTGGTGATGCCGGTCAGGTCGATCTTGTCCAGGCCACTGACAAAGTCGAGGATCTGGTCGACGGCACCTGGCTTGGAGTCGCTGCTGGCCGCGAACACAAAGGTGTCCGAACCCGAACCACCCCACAGTTTGTCCGAACCGCCCGCGCCGAAGAGGATGTCGTTGCCGGCACCGCCCTTCAACTCGTTGGCCACGCTGTTACCGATCAGCAGGTCGCTACCCGAACCGCCAATCGCGTTCTCGACGGTGACACCCTTGGCAATGGACACGTTGCCCACCATGCCGCCAACATCGGAGAACGAGGCTTCATTGAGGTTGATCTTCTGGTTTTGGGTAAAACCGGAGAAATCCAGGGTGTCCTTGCCGCCCGCATCCCAGACCGAGAACACGACTTTGTCCGACGACGAAGACGCGCTCAGGAAGTCGCGACCGGCGTTGGAGTTGAAGCCGTAGGTGGTATCACCGGTACGGGTAGTGGTGTTGGCACCGTAGAGTTTCTGGATGGCGGCGATATCGTCCATCAGCGGGCCGGACGCATAGGCTTCCACACCGCCCTTGCTGAAGTTCTGGTCGGTATTGCTCTCGCTCCAGTAACTCATGACGCTGTAACCGCGGGTGTCTTCGCCGTAGGTCGCGTCATTGTAGGTCGGTGCGCCTTCACCAGCGTTGTAGTCGCCAGGGTGAGCCAGGCCCAGAGAGTGACCGATTTCGTGGGTCAGGGTCTGACGGCCGTAGTTGTTCAGATCTGGCGTCTTGTTGACGTTATAGCCACTGCCCGTCAGATACCACGAAGTACCGTCATAACCTGCACCGGTGCCTGGCAAGTAGGCGAATGCTGCCGCGCCATCCTGACCACCACTGTAGTTTCCGAACGTCATGTGACCGTCACCGCCGGAGGACTTCTCGGTGAAGGTGACATTGGCCACGTCGGCCCAGGATTGCATGGCGAGTGCGGCCTGTGCTTTCTGTTGCGCGCTGAACTGACTGAACCCGGTGATGCCGTGCTTGTTCATGGTGCTCGATGAGGCCGAGGTCAGGAACGTGTAGGTGAGTTCGATTTTGCCGCTGCCGTCCTTGTCCTGGTAGGCAGCGCCGTCACGCAGCAGCTGGGTAGCAGCCTCGTCGACGGAGAAGGAGGGTTTGCCATTGACCGTGAGATTGCCACCCCGATCATACTGATGGCTGAAACTATCGATCTGGTTGTAGGCGGAACTGGGTGCAGCCAGCGCTTGCAATGGCGCAAAGGCCTGTTCGGCAAGATCAATAGCGTTGTCTTTTACTTTCGACATAAACACACTTCCTTGTTTAGTAATGGAACAGTTTTTGTCCGATACGACAATCTCTGGCGAGATCGTCCTATCACTCGCCCAATGAAGGCGTATAAAAACTGACACAATTCGAAATCAAACGTCTACATTTTTTTTGACGTCAAATTGAGTGATTCCGGCGAACTCCAGTAAACAATGCGTGCGCTGTCGAAATATAGTTTGTAGTTGAAGGTTTTAGCCGGATTGTCCGACAATTTGCTATTTAAATATTAAATATGGGTAAGTTGTTTTTCTGTAGATGAGTTCGCATTTTTTCGGACTTATTAATATAAGTGCCAGTGTATTGCTATCAAGCAAATTAAACACTCAGTTAGTTGTAGCAGTGGCCAGGGACAGAGCTCCGTGACCACGCGAGAAATCGACTCAGCTACCCGTACGAATCTTGTTCCACACCCGCGTCCGCACCCGGTCAATGTTCAACGGCATCGCCTCCAGCGCAAACAATTTGCCCATCATTTCCGGGCTCGGATAAACCTTGGTGTCGCTCTTGATGGCCGGGTCGATCAGGCTGTCGGCCTGTTCGTTGCCGTTGGCGTAGTGCACGTAGTTGCTGATGCCAGCCATGACATCGGGACGCAGCAGGTAGTTCATGAAGGCGTAGCCGGCCTTCTCGTCCGGGGCGTCGGCGGGCATGGCGACCATGTCAAACCAGATGGCGGCGCCTTCCTTGGGGATTGAATAGCCAATGTCGACACCATTCCTGGCTTCCTTGGCGCGGTTTTCCGCCTGGATAATGTCGCCAGAGAAACCGACGGCCACGCAGATGTCACCGTTGGCCAGGTCGCTGGTGTATTTGGATGAGTGGAAATAGCTGACATAGGGCCGGACTTTCATCAGCAGCGCTTCTGCCTTTTTATAGTCCTCGGGGTTCTTGCTGTGATGCGGCAGCCCCAGGTAGTTCAGCGCCGCCGGCAACAGTTCGGGGCCGTTGTCGAGAATGGCGACGCCGCACTTTTGCAGCTTTGCCATGTTCTCGGGTTTGAAGATCAGGTCCCAGGAGTCCACCGGTGCGTTGTCGCCCAACACTGCCTTGACCTTGGCTACGTTGTAGCCAATGCCGGTGCTGCCCCACAAATACGGGAAGCCATGCTCGTTGCCCGGGTCATTGGCCTGCAACGTCTTGAGCAACACCGGGTTGAGGTTTTTCCAGTTGGGCAACTGACTCTTGTCGAGTTTTTTCAGGGCCCCACCCTCAATCTGTCGGGCCATGAAGTGGTTGGACGGGAACACCACGTCATACCCGGATGTGCCGGTCATCAACTTGCCATCAAGGGTTTCGTTGCTGTCGAAGACGTCGTAACTGAAGGCGATGCCGGTTTCTTTCTGGAAGTTCTTGGTGGTGTCCGGGGCGATGTAGTCCGACCAGTTGTAGATTTTCACGGTCTCGGCGGCCTGGCTGAAGGTCGCGACGAGCGCCAGTGGAGCAAGCGTCAGTGTCTTTCGGATCATGGGGCGATTCCTGTATGAGTTGTTGTTGGCAGGCAATCAGAAGATCAAAAAATCAAAACGTAGGTCTTGCGCACGGTTTCCTGGATGTCCCAGATGCCGAGGCTGTTGGCTGGCAACATCAGTGCATCGCCGGCTTCTATGTAGAGGGTTTCACCGTCGTCCGGAGTGAAGGTGCAGCGGCCCTGAATGAAGTGACAGAATTCCTGGGCAACGATCTGCCGGCGCCAGCGGCCGGGCGTGCATTCCCAGACGCCGGTTTCGACACCATCGTCGCGTTCGACGCTGGTGGTCGAGGCCACCGCCACTGGCGCGCCCAATGGCACGGCTACCGGAGTCGACTCTTCCAGTGTCAGGGTTGCGGTGTTCTTGAAGTGAGTGATTGGCATGGGGGGAGTACCTGTCGATTGAGAAAAATGCCGTTCAGTGCATGAAACCTTCCATGAACCCCGCGACCCGACTGGCCAGTTTGCGACGCCAGGGCGCGGTAGTCGGGTTGGCCAGGGTCTGGTCTTCGTGGACGAAGCTGCGGATGATCGCGTTGTAGCCCAGCCAGCGGCAGGGCTCGGGCTCCCAGGCTTTGAGCGCGTCGAGACCACCCTGACGAATGACCCACGGCTGGCGGACCAAATCGGTGTCGCGCTGAAGAATCAGGTCGGCCAGCGTCCGCCCGCCGAGGTTGCTGGCACCGACGCCCTCCCCGCCATAACCGCCGGACAAGGCGATGCCGCTGGCCTGATCGCAGAGCATGTGCGGCTTGAAGCGCCGGGCCATACCCAGGTTGCCGCCCCAGGCATGGGTAATTCTGACGTTCTTGAGCTGCGGAAAAAGTTCGCTGAACAGGTAGCGCCGCAACTCTATTTCGCTGGTGGTCAGGTCGAAGTCATGGCGCAACTTGCCTGCAAATTGATAGCCACCTCGGGCGCCAAATACCAAGCGGTTATCCGCCGTGCGCTGGCCATAGGTGACTTGTCGGCTGCTTTCACTAAAGGCCTGACCGTGGCTGAGGCCGATTTCGTCCCAGGTCGCGGCGGACAGCGGTTCGGTCGCCACCAGCAAACTCTGGACCGGCAACTGATAACGGTCCAACGGTGGCAATGTGGCCGCATACCCTTCTACCGCCGGCACGATCCAGCGGCTGCGAACCTGAGCCTTGGCCGTGCGCAAACTGCCCGACTGCCATTGAATGACCGGGCTGTTCTCATAAATGTTGACCCCCATGCGCTCCACCGTCCGTGCCAGACCTCGGACCAACTTTGCCGGGTGAAGGGTTGCGACGTGCGGTGCATAGATACCGCCATAAGGCTTGGCAATTCTGATCTGTTGCGCCAATTGCTCGGGACTGAGCCAGCGGTAGTCGCTTTCGGTCAGTCCTTGGTGGTAGAGCGTGTCCAGATAATGGCGCAGGCTGGCTTCCTGCTCTGGATAACGCGCAGCACAGTAAAGCACCCCGCCTTTGCGATAATCGCAGTCGATGCCTTCTCGTTCGAGCACGATCGCTACTTCATCAGGGATACCGTGCAGCAGTTCGAAAGAGGCGCGGCGCTGTTCGGCCGGTAAATCGGCGAGTAAGCGATCTTCGCCCAGCAGGTTGCCCATCAGCCAACCGCCGTTACGGCCCGAAGCACCAAAACCGGCGGTTTGGGCTTCGACGATGGCAATGTCCAGCTCCGGTGCCAGGCGCTTGAGGTAATACGCCGTCCAGAGCCCGGTGTACCCGGCGCCAATGATGGCCACGTCGACGTCCAGATCTTGTTCCAGCGCCGGGCGCGCCATCAACGGCTCGTCGAGTTGATCCATCCATAAACTGATCGTGCGCCACGCCGACATGCAAAACTCCGCCACTGAAAACTTCGATGGCGTCGATCCTAGTGCGCGGGCTCAGGGATTGTCTTGCGCGCGTGCACGCAAAGAAATTTGTTTGGCGTAAGCCTTGGGCGACATACCGGTGTGTCGGCGAAAACAGCTGTAAAACGCCGACAACGAATTGAAGCCCGCCGCGAAGGCCAGTTCGTCGATACGCAGTGGCGGTGTGGCGGCGTCCAGTGCCGCAAGCAAATGCTGCAGCCGCGCCTGATTGACGTAACGGTAGAAGCTTTGGCCGAGCACCTGATTCAGCAGGTAAGAAATCTGATTGCGGCTGTACCCGCACTCCTTCGCCACCCGTTGCAGGTCGAGTTCAGGATCCAGATAAGGTTGCTGGCGCTGGAAGTACTGCTGCAAATCTTCGGCCATGAAACTCAGCTGCCGCGGTGACAGCCCGAGTCGACTGACCGCCGGGCGCAGGTTGCGCGCGGCCTTGTCGGTCGCTTGCTCATGCACGAGCGTGGCGTATTCATTGACCCGCCAGATCAGCCCGTCACGTACGGTAATCGCCTCGCTGGTCCGAAACGACACCAGCCCCTCGCCGCCGCGAAGGGTGATGCGGTACTGAATGAACGCCGTGTCGTCGTCCAGACGAATACGGTCTGAATGCTCCAGGGCTTCATCCGGATCGCGGGGCATGCTGTCGCGCACATACTCGCGCAATTCATCCAGCCCCATTATGCGATTCTGGAAAAAATCGTTGTACTGAACGTCCGGGTGATAAAGCGCCATGACGCCGTCCAGATCCCGGTGTTTCCAGCGCAGGTGGTAACGCATGACCGTCTCGCCCGTGGCCTGGGTTTGCAACGGAGCATCATCATCGGCGTGCATAAAGGACTCAATGAGAAAAAACCGAGCTTGCCGAAGTTCTCGCCAGGCTTCAATGGCCCCGTGGAATGCCCCGGTAATATTGGCCTTTCGCCACAAAATCGGTGTCTCATGATCTGCGTCAAAAAAAAATGAACCAATCGCTAAACGGACTGAAAAAATCCACATGACTTTCACATCCGGATGCTACTTTTAAAGACAGTCACCGGTTGAGCCATTGAAGGTTCTTCCCTCCTGACATGAGCTAAAGGAAGCGCTCGATGATTAAGGTGGGCAACACATGAATAAAGGTTCCTTCAGCAAAGTCACTTTTCCAAATGCCTGCCAGCTGATGCGCTGGCATTTTCATCCCATGGGTTTCGAAGCGACCATGGATGCGCCGGGCAGTATGGTTGCGCGGCTGTTCGACCGCGCCAGTGGCGAAACCATGATCGCCATTGCCGGCATTCCTTGCGCAACGGTCATGAATGCGGCGGATGTAGAACGAATCATTGAAGCTGTGGAAGATGAGCTGGAGGCGTTCATTCCGCCGGAGGCCCTCAGGAGTTATGCCTGATGGTCGGCGTTCCACAAAACCTGTGGGAGCGGCCTGTGGCTAGAGAGCTTGCCTGTGGCGAGGGGGCTTGCCCCCGTTCGGCTGCGAAGCAGTCGCAAAACCGGTTGATGCGTTTTACCTGAAGAGACGTGGTGGTTTTTTTTGGGGCCGCTACGCGTCCCAACGGGGGCAAGCCCCCTCGCCACACCAGCCCGCTCCCACATGGATTGCGTTTAACCGATCCGCATCAGCGCCTGAGCCAGATCGGCACGCAGGTCTTCGACATCCTCAACCCCCACTGACAAACGCACCAGCGCATCGCCGATGCCGAGTTGTGCCCGGGTTTCGACGGGGATGCTGGCATGGGTCATGATCGCCGGGTGCTCGATCAGGCTTTCCACCCCGCCCAGGCTCTCAGCCAGGGCGAAAATTCGCACACTCTCAAGGAAACGCTTGGCACCCGCCAGATCACTGTTCAGGTCGAGGGAAATCATGCCGCCGAATCCACGCATCTGCCGTCGCGCCAGTTCGTGCTGCGGGTGTGATGGTAGGCCTGGATAGTAAACGCGCGCCACCTGCGGCTGACGCTGCAGCCATTGCGCCAGCTCCAGCGCGTTGCTGCAGTGGCGTTCCATGCGCAGCGCCAGGGTCTTCACACCGCGTAATGTGAGAAAAGCGTCGAACGGCCCGGCGATAGCCCCCACCGCGTTCTGCAGAAAACCCAGCCGCTCGGCCAGCTCTGCGTTTTGCCCGACTACCGCGATGCCGCCGATCACGTCGGAGTGACCGTTCAGGTACTTGGTCGTCGAGTGCAGCACGATGTCGAAACCCAACTCCAACGGCCGCTGTATCCACGGGCTGGCGAAGGTATTGTCGGCCACACAGATGATGCCTCGCTGACGACAGATACGCGCGACGGCGTCGAGATCCGTGAGGCTCAGTAAAGGATTGCTCGGCGTCTCGACCCAGACCATCCGCGTGTCGTCCTGCAGCGCCGCTTCGAAGGCCGCCAGATCAGTCAGATCAACAAAACTGAAACGATGCCCGGCACTGCGCCGTCGCACCTTGTCGAACAGCCGGAATGTACCGCCGTACAGGTCATTGCCGGAGACGATATGGGCGCCGACGTCGAGCAGTTCGAGCACGTTGGCGATCGCCGCCAGCCCGGAAGCGAAGGCGAAGGCCCGAGTACCGCCCTCGAGGTCCGCCACGCAACGCTCCAACGCAAAGCGCGTCGGGTTGTGCGAACGCCCGTAATCGAAACCCTTATGCACACCGGGGCTCTGTTGCAGATAGGTGGAGTTGGCGTAGATCGGCGGCATCAGCGCCCCGGTGGAAGGGTCCGGTGTTTGTCCGGCATGGATCACACGGGTGGCAAATCCGCGTGGCGCGGCGGTTTCATCGTGCTGACTCATGCGAGGGATCTCCGCAAGTGATTGAGCATGTCGACGCGAGTAATCAGGCCGTGGAAGCCCGAAGTGTCGGCGATGATCGCCACCAACCCACGATCGAGCACCGCCTCCAGCTCAGCAAGACTGGCGCCGGGAGGCAGGGTTTCGAGCTTGTCGGTCATCGCGCTGGTCACGGTCATGCGAAAGTGCGTAGCGTCTTCGTGCACGCCAAACAGAATGTCGGACTCGTCGATGACCCCGACCAGCCGCTGCCCATCCACCAGCACCGGCAGTTGCGATACATCCGCCAGGCGCATGCGCTGGAACGCCGTGAGCAAGGTGTCGTCCGGCCCCACGCTAACCACCCGGCCATCCTCGAAGCGCCGCGCGATCAGGTCACGCAAGTCACCATAGCGTTTGCGCGCAAGCAGCCCTTGGTCGTTCATCCACTGGTCGTTATAGACCTTCGACAGGTAACGGGTGCCGGTGTCGCAGACGAAACTGACCACCCGCTTCGGCTCGGTTTGTTCGCGGCAGTAACGCAGTGCCGCAGCGAGCAATGTACCGGTCGAAGAGCCGCCGAGAATGCCTTCTGCGCGCAGCAGTTGGCGGGCATGATCGAAGCTTTCTTCGTCGCTGATCGAGTAAGCCTTACGCACGCTGGACAGGTCGGCAATCGATGGAATGAAGTCTTCGCCAATGCCCTCCACCGCCCAGGAACCGGGCGTACCAAGGGTGCCGCTGCGACTGTATTCGGCCATCACCGAGCCGACCGGATCGGCCAGCACCATTTCCAGGTTCGGTTGTACGCGCTGAAAGAAACGGGTCAGTCCGGTCAGCGTGCCGGCCGAACCGACACCGACGACGATGGCATCCACATCATGCTGGGTCTGCGCCCAGATCTCCGGCGCGGTGCTGCACTCGTGGGCCAGCGGGTTGGCCGGGTTGTTGAACTGATCGGCGAAGAATGCGTCGGGAATGTCCCGCGCCAACCGCGCAGCGACGTCCTGGTAATAATCGGGATGACCTTTGCCGACATCGGAACGGGTGATGTGCACCTCGGCGCCCATGGCCTTGAGGTGCAGAACCTTCTCGGTGGACATCTTGTCCGGCACCACCAACACCACCCGATAGCCCTTGGCCCGGCCGACCAGGGCCAGGCCCAGGCCGGTGTTGCCGGCGGTGGCCTCGACGATGGTGCCTCCGGGGCGCAGGCGACCATCGCGCTCGGCGGTGTCGATCATCGCCAGGCCGATGCGGTCCTTGATCGAACCGCCGGGGTTCTGTGATTCGAGTTTGAGAAACAGTGTGCATGGGCCGGTATCGAAGCGGCTGATACGCACCAGCGGCGTATTGCCGATCAGTTCGAGCACGGCGGGACGGGAGTCATTCGGCATGTCGTCACCTCGCTGCATGTATCCGCACTGGATGGACAGCGACCTGCGGCGAATCATTGCGCGCCAGTCGCAAGCAAAGCCTCGCTTTGGACCATAGGCCGGGATTGCGCCCCCCGCAACTTTTCGCAGCCAGTCGGTAGCATCCCTGTGGCGAGCGAGCTTGCTCGCGTTGGGCTGCGTAGCGGCCCCAAAAATCTGAGAACCATTGCCGATTTTTTATGAGTGCTGCGCACTCAAGCGGGAGCAAGCTCCCTCGCCACAGGTTTTCTGCTCAAGACTCTCTTGAAAGTCAGGCCGGCACTTTCCCCTGACGATGATCGACAAAGAACGCCTTGCCCTTGCCGATCCGGTCGGAGGCCTTGGGCATATTCGCAGCCGAGGTATCCTGGCCATCGACATACCAGTAGCAATGGCTCACGGCCCGGGTGATGCCCACGTAGGCCAGTCGCAGGATCTCGTCTTTCTGTGCACTGTCGTAAGCTTCGCTGTCGCCGGCCTTGCCGAGTCCGGCCATGCGATAGACCTGGTTCTTGTAGGGTGAACTGGTCAGGTGCTGACAATCGCCCAGCAGAAATACCGCATCAGCCTGCAGACCCTTGGCGCTGTGATAGGTCAGTTGTTTGAGCCGTCGAGCGTCGTATGGCAAGCTAGAATCTACATTAACTACAGACTGAATATGCTCTTCAATCAATGACTTATCGCTGCTTTTTCGATAAAGCATCAAGATTGAATCACCCTTTCTATAGTGCTCGATCAGGCGCTGGGCCATGCCCTGGTCATCCCGGTCGAGAACATTCACCGGCAGCAGCGCCTTGGGCTCACCGCTGGCCTTGGCCTTCTTGCCGGCAATCGCTGGTGCCGCGCGGACAATATGCTCCGCCGCGTCGATGATGTGCTGATGGCTACGGTAGTTGTCACTGAGCATCACTTTGGTCGTGCTCGGCGACGGGAATTCCTTGTTGAACTCCATGAAGTAAGTCGGCGAACTGCCGCGCCAGCCATAGATGGACTGCCAGTCATCACCGACACAAAGCAATGACGAACGTTGCGCGCCGCGCCTCACATGCATGGCCGGTCCGCGACTGCGGATCTCCGCCAGGCTGGCGCGAATCCACGAAACGATCTGCGGTGACACGTCCTGAAATTCGTCGATCATCAAATGCGACATTGGCCTGAGCAGCTCATCGCTCAGCAGCTTGAGATTCTCCGGTGAATGTTCACTGAACAAGGCGAACATCCGGTTGTAGGTCATCACCGGCGGCGATTGATCCAGCAGATGATCTTCCAGCGCCCGCCAGAACAGGCTCAGGGCCTCGAAGAAGAATCGGTCCGGGTCATCCTTGGCGAAACTCATCTGGCCCACAGCATTCGGCACATCCAGGCCGAGGTTTTCAATAAACCCGGCCGCCGCGACAAAACAGTCCAGCAACGGCGCGGAGCCGAGCTCGCCCTTGACCTTGTAATCGAAGCCCGGCCCGGCGCTGGCGTCTGCGCCAAGGGATGCCAAAACACGCTTTGAAGACTCATAACTGTCCAGCCATATCAAAGGCTTACGACAGAAAGCTTGAAACAGGGTGCGCTTTACCGCCCACTCTGCGCGCACCGAAAGTTTGGCATTCGGCCGGCTGACCTGAGGGTTTTCCCGAGGATCGAACCCCAGCACCACCCAGGCATCCAGCGTCGGAATATAGCCGTGGCAATGAAAGGTCGAGCCGTTGATGTCGAAGGTCTGACGATTCGGTTCGATGCCCTTGATCGGCCAGGCGCCGGCGCGAAACCATAGGTCTTCGATTGTGTCGCACAGTTCTTCATCGCGCTTGGCGGCGAGTTCAGTCACCGCCATGCGTTTCTGCACGTCCGGGTGATCACGCTCCAGCTCCTTGAGCTGCAAGGCATGACGAGACAAAGGCTTGATCAACTCGCGAAAACGCTCATCGCGGGTGTGCAGGCTGTGATAGCAGGCGTTGAGTTGCTGGCGCTGGGCATCGTTGATGCGCAGGTCGAAGGGGTTGCTGTCGACCTCCTCATCGCCGCCTTGCACGCGGTGACTGAGGTTTTCGAAGGCTTGCAGCCGCTCGAAACCTGGCAAGCTGCGGACCATCGGCAGGATGCGTGAGTGGAACGTACGCACCAGATCGCGCGCTTCCTTAAGGCTAATTCCCCGGCCCCAGACTGCAAACAATTCGATCAGTTTGTTGATGAAGTCCTTGCGCGATTCGCGGGTGAAGGTCACCACGGTCATCGAGCTCAATTCAAACCCCAGGTAATGGCTGAGCAGCAGAATTCGCAGCACCAGGGTGGTCGATTTGCCCGCGCCCGCCCCGGCGATCACCGAGGTCGACGGTGTGTCGCTGAAAATCATCTTCCACTGGGCAGCGCTCGGCTGGGCATGCGCGGGCAACAGCCGCGCCACGTCGGCCTTCATGCGCTTCTTCAGCTCTGCACTCAATGGCAGCCGCCAATCGTCAAACAGATTGTCATCGACGTTGGGCGGTCGATGTTCGGTTGAGCGTGAGTCGCGAATCAACAGAACCTGCCGACCTTCCTCCAGCCCCTCGAGTTTGCCTTCCTTATAGCCGTAATCCACCCCGGCGCTGTGGCCGCTGCGAAAACCGTCGGCTTGGCCGTGCAGCCAGGATGCACGGTGTTGCGCGCGCAGACGGGTAAGGCCGTGGCCAAAGAACCGGGCGGCCAGGCGCTTGAACAAAGGCATCTCGGCCAAAGGGCGAAGTTCGGGAGGAAGATCGGGGGTGTGTTGCGGCACGCGGACGGACTCCAGGGTGTGAGGCTGTTGAGGGCTATGGTGTCTGCATTTGCCGCTGAGTTCTAGTGAAATGCTTACAGGTCATTGGCTTATGCGATGAAGTGAAGGCTGGATGAGAATATTTCGAGGTTATTTGATATCAACTAATTCGATTGTATTGAGGCATTTTTTACGCTTTTTATCGATGGGTGCCTGATAGATCATGCTCGCCATCAACCACCGGTTCTCGTCTGTGGCTCAGGCGCTCTGCCCCATGACGAACCTTTTCAGGAGACGATCATGCTTGAACTCAGACCCTTCAATTCGCTGGGCGGCGCGCACCATGGCTGGTTGGATGCCCATCACCACTTTTCGTTCGCCGAGTACCACGACCCCAAACGCATGAACTGGGGCAACCTGCGGGTATGGAACGACGATGTGATTGCCCCCGGCACCGGGTTCCCGCAACACCCGCACCGGGATATGGAAATCATCACCTACGTTCGTGAAGGCGCTATTACCCACCAGGACAACCTCGGTAACAAGGGCCGCACCGAAGCGGGCGACGTTCAGGTCATGAGCGCCGGCACCGGGATCGCTCACAGTGAGTACAACCTGGAAGCGACCGAAACCCGGATCTTTCAGATCTGGATCATCCCCAACGAAGCCGGTTCGGCACCGTCGTGGGGTGCCAAGCCGTTCCCCAAAGGCGAGCGCGAAGGTTTCGTGACCCTGGCCAGCGGCAAGGCCGGCGACGATCAAAGCCTGCACATTCGCGCCGATGCGCGCCTGGTGGCGGCGAATCTGAAGGCCGGGGAGTCTGCGGAGTATCACCTGGACAGCGGCCGTCGGGCTTATCTGGTTCCAGCCACTGGGGTCATTGAAGTCAATGGTTTGCGTGCACAAGCTCGAGACGGTGTTGCAATTGCCAATGAGCAGGTGCTGCGCGTAACGGCGATTGAGGACAGTGAGATTGTGTTGGTGGATGTGGCTTGATGCGGTAAATGCGTGTCTAGTCCTGAAATAGGTTTACACCTGTTTCACCCTAACGCCCGATGCACCGCATCGGGCGTTTTGTATTTCAAAGACAGGTGCGGACGCTCG